>CAXREJ010000042.1:0-55155 GCA_964229765.1 Bdellovibrionales bacterium | reverse complement strand
TAAACTAGACTCTAGAATTCTACGAGAGTCCGTTAAAATTCCATCCACATCCATTACCAACATTTTTATTTTTTTAAGTTTCTTATGATCAAATGACATATAGCTATTTTGATCTAAAATTAAAAAAAAACAAGCTTCAGTTTTAAACAACTATTTTTCAATTACATCAGAGATTAAAACTTTTATTTTTTTCAATTATTAATGATGACAGATGAAACCTTAAATGGGAACTCATAAACCAATCACAAACCTTATTGAAGACCAATAAAATTTCAAATGGATTAAATTATCTAATACTGTTGGGGTCGCTGCCTTGATATTGATGAATAGTGGTAGGAAAAGGATTAATCAAACGACTCTCTCCTTGCCAATTTGTACCGAAATGAAATGTACCATTAGAAAAGATTGCACCCATCTGCACTCGCCCATGACGACAACCAGATACAGGAAAATCCTCTCTTCTTAAATGAGCAGGAAAATTATATTCTTGAATCCTATCTTGATCACACAAAGGAATACCTTCTATTTCAGAGATGACCCCTTCAGGCCCTCTAGCATAACTGTAGCCTCGAAAACTCTGTACTTCTTGAGCAACAATATCGTCTCGGCTAATAACTTCCATATTAGTTCCATTTCGTACGCTGAAGAGTCGACTAATTCCCAAACGGTCACCACCATTTTGATTGCTAACGACCGGATGAACAGCCATACGACCATCAGGAAAAACTCCACGAATAATATAAGTTTTATTATTTCTACCTAAAACAATTTGTCCGACCCTTAAAGTTCTATTCTCATTATGCATCTGATGCTGTATGGAAGGCACCTCAGTTTGGTATTGCGCTTCCCTAAGGGATCGTCTCAGAAGACGAGGAGAAAAGTTGTAGGAACTAAGATATCTTTCTTGCCTAAACATTAATGTGGTCTCTGAACCTTCACCTTGCACATTGGTAAGACGCACAGGAATTGTCTCTCCTTCATGCTCAAGAAGAACCATGGTTCCTATCTGAGGAATAGATTCCTGAGCCCATCCCAAGATTGAAAGTTGCATTGCCCATATCACTAAAATAAAGTGTTTTAATGTCATATTTTTATATCGGAAAAGATAATTACCGACTTTAGAGCCCAAGGCTGTTATTGCCTTCAGAATCTCCTTATCCATAAAAAATATAAAATTTTTTACTGAATAGTGCCTTCTCTATAAGGCAAACAAGACTTTAATCGAGAATCATAATTTATAACCCATAAAATACTTTAAAAAAGAGATGGTAATTCGTCATCTAAAACCCTGGAATCATTTTTTTATGAGAGACGATTAAAACTACATCACAGTTCTTAGAAAACCTAGCGGCAGATCTTAAATTCTAAGTGGTGCACATAATTCATCAACAGTTTGATGATCAAATAAAACGCGACCAGATTCTGGTTCACAGGATTTTGCAAACCCTAAAGTAACTTCATCAGCGCGTGCACATAAAATACTGGCTCGGTTCCAATTATTGTTTTGCAGAGCCAAATCAATTCTCTCTTCAACATTAATGAGATTTTCTTGAAATTCCAATCTCAAGTTAACAAAGTCAGTCAGCTCAATATGGTTATTAAATTCAATTTGCTCTCTAACGTCATTCATCTTCCCACACACTGCTAGGGCCATAAACTCATTCATTGGTAAAATATTATTTGCTTCATCAGCCAAAGCATCATTTACCATTGTCGTTAAAAAAATAAAGACCAAAAGAATCATATCCCGTTTCCCTTTTTTGTCATTGATGTTGATTAATTTACAAGAAAAACCCAAATGAAAAAAGAGGGTTGAGGTTTTAGTGAAATTCTTTCTGTATCACTGTCAAATGAGTTTACAGTTAATGTTGGCAATACCCTTTAGTTAAGCTCCCAGTTTCTCTGACTTCGTCGTCGCGGTACTGCCCATACAGCTTCCTCTTTGCGCCTCACTGCGAACTTAATTAAAGAAGTAAAGAATTCTTAACTTAAGGGTATTATCAATGATGGTCATCTATGGCCCTAAGCCATTAATAGCTAATATCCCCCTCTCTTTCTTCTTTCATGAAAAATTTAGAGTCGGGATAAGAAGTTAGCGAATTTTGGCTTTAATCAAATCTTGTAAATGAATCAAACCCACAGGCTTTTTTGTATCATTATCAATTATAAAAAGAGACTGAATAGAGAATTGCTCCATTATAAAGAGGGCTTTAACAGCCAGTTCATTTTTGTCGATTGTCTTTGGTTGTTTAGACATTAAGTCTTCAACTGAGGCCTCAAGTGGATTTTTATTTTTCTCCAAATGTCGACGGATATCCCCGTCAGTGATAACTCCTTTTAAAAAACCATCACTATCAACCACACCAGCAACACCACGAACGTGACTTCCAGTCATTTTGCTCACAATTGTTACCATATTGTCATCTTGGCTCACAACGGGCAATCCACCATTGTCATGCATAAGATCTTTAACTCGGGTCAGGAGTCTTCGACCTAATTTCCCACCAGGATGATATTCTGCAAAGTCCTCTTCTCGAAAACCCTTCTTTTTCAAAGTGGCCATCGCTAAAGCGTCAGCTAAAGCGAGCGACACTGTAGAACTGGATGTCGGAGCAAGCTTTAATGGACAGGCTTCTTCCTGCACTTTAATATCCAAAGAAACTGTGGCCAGTTTAGCCAAATCACTTTCTTGATTGCCAGTCATTGCAATCAGAGGCAGCCCTTTTCTAGTAGCATAAGTTAATAAGTCCTGGAGCTCTTGCGAACCTCCACCATAACTAATGACAACCAGGCAATCACCTTCAACCACAACTCCTAAGTCACCATGAGAACTCTCAGCAGGATGAAGAAATAAAGCCGGCGTACCAGTGGAGCTCAACGTTGCCGCCATCTTTCTACCAATATGTCCCGACTTTCCCATACCAGCGACGACAACTTTACCTTTACAGACACATAGAAGTTCCACAGCTTTTTCAAAACTGTCATCCAGTCGATCTTTTAAATCTAAAATGGCCTGGGCTTCAATTTCTAAAACTCTTTTTGCTTCCTCTAAACTACTCATTATCACACCTTAAACAGAAAGAGATTCTGAAGAGTCACTCGCCTTCACTTTTCGTTTAGATCGAGAAGTGACTTTATTACTCTCGGGTTTAGCAAGCTCCCTATTTTTCATAGAAGCTTTAACAAAATGAGTAAACAACGGATGGGGGTCGAGAGGCTTGGACTTAAACTCAGGATGAAATTGCACACCCACATAAAAGATATGATCAGGAATCTCGATAATTTCAACTAAGTCACGCTCTTCACAAACCCCAGGTAAATCCATTCCATTTTTTGCAAACAGGGCTCTAAATTTATTATTGAATTCAAAACGATGCCTATGTCTTTCTTTAATCACTGGTTTTTTATAGATTTTTTTAACAAACGAATCCTTATCAAGTGAACAAGCAAAGGCTCCTAGCCTCATTGTTCCACCTTTCTTATCTATACCTTTTTGCTCTTTCATGTAGTTAACAACAAAGTTTCTCTGCCCCTTAACATCATCAGCAAACTCACGGCTTGTTGCATTTTTCAACCCGCAAACATTGCGAGCAAACTCAATAGCTGCCAGTTGCATTCCAAAACATATTCCAAAGAAAGGAACATTATTTTCCCTCGCATATTGTATAGCAATCATCTTACCTTCTGCACCACGCTCACCAAAACCACCGGGCACAAGAATACCATCCACACCATACAGATGTTTTTGTACATTTGATTCATTGAGTTTTTCAGAGTTAATATAAGTAATATTAACCCGCGCATCACTAGCAATCCCGCCGTGAACAAGAGCTTCATTTAAAGACTTATAACTTTCTTTAAGGTTGGTGTATTTTCCAACGATTCCTATATTGACATACTTCTTAGGGGACTTAATGATTGAAACCATTTTTCCCCACTCGGTTAAATCTGGTTTCTTACTATCAAGATCAAGAATATCGACCACTTTCTCATCGAAACCTTCTTCATGAAGCATCAATGGAACTTCATAAATGGACTCAGCATCATAAGCACTGATCACATGCTCAGGTCGAATACTACAGAAAAGACCAATTTTTGATTTAATATCATGAGGAATATTATGTTCACTTCTACAAATTAAAATATCAGGCTGAATGCCGACTTCCCTTAAAGCTTTGACAGAATGCTGAGTGGGCTTACTCTTAAGCTCACCTGCTGCAGCAATAAAAGGAACATAAGTAACATGAACATAAAGAGTATTTTCCACTCCTAGGTCGACACGCATTTGTCGAATGGCTTCAATAAAGGGAAGTCCTTCAATATCACCAATGGTTCCACCAATTTCTACAATACAAATTTCTGAGCCTTGGGCGGCTTCAAAAATACGAGACTTAATCTCTTCCGTGATATGGGGAATGACTTGAACCGTCCCCCCTAAGTAATCTCCTCGACGCTCTTTCTTAATAACGCTGTCATAAATTTGACCAGCCGTGGTGCTATTGGATTGATTCAAATAAATAGAGGTGAATCTTTCATAGTGTCCCAAATCCAGATCTGTCTCTGCACCATCATCGGTCACAAAAACTTCACCATGCTGAAAGGGAGACATTGTTCCTGGATCGACATTGATGTAAGGATCGCACTTCATTAGTGTAACTTTATAACCTCTTGCCTCAAGTAAAGTTCCAAGACTGGCCGCCGAAAGCCCTTTTCCTATTGAGGAAACCACCCCGCCTGTTACAAAAATAAATTTTTGAGTCAGAGGTTTCTTACGAGAAACACGTGGAGTTCTTTTTTTCTTCACCTTTTTTGCAACTTTCTTCTTAGTCATGCTTTTCCTTTAATAACTTTTCTACAACTTCAATATCAGCGGGAACGTCCACTCCCCAACTTTCATAATCCACTTTTAATACTTTAATACGTCCACCAATATATAAAGCTCTCAATTGCTCCAAACCTTCCATTTTTTCGGCCGGAGAGACCGCTGTTTGGCAGAACTTTTTCAAAAACTCTTTTTTATACCCATAAATACCAATATGCTTCAAGCACGCACCTGCATTGGCATCATTTATTTCATTGCGTGAATAAGGTATGGCGAATCGACTAAAATACTGAGCATGTCCCCTCTCGTTGAGAACAATTTTAGCTGTATTAGGACTCAGTAGCTCTTCTTTGTTAATTGTACGTCCTAAAGTAATCATTTCCCACTGATCCTCAGCCATCATACTCTCAGCCATCTGATCAATTAATTTCCCTGAAATTAAGGGTTCGTCTCCTTGAATATTTAATATCAAATTTTCATGACGGTTTTTGATGGCTTGATATACTCGGTCACTTCCAGAAGGTAAATCGGGGTCAGTCATCACAACTTCAACATTTAATGATTGAACACAATCGGCTATTCTAGAATCATCGGTGGCTACAATTATTTGGGAGATCTTGCGCGCTTGAGACACCCCTTCAACAACCCATTGAACCATGGGCTTATTGTGAATAGGGGCAAGAGCTTTACCAGGAAACCTTTGAGCCCCATATCGAACGGGAATGACAGCTACGACTTCAGACATAGACTCCTAAATTTCGACAATCCAAAGTGTATAACAATGATTAATCCTGATGTCATGAGAATTACAAAAATATTAAGCACTTTGGAATAAGTGCAATAAAGAAAGTCGACTCATCAAATCCAATTTTGCAGAACATGGCCAATAATCTCGTAAGTACCCCATTTCTTTAAAGAAGATAGGGCATGGACGGGAACGTTGAGTTCTTTTTCAAGCTTTATAACCTCTCCCTTCCACTGTGAGCGGGAAAGCTTGTCAGCCTTTGTCAGGCCCACAAGAAGTTTAAGGTCCATGGAAGCACAGAAGTCTAAGATCATATCTTCTTCTTCTGTCCATTTACGACGCACATCTTTTAGCAAAATTAAACCTTTTAAATCTTGGGAGTTTGCTAAGTACTCCTCTATCATTTTCTCCCAATCCCCTCGCTCTTTGTGGGAGCGAGCCGCATAGCCATAACCAGGCATATCGACGAGCCAAAACTTTTTTTCCACATCAAATATATTTAAAAGACGAGTTTTCCCGGGAGTTCCACTGACTTTAGCAATTTTCTGGCGCGCAATGGTATTAATGAAAGAGGATTTACCGGAATTCGAGCGACCGGCAATAGCCACCTGTGGAAGCCCTCCAGGAGGAAACTGATCCAATCGACTGGCACTTTGAATGAATTGAACTTTAGTCATAACTTTACTTATCCGATTTTTTTAAGATTTAAATCCGAAAATTTGGATTTCGGACATTTTTACACCCTCAGAGTGAATAAAACCAGCCATCTCTCCATCCTTCTTGGCACAGCCCTTGAAATACCTCAATTAAAAAGGAGATAAAATGGAAACCCAAAAAATATCACTCAATCATCAAGAACGGCTCGAACAGGCTTATCTTTTACCGATCAATAAAAATCAGCAAGAATCCTATGAAGTGGGCGATTTCTTAACCATTGGTCGCGATGACACCAACACCATTAGTATTGACGATCCCTTTGCCTCCTCCAGACATGTTAGAATCGAAAAAAGAAATCGAGGGTATATCTTACGTGATATGCAAAGCCGAAATGGCGTATATGTAAACGGCACAGGAGTCATTGAGGCTTACCTTCAAAATAATGATAAAATTCTTGTGGGTGAAAGTTTATTTGTATTTTCCAAGCTCAAAAAGACCAACGATCCCTTAACCAGCCGAAACAGCAAATGGAATTTACAACTGCAACGCCTACCGGCCATTGCTAATACAGACTACACCGTTTTAGTGGTTGGCCCGTCAGGAACAGGAAAAGAGATTATTTCAAAATGGATTCATGAAACATCCAATCGCTCTGGAGCTCCCTATATCACAATCAATTGCAGTGCTTTAAGTGAAAACCTTATTGAAAGTGAACTTTTTGGACACGTTAAAGGAGCTTTCACAGGAGCCACTGAAAATAGAAAAGGAGCCTTTGAGGCCGCAAGGGGAGGAACTCTCTTTTTAGATGAAATTGGAGACCTTCCTCTTTCTTTACAACCTAAACTTTTAAGAGCTCTTGAAAATAATGAAATTCGACCTGTGGGATCAGATAAGAGTATACAAACCAATGTTAGAATTATTGCAGCCACTCATAAAAATTTAAAACAAAAAGTATTCAAAAAAGAATTTCGAGAAGATCTCTATCATCGACTTAACATTTGCCGAGTGACTCCCCCTTCTTTGATTGAACGAATGGAGGACTTTGAATCACTTTTATACCAATTTGCACGGGATCAAAAAGTGGGATTTTCTTTTAGAGCTATTGAGAAAATGAAAAACCATACTTGGCCAGGAAATATTCGAGAACTAAAAAATGTTATTATCCGAGCTGCGGCCTATTTCCCAGGAAAAACTATCGCAGAGGAGGATCTCGATCAACTCATTGAAAAGGACCATTCCCAATGCGAAGAGAGTCAAAAACTTTTAGCAATGAGTGAAGACAGTGTACTCCCTCCCATAAAAGAAATGGAACGAAACCTCATTCTTAATCAATTACAAAAATATTATGGTAACCAAAGGAAAGTGGCCGAAGAATTGAAAATGCCTAAATCAACACTTCATGATAAACTGAAAGCCTATAATATTAATCCTAACCTTTTCAAGAAAAGAGGTAAAATAGGATAAAAGAATAAAATTGAATTCAGCTCTCTGACTTTCATGATTATAGTTCAAGACAGGTTTAATATTTTTCTAACTTTATGTAATAATCTAATTGAAAAATGAAAAAGAATAAAATTAATTAAAATGGTAAAAACACCCGCAAATAAAAATCAAAAAAAGAATAATATCTTTGCGGGCTATTTTTAGCTTTAACTTTAAGATGCTTTTTGCAGTGAGCTTTCTCCCTTAATCGCATGTATTTCTTTAAGCTTAAGTTCAATATCTTCCGGCTTGAAGGGCTTTGTTATGTAGGCATCCACACCTAAATCATTGGCTTCCTCCATTTGATTAGTATCAGCCTCCGCAGTAAGTAAAATAAATGGTAACTTTGACCACTTTGATCGGTTTTCCATTGGGATCGAGGATCGGATTATAAGTGGCATTAATCCAAATCTCTTCACCTCTTTTGTTAATCCTTTTAAATTCACCGGATTGAGATTCGCCTTTAGAAAGCTTATCCCAAAAGGCTCCATAAGCTGGTGAACTAACATAGTGGTCCTCACAAAACATACGGTGGTGTTGACCCTTAATTTCTTTTAAAGAATAACCAAGGGCTCCTAAAAAATTTTCATTGGCAGTTACAATGATTCCATCTAGCTAAAACTCAATAACAGTCTGTGTTTTCAAAACAGCAGAGTTAATCCCCTCAAGATTAGATGTTCTCCCTACTTAGTAATATCTGTGGCAAATTTTACTACTTTCATGACATAACCAGCATCATCAAAAACAGGGTTATATGAGGCGTTGATCCAGATCACATCACCATTTTTTTTAAGACGTATAAAATTACCGAATTCAAATTCACTGCGACTCAACCTTTGCCAAAGTTGACTATATTCAAAACTTTGATTGAACTCCAGCTCACAAAACATTTTATGATGTTGATTCACTATCTCTTCTAAAGAGTATCCCAACGCTTTACAAAAATTATCATTAGCTTTTAGATTTGTCCCATCCGTTTTAAATTCAATCACAGCTTGTACACAGTTTAAGGCATTAAACGTTCCTTCCATCTCAAGTTGTTTTGTTTTTGAAATTGCGTCCCCTTGGTTCTTTCCAAGTTCTTTTTGGAAATTATCAATTTTTTTCGGCTTCTCCCATTTCACACTCTCCCATTGCTGTTTCTCTATATTTAATTCATTACTTAATTTTTCAAGATCAATAATAATTAAAATTGTGTCATTTCTTTTACTGATACCCTTAAAGTACTTTTTCATTCCATGAGGCAAAGTGTCCGGCACAGGCTCCTCAAAGTCGACATTAGACTCAACCACATCTCCCAAATGATCCACGAGAAGAGATACTAAATTACCATTTAGTTGGCAGACGACAGACGCTTGCTATGGATTTTCTCCAGCGCTAAGAATGACAAATAATTTCCCCAAATCCAAAGCCGTTCATTCTTGGCATTTCTACATCAGAGATAATCAAATCGTACGGAACATCTTCTTGGTTTAGTTTATCTATACCGTCTTGACCATCGACGACAACATCCACCTGATAACCATAACGTTGTAAATATTTTTGAATGGTTTTTCTAAAGAATGGAGTATCTTCTACAAGTAAAAGTCTTAGTTTTTCCAAAAATTGATCACTATCCTCAGTACTTTCCACTTGTACCAAAACAAAACTAGAGACTTTAGAAGGAACCGTATCTTTGAATCGACTTTCAATAATATCAAATGGATCTAACACCACAACAAGCTCTGACTCTAAGTTAAGATTCCCTATAACGCCGGCTTGTTTTTTAACTGGAAATTATATTTCTTGGTCCGAAGTTAAAGTATCAAGAATCTCACCAACAACCAAACCATAAAAGCGATCACCTCACTCAATCACAACAACTGGTAAAAGATCTGACTCGATTGATGGATCATCTTTTAATCCCAATTGGTGATTACAATTAATTTCTCAAAATGATATGACTAATTTTTATTTACTTTTCATTTTCTACCTCAAGTTATTTGCTTTTTCGACGAAGAGGATGGAGTGAGGAACGACTAATGGCAGTTAAAACAAAAAAATGGATTTTAGTTGTTGATGATGAAGCAGATTCCAGAGAGCTTATTTGCCGAAATTTAGCATCATTGTACGGAAATGGAATTAAAATTGTAGAAGCTCAAGATGGTTCTGTGGCTGAAAAAAAACTAAAAAATCAGACGTTCCACCTAATAATAACAGATATAAGGATGCCTAAAAAAGATGGGGAAGAGTTGATTGATATTGTGCGGTCGAGTGAATTTAATGACACAACTCCTATTGTCGCCATATCTGCTTACAAGCCTGAGAATATCGAAAAAACCTACCCCTTTGTTTCTTACTTAGATAAACCCATTTCTAAAGAACAATTAAAATCCGCTGTAGATACCTACTTTACCTTAGGATCAACAACAAAGATGATAGAAGGTAGTATATTCTCAAGCCTCATTGACTCCTCAGTAGGTTTTCTGAAAGAAGCTTTATCGCGCAATGATTTTGAAGTGGGAGAAATGAAGCTAAAAAAAGTAGGAGAAACTATTGAGGCTGATCATGCTGCTGTTATACAAATTCAAGTGGGAAAAGTTAAAAATACTTTTTCTGTTCTTTGCAGTAAAGCAACTCTAGAAGAAATTAGAGAAAAATCTGAAAAAGTGCATGGAAAAAGCTTAGATATCATTAGTCGCTCATTAGGATACGTGATTCTAAAGCATGTTCTAATTGACTGTGGAATTATCGATTCCAACGAAGTCCGATCTGAAGATGTCTCAAATGATAGAGACCTACTAACCAATAAAAAAGGTATTATAGTCAGCATCAATGCTCTTAATATTAACTACAGAGTTTTTGCTACAACAAATGATAAAAGTGCATAAGAAAAACTTGGAGTGATGTAATGGCAATTAAAATAGATGAAGATAAGAACCTAATCATTGTTACATTTGCAGGAAACATTGATAAAGATGAAGAAGGTACAACTGCCAAACAAGTGAACAATCTTGTCGCTCGCAAAAAAGTAAAGAACGTTATCTTTCACCTTCACAACTGTCTTTCTGCTGAAAAAAATGTAGTAGAGATTTTATCAGCCTGCGCTTAAAAATACACCAAGAGTGACTTTTTTGTAGAGAGACCTTGTGCCTCTCTTTTTTGAACCTGAGTCTCTATTTAATTATTTATTTTACTTTTGCAGAAGAACCGATCGATAGTAGACTCCAACCACATAGTTACCTTGAAAGTATTCATTCAATTGATGTCGTAATATTTTTTTAACTCGCTCTTTTCCCAGAGGGCTCTTTAAGTCATCCCAACTCACTTGCTCTAATATTCTTTGAACAAGATCCAAAATTTCTGTCTGTTTTTTTTGCACAAGCTTTTCCACTTCTTTGTCTCTTAAGACTAGGAAAAATTCAAACTGTCCATAAACCGGTTCTCCGCCATCCGAACTTAGATTAATCATTGTTTTCGGAAGAGGTGCTGTCACGGTATTATTTCTAAAAGAATCAAAAAGAGGTATTTTAGTATCTTCTAATTCATAACTGTAAGTTTTTTCAGTTAATTCGTTCATAGACAAATAAAAAGGTAGATTAAAAGTTGGCAAAAGTTTTCCCATGAAAATGAGAATAGAAATAGGTACAAGTATTAAAATAACAACAAGAGCTGCTAGATAACGTTTTTTTCTCTCTTGCGATATATTATTAAAATAAGCCCTAAACATCGACGGAGCTTTTGCATTCTCATCAACCTCTTCTGCCGTAGTATCACTGTCGATCACAACATTACTAAAGTCAGCAGAGGCAATTTCAGCCATTTCTTGAGAAAAATTAGGATCAGCCTCACCCAATATTTGATCGACATCGACGTCATCACCGACATCGGTTGAATCTCCCTCACCCAAAGCATCAGCTAGATCTTCATCTAAATCAAGCTCAGTACTTTTATCGACAGAACCTGTTTCATTTTTAGCAGAAGATTCCATTGCAGCATCTTCAGAATTCTCATTTTTTTTGCTATTGCTTATCTCTTCTTCTTCAGCCATACAAACCCTATTATTAGAGTTTCCCAGTCTACATGAAAACAATTAATAAAGACAAGTCTATGGTCTAGAGACCTTGGTCTATTCCCATTCCAAACTCAGTCTCTACAGATTATTAAATTCTAAAAACTGATCATTAATTATTATAAAAAATGGTGTGCTCTGAATGGACTGGACTTAATAAATTTGTCTCATTTTCCGACAGAGAGTTGAGTAAAAATGAAACACCTTTCATATTTTACTTTTTAACTTCAATAAGGAGTCTTTACATGAAGATATTTTTAGCTCTTTATACAACATTCTTGTTCGCTGGATGTGCGTTTAATCCTGTCCCCCAAAAAAATTCAAGAAGAGTTCATCCAGCAATTTCTGATCTAGATAATTTGGAAATGCTTTTACTCAATGATCAACAACCACTTGTCGAGCAAGAACGCACTCCAAGTCAGCAATCATCCATCCGCCTTGGAATGGAAAAAAACGGGGTAAGAAGGTTTCTCGGCGCTCCCAATCAAGTTGAAGTGGCTGGTAATCCAAAATATGAAAATGAACGCTGGATTTATGAGACCCAAGTCCCAACGCTTGGCGGATACTACAAAGAAAAAAGAGTTATCTATTTTGAAAATGGTGCAGTGGTCGGCTGGGAATCGCACTAGTTTCTTTAGATCCCAATGAAAACTATTTCATACTCTTAGAATAGGCACTCACCTTTCTATCCAAAACAGAGAGGGTGTGTGCTTGAATAAACTGATCTTGCACAATTCGACCAAATTCATCAACTTTAAAACTCTCCAAATAGAACGCTAATTCACTATTACTGTTCTTACTAATATGAATAATTTGAGAAACAAAAGGGACCTTTAAAGTTGATTGATCCAACTGAGAAACTTGTGGACGCTTTATAAGATATCCATATTTAGTAATCGTCGTATAACCATTTCTTTTTGTTACTGTATGTGTATTACTATTTGCTAGGGACAACTCCTGGCTATTTTTAAATTCGCCACATTCAATTTGGAACTCTAGTTTTTCTGAAAAATAGATATCAAACTTCTCACATCCATTATCTCCCAAATTTAAACCCTTAATCTTCACAGAGCTTTTATTACCAACCTTCCAATGCTGTTTTTTCATTTTCACCACTTCTTTTGACTCTGAAGCTGGCTGAGCACTTAAATTGATCACTCCTAGAAGAATAAAAACAATTACTATAAGTTGGTTCATTTTCATTTTGCCTTTCCTCACTCAAACACTTTTGCTATAAGTGTGCCAAATTGAGATGTTGCCGACAAAAATAACTCATGTAATTTCATATAGTTAAATGCGTTAAAAACCTGAAGCTCTGACTAAAATTTAGACACCTGATAAGATTCATAGAAAATCAACAAATAAGTCGTCATCATTGATCGTTCATATTTTTTACATTCCTCTTTAGATTTGTAAACTTAACAACAACTGTTTCTGGCCTTTTCTTATCAGGGTAATATTTCAGTTATGCGAAACCGTATTATCTTTGTAAGCCTCATAATTACTATGAGTTGCTCTTCCAATGGACAATATTGCTCCAGTCTCTTCACACAACAATCTGGGCAAAGAATTGACGGTTTAGAAAGTTTTTTTCAAGCCATGACTCGTGGATTAATATTAAATAGGAATCAAGTTGATCTCTTTTCACTTTATCGAACACGCTTTGGGGATCCTCAAACATCCACCGAGCAATACAATTTAAATTCTGTCCTTGATATTCTTGAGCAGTTCCCTCATCTATCCAAACCTAATTTTAGAGAACAAATCTTAGAAAGATCAGAAAGAGTTTACCATTCACCAGAGGAACTGAAACAATTTATTAGAAATCAATTGAAAAAATCAGGACAAATGCGAAGCAATCTTTTTCAGATCGAGGCCAACGAAGGATTCTGGAATCGTCTTATTCCGCCTGAGTTAGCAAACTTTACACAGCATGGCTTAAATGGCGTGATTAGCCAAGAACTAAAAAATCTTTTGATTACCACTAGTTCAACAAACTATATCGCTCACACCATAGAACTTTATCAAGCACTCAATCAATATCGTGCTTGGTTACAAGGACGTGAAGAGTACACACAATTCTATAACCGACTTAGGCAGGTCATGGCTGACCTTGTGCATGTAGCCCCATACTTCAATGTGAGTCTCACCCAGAATTTAAGAAGTGATAGTGCTCTCTCTCAGATTGAAAGCTACAGACGCCTTTTAGATTTAAGAGATACAATCGCTATGTCCCTTGGCTATGAAGGGCACTACAACCGATTACTACAAGATTTAGGAGTCAATGGCCCCTCTACCCTTGATCCCTCACTCTTAAGGTTAAATCCAAGCATTGGGGAAAACCAATTAACCACTCAATTATCTCGTTTTGAAGCCGAAGTATTGAATACACCTTATAGCTTAAATCCCTCAGAAAGAATAAGAATTCGTCCTTTATCAACAATTGAATCTCCATTTCGGTCTTGCGTTGGTGGTTCTGACTGCTCGACTCGCACCTACTTTTCAAAAGCTCTCGATCCCAACTTTATTTATTTCACAATGACCAACGAAAACGGTTACTCCAACGGACAGGTTACAGTCGTTCTTGGAACGGCCCATGATGAAAATGGTCAATCCTTAAATATTGCCTTCATCGATAAAATCCAAAATGTTGAAAGCTCACTACTCCCTGCTTTTCTTGATGGTATTCGACAAACAGTTGCAGAACATGATTATCTCTTAACACTTCCACAAGATGTTGGCGACAGTAGCGGCTTATCGAATATGGAAGATATCAGAAGCTTTGTTAACACCTCCTTACTCCCATTAACCAGTAACTACCTATCAGCCTTTTCCCCACACCCTCATGAGTATGACTTTCCAAATAGTTATTCAAGAGCTTACGACCAAATCGATGTGGCTGTAGTGCCTCCTTTACCGCTCCTTGAAGATTCACGTCTTTCTCCTGGAGAAACTCACCGCAGCTGGGAAAGTTTTTCTGATCTTAATTTACACAGCCTAATACAACCCATATTAGGTTTAGCACAACAAAAGGACACAGAGAGTCTTTTAGAGTTTTTAAACTTTGCACAAAGTGCGTACACTTTAGAAAGAATGGGCACAGACTTCTCCAGTTATTGGCTACAAGTAGAAACCCTCTTTTCAAGGGCGACTAACAAAGCTATTAAAAAGAGAGCTTTTTATAATTTATTAGTTTTACAACGGAGATTTGATCTTTTTAATATAGAAAACTTTAGTCCATCGCTATGGCAAGAGATACTAGGAGAATTACCCCAATGGACTCATTCATCAAATGAGTTAAGGCGTAATGCTATTGAATCGTTGTCAAGTATTGCTGATGAAATGTTAAAATGGTCAACAGAAGACCTTGAACGACACTTCCAAAACCCTCTTTTTTCACCGAATAACTCCAGAGGATCGAGTGGCACAACAGCTCTCCACTTATTTGCCTGGGAAGGTCGAAGTGAAATCGTTGAAAGACTTTTACAGAGAGTCGATACAAATATCAATGCTAGGGAAAACTTTAATCGTACCCCCCTCCATCTCGCCTCTATTAAAGGAGAATTTTCCATAGTGAGAGTTTTACTTACACGCGAGGCCTTAGATATCAATGCAACAGATAAAAATGGCCTCTCAGCTCTTCATCACGCAGTCATAAACAATCGAATGGAGATTGTTAGAATGTTATTAACAAGACCTGATCTCAATCAAAATATACAGGACTCTAATGGACAAACAGCATATGAAATAGCCGAAAGGTTTGATAAACTAGAAATCATAAGATTATTCAATGAATTGATCTAAAGCATTACGATAGAAGAAGGGGCCCGGTCGCAAGTCTCTACTGCCAGCTCAAGCCCCTAATAAATAGACAATTAGAAATTGGAAGCCTGTAGGGCTTTAATCCTTTTATCTAGAGAAGGATGAGTTGAAAACAACTCAGAAAAAGAAGACTTATTCGAGATTTTCATAGAATCAAAAGCCGGCTCACTACTTTGTTTAACAGAGTCTACTGTGTGCTGAAGCTTTTGAAGAGCCGAGATCATAGACTGCTTACCTGCTAATTTCGCTCCTCCCGCGTCCGCACGATACTCTCTATAACGGCTAAACCCTGCCACGATCGGATAAGCCGCAAAGGCCACAAGACCATAAACAGAACTAAAAATAAACTGCCGGACAAACCAATTATCTCCAATGCCTCTTTCACTATTGCCTCTTAGCGCACTAGCAATCAAATTGGTTACCAAAAAGCTCACTAAATAAGTGAAGGAGTTAACAATACCTTGAACTAAAGCCATCGTAACCATATCACCATTGGCAACATGTGAAATTTCATGGGCTAAAACACCATAAACTTCCTCATCATCCATTTTATTAAGTAAGCCTGTTGAAACAGCCACAAGTGCATTATTTTTACTGGGTCCCGTTGCAAAAGCATTCACTTCAGGGCTTTCATAGACACCCACTTCTGGCATTTTTTGTAAGCCCGCACGACGAGACATTTCGTGGACTCTTTGCACAAGAGGAGCAAAAGAACCACGGTTATCTACAATTTGGACCCCCATCATTCTTTTTGCCATCCATTTAGATATCAGGAGAGAGAAGAATGAACCTCCAAAGCCTATGAGAACTGAAAATACAAGTAATTGTCCCATATAGCCTGCTGGCACAAGACCGGCCGCTGCCAACAAACTGTAAACTACGGAAATTGACACCATCACAAGGATGTTGGTTAGAAAGAACAAAAATACACGTTTCATTAAAATCTCCTATGGACTCAAATATCGTATCATTAAATAACATTAATACGCTCAGAATAAAATATGGGGAGCCTTCACATTGGGTCAAGGTTCCAGAAAAATAAATCTATAACCCTCTAAATTTTAGGCTCTGACCACTCTGAATGGGTGTTTTTTTATGCTGAAAGGCTAAAAGCTTTGCCCTTTTATATGAAGTCTATCCTCGAAGTCTCATACTTTAGAAATGATACGAGACTTTGAGTAAAAAATAACAAGTGGACACTATTTATGTTGCACAAATATGTTTAGTTGATTGTTATCATGCTCAGTCAACTTCTTATAGGGGCTACAAGCCACCCTTCCCGACTTCCACTGCCCATTGGCTGCAGAACAAATTCGCACCTCTGTATTTATATCCATGGGAAAAGTATTGGAATTTTTATTTCGACAACTTCCATTCAGAGTATAAGAATTGTTGTTCTTTAAAATGCCCGCATGAGCACATGGAGCGTAAACAAATTTATTATGACCTCGAGTTACTCTAACATCCAAAGAATAATGATAGTGAGAGGCTTTTCTATTCCAAACAACTTTAACATTTTTAAGCTCTGGATGGATCCACTGATCAATTCTCGCACCCAATGTGCGCATCTCACTCGCAGGCATTCTACTTCCAAAATAACCAGCAGGAATCACTCCACGAATAATAGCATCAGGCTCGAGTGGCTGCCTTCTTAAATCATCTTGCACTTTAAAAGCATTAGGCAACAATGCCATAAGATTAAGTTCACTATTAGGGTTTAGAGATGGAGAAACATGACAAGACAGACAGAAACCATTTTTACTGAAGTCAGGACGAGGCTTATTAAAAACCAATACATTCTTAATTCCCAAAACACTTTCTCGAACAGACTTTGCGCCATTCGGTATATTTTTTAGATTGGCATGCTGATCTTGTCTCATCATTGAGCCAATATTTTGCCCACCATAGATTCTCTGAAAGCATAAGTACTTCTTATTAGTATCACCTTCGGCTAGAATATTTCTCATCCCCTGATGAACATCATTTGGGTAGGCCCTAGCCTTTGATAACAAACTGGTATTAGAAGAACCTAATTCTATTAAAGTACCTCGAGCATAATTACACTTTTCTTCCCAAGTTGGGGCTCTCGCTATGACTTTAAAGTCATCAACCCAACCGCGGACACCAGGCATTCCCTCTCCATTTGAGCCTAAAACAACCTCATCTCCAGTACTTAAGCGAAAAGCATTTTTAACTAATGCTGAAGAAACCCCTTTTATCGTTATCAAATCACCCAACTTCATACCATCTATGAAAACTTTTGGAGCAGAGTTTCCAAGGAACTGGATCCCCAAGTGACGCCATCTCTTATAATTAAATCGTAACAAGGTTGGCAAATGTCTATAAGCAATAGGTTTATTATAATCTAACAAGCTCAAACGATCATATTGAAATCCTCCATCGCTTACCTTCTTTAAGGCAATCGAATATCGACTTCCCCAACTTAATAGACGATGGGTATTTCCTTTTTTTGTCGACCTCCTGGAGTCAAAGAAAACACCAATATACCAATTTTTATTACTTGAAATAGAAAATCGACTGCCTACTTGGGACGGAATTTCAAAATGAACTCCACTATCCTCAGTCAACCACAGTCCCTTCCCATGAACTCCCCCTTTTGCAATGGGTTCTATTCGAGCAGGACCACTTATTTTTCCATAGGACGGTATCTGCATAAATGTGTTAGGAGCCGTTGCTGAGTTTTGCACAAGAGCGGGAGCACCATTATCACGTGGGTCACCACTAAAATCGGAGCTCTGTTCAACACCATTAAGAAAGCCCGAAAAATGCCTCATATACTGAGCACCATAGCCTAAAAGATAATTTTCTTTAAAACCGACTGGTGCCGTCATTTCGGCATTTATTAAAAAGAAAGGATTATTAAAATCATCAAAAACAATTTCTTCCATATGCCGAGTCGTACCAAAGTGCCACACTAAATCCCGAGGGGTCACAGGCTTAACCTCATCAATATAGTTGAGACGATTTTCTAAAGACCCTAAAAAAGTGGAATTGTTAGCAAGAAGTCCATGGTAAGCGCTAAACTCTGTACCAGGATCAGAGCCAAGTTCACGTACCGCACCCACTGGTTCAAAATATTGTCCACTAGGAGTTCTGTTGTAAAGTTTTAATCGACGAGTGACATCATGACTTTTGCCATCAATTATTCGATTAGAAACTCTAAAGTTATAATCTGCATTGTTGATCTGACCATCAAGCAAAACCGTTTTTCCATGAGTCCAAAAACCTGCGACAGCTATTCCCGCTGTCCTTGCCCCTCTTGCTTCAACATAGGAGACCGTTTCTCTAAAATCATTGATATTATTAAGACCCTTAGGTGTAAAGTAGCTTGACCAAGAAGCTTCTTCAAAAGGTGTTTGCACATAGTTTCGCTTGAAGTTATAAAAAACATCCGTCCCCATTGAACTGAAAAATAAATTAGCGGCCTCCATATCCATCCAAGGATAACTACCACCAATATCATAACCATCTGGAATTAAATTGCCGAGGGCATCTCTTAATGGATAACGAGCAAATTTATAACGAGTTCTCATTCTCGAATCATGATAGGCATGGGAGACGGGATGAAGATTGTCCCAACGAGATGGATCACACTGTTCAAATCGCTCGGGATAAACAGAGTAAACTATATTAATGTTCGGCTGGGAAGGAGTACCGTCTGAAAGAACAACTTCACCATTATGCACCCGAGTAATTAAAAGTCGTCCATCTCCCACAACAACAGGTTCAGCCAACTTAGGATACTCATAAAGTCGACTGACTTTAAAAGAATTTGAAATAGGACTAATACTAACAATCTTAGCTCTTGAAGTTTTAGGATTTTCAACTTTGATCGTTACATCCGCCGAGGCAAACTTTGCTTTTTTATGGTCTGCCGATATCTGTCTTTGATAACGAGTAATAAATGTTAAATCATAACAGTCTTTACCATTATCACACGGATAGGGGTTCTGACGCTTCTCTGTTTTCTCGCACAAAATAGTGCGACTAGGATTAAAAGTACTTCCAATTTGATTTTTGCGAAAATTGGAAGGAAAAGTACTTTCTGGTCGGTAATGAAGATCGGCTCGATCATCAATCATATTCGCTCCGACTCTTTTATTGGCCATATGCTTCATATGTTTATAAATACGACCTTCTGGCTTTAAGGTGAAAAGAGGAACACTTGCTTGAGGACCAGATTTTCTTAATAACCCGACTCTTCCATCATGAGTAAACTCACTCACAGGTAAAAAAGGTGTGGTCGGTATATATCGCCCTCCTTCTTTATCCATAACAACAGTATTGATATTTCGCGCCGGAAACTCTGGAACCGTGAAGTTCTGGAATAAGATAAGTAGACCAAAGAATACAATTAGTAACGACCCACGCTTAACCATTTCTCCCCCATTGCAATCGATATAAATACCAATTACATATGGTGCCTTCACTACTTAAGCTCTCCCCATAAGATATCTTAGATATAGAAAAGCACCAATAAATTTACTTGTAAAGTATACTACTTAAATTCGGATGATGATAAAAAAGACATTAACATGTCTCAAAAGAAGACATTCAAATTGAATTCTCTGGTCTCATCCTTAATCATAAGAACATTGAACAAGCGTTATCAACAAACAAGGTCTGCACCTCTTTCCTTTGCCACTCATCTCATTTCCTTCTAGCCCTCGTAACAAATATCTCTTTTGTTTATTACTTTTTTTCATAATAGTAAGCACAGCCTCCGTTTTGTCTAAAAATCATATATAGTCTCCACAAATTGCCAAATCTATTACAAAAAGGATATTGATATGAAACTATTATTTGCCTTTCTTTGTTTTTGGACATCTCTTCCCGCTTTCTCATTAGAACTGTCTGAGCAAGAAAAACTCGATCGACACACTCAAACCCAATTACAGGTTTATAAAGAAAGTCGTGAAATAGACATTGCTATGGCATCAAGACTTGCTGAACAGTTTGAGCAAATCACAGCTTATCTTTATTACTCTAAGGCTCAAAAAAAATTACTCAACCGTTCAGCCAATTACAAAGGGTACATAGATGCTGTCGACACGTTTTCTAAAGATTTTGTTCAATACTACAATAGTATCAACGGTGATTGGCAACGTGCTCGAACAGTCCTACTTCTATCTGTAAACTATGGCATGACTTCTATCTTAAGATCAAAAGCAAGCTACAGCATTCTCCTCGGAGGTGAGCGATCTACAGTCACACCTAAAGGACATCGTAATGTAAATGATGAAACCCTAGAAGAATCACGCAATCAATTGCAATCAGATATAAATGAGAGTCTGAACTCACATGCACACAGTGTCTTTAAAGAATACACCGTGCTCAGTCTCGTCTTTGTTGTTGCTGCCGGAGTGACTATTGCCGCTTTAGCACCAACCGTAGCCGTCAGCACAGTCATACTCTCAGGAGTCCTTGCTGGCAATGTCGCCGTTGATGGAGCACAACTTTTGATGGCTATACCTGATAACTCAGTGGTGGAGCCTGGTGAATTTCAAGAAAAATTTCCGGGTGGAATCTTCACAATTCTTGATATCAAAGAGACTGAACGCGCTTCAGAGAGGTAGCTGTTCAACTTATAAAGTTTATTACACTTACTTAAAGAGGCTCATTGAGAGTTAATGAGCCTCTGACCAATTATCTCCCCACGAGACATTCACTTTAAGTTTTACATTCAATTGAACATTGCTTTCCATAATTTCTTTGATTTTTTCAGCATGCTCTTTGATTTCATTTTCAGGAAGTTCAAAAATCAATTCATCGTGGACTTGTAAAAGCATATCATTAGAATACTCTTCATAAATTTCCAACATCGCCATTTTAACAAGATCACTGGCTGTTCCTTGGATAGGAGCATTGATAGCGGCCCGCTCCCCAAAACTTCTCTGCATTGGGTTTTTTGATTGTAATTCAGGTAAATAACGTCTTCGACCAAAGAGGGTTTCAACATAACCTTGAGACTTGGCTCTCTCCACCGTGCTCTCCATATAGTCTTTGACGCCAGGAAACTTCTTAAAATAGTTTTCAATAATTTCTTTCGACTCAGCCCTCGGGATATTGAGTGTCTCGGCCAAGCCATAAACACCCTGACCATAAGCCAATCCAAAATTAACCGCTTTTGCCATTCTCCTTTGATTGGAGTCCACTTCATCAATAGCAATGGCAAAAATCTCACTGGCAGTCCAACTATGAATATCACGATCCTCATTAAAAGCCTTCACAAGCCCCTCGTCATTGGTAATATGAGCCAGTATCCGCAATTCAATCTGAGAATAGTCCGCAGAAAGCATCTTATAACCCTTAGGCACTATAAAAGCCTCTCTGACTTTCCTACCTCGTGGTGTACGAATAGGAATGTTTTGCAAATTCGGATGATTACTTGAAAGACGTCCTGTCGTCGTTAAAGCTTGATTAAATATGGTATGAACACGACCTGTCTCAGCCTCAACTAGTTCCGGCAAAGCATCCACATAAGTTGATTTAAGTTTACTCAACTCTCTAAAATCGAGAATCTTTTGCGCAATAGGATTCTCATCAACGAGCTTTTCTAAAACATCGGTTGCTGTAGAGTAACCGGTCTTGGTCTTCTTTCCTTTTTTCAAGCCCATTTTTTCAAATAAAATAACTGACAACTGTTTGGGACTAGCCACATTAAACTCTTCCCCCGCCATCTCTTGTATTTCTTGTTCAATACTTGCAATTTCTTTTTGTAAATCTTGGCTTTCAGACTCTAACATTTTAGTATCAAGCAACACCCCTTTCGCTTCCATCGAGGATAACACCTCTACCAAGGGGATATCGACTGTCTGAAGAATAGGTAACATTTTTTGATCTTTTAATTTATCAGTAACAATCGCACTCGTTTCTTCATAAGCCTGTATTATATCACTGGGTTCTGGAAACTCAGGCAAGGTCTGTCCTACGTAAGACTGATAAACCTCTCCAAGATCTTTAATACTGCCTGCTTTAAGAAGATAAGACGACAAAAGAAGATCTTCTTTAACTTCACCCTGTTTAATTGAAAGCTCTCTCCAGAGTGTTTTAACATCAAAACCTTTCCAGAATAAATTTTTACTGGAAAGAATCGCGCCTCCTTCTTTCAAGTCTCCAGTGACAATTCGACACTCCTTTTCTTTACACAAGAAAAAACAGCGCGAGTCTTTCCAGGCAAAGACCTCATCTTTTTCAGTGAGCCAGTCTTCAAGTTGTTTCATGTCTATCTCTTTTGTATTCACTGAAATGCTTTTTCTGGCCGCTTGAGTCGCAGAGTCTTTTTGAGAGCTCTCCGTACCCCCTCCTAATAAATTTTTCTTAAAAGTTGAAAACTCCAATTCATCAAGGACTTCTTCTAGCTCTTTAGTTTTTATGGGAGACAAACTGATATCATCAAACGATTTAACAAGGTCTAAGTCTCTCTCAATCTTAACCAAAACTTGAGATAGATAAGCCTCATCTTTGGACTCTTCCAACTTTTTAATGTGAGATGGGGTGCGAACTTGTTGTAAGTTTTCATAAATCCCATCAAGAGTTCCAAATTTATTTAATAGTTTTTGAGCTCCTTTTGGTCCAATACCTTTCACCCCAGGGATATTGTCAGAACTATCTCCACAGATAGCCAGATAATCAATGAACTGATCTGGGCGCACTCCCCACTTTTCTTGAACCTTATCGACATCATAAACAATGTCTTTCATGGTGTCATACATTGTGACCTTATCATCAATGAGCTGAGCAAAATCTTTATCCCCACTAACAATAACAACTTCTAATTTATTTTTTCTCCCATAATGAGCCAAAGAACCGATAATATCGTCCGCTTCATACTTTTCTAAGCCTATCCCTGGAATTCCCAAGAGTTCCGTGATCTTTTTAATATAGGGGATCTGAGGAATTAAATCTTCCGGAGTTTCACTTCGATTGGCCTTATAGGCTTCATAAAGATCTTTGCGAAAGGAAGGTCCCGGCTGATCGTAACAGTAAACCATATAGTCGGGCTTAACATCTTTTAATAGCTTAACCGACATAGATAAAAATCCATAAATGGCATTTGTTGGTAAACCTTTTGAGTTATTGAGCGCTCGCACAGCATAAAAGGCTCTAAAAAACATGGAACTCACATCAACGAGATAAAGTTTTTTCATTCATCCTCCAGAAGGAGAACAATCTACTCTAATAATACCATTTAGTTAAGGTCTCTTTTGATTAGTTAAGTTCACTGTGAGGAGCAAGGAGGAAACTGTACAAACACTACTATGACGGCGCCGTCAACAAAACTGGAAGTTTCAATAAACGCCTTTCTCTACTCTAATTTTTAGATTTATCACTCAATCAGCACGACGTATCAATTAATGAGAAGGGCTAATCAGCAAAGACAAAGATCAAATCACCCTCTCGAACATAATCAAATTGATCGGTCGCTTGTCTCTCAATATAAGTAAGGTTCTTAGCTTGATGAATTTTAAATTCTAACTTTTTCGCTTTTTCTTCCAGATCCGCCATACGCACCTGTAGATCTTCTTGACCTCGCTGAAGACTCCAAAAGCGCCATAAGCTCCCATCAACCAGCAGAAGCAATAAGGTTAGGGAGCCTCCCCAAATGAGTATTTTTAGGGGACTATTGAGCCAACGACTAATATGTCTTGAGATTGATTTCATCCTATGTATTTTAACGAAATCTAGAGAATAAACAAATAAATCTTAAAAAGGATCTCTAGCCTTTTGTCGATGCACAAGGCTCTTAATCTTTATCGCAATCCTATCTTTTTAAATTTATAGTTTCTTTATTATTTTAGGACCTGATGCTCTCAAGTCCTATTAACCTCTGATTACATCAAAGACAATTTTGCGAATTGCGCTTCAGATCCCAACTCTTCTTCAATTCTCAATAATTGATTGTACTTAGCAATTCTTTCACTTCGACAAAGACTACCCGTCTTAATTTGTGAACAATTCATAGCCACAGCCAAATCAGCAATTGTGGTATCCTCAGTTTCACCACTACGGTGGGACATCACTGTTTCATAGCCAGAACCTTGAGCATACTCCACAGCTTTTTTAGTTTCAGATAAACTTCCGATTTGATTCACTTTTACCAACAAGGCATTCGCACACTTCTCTGCAACACCTTTTTTTAATCTTTCATAGTTGGTCACAAAAAGATCATCACCCACCAACTGGATTTGATCTCCGACCTCTTCAGTCAGGTGCTTCCACCCATCCCAATCATCTTCAGCTAAACCATCTTCAATTGAAATTAAAGGGAATTTTTCTTTCCAACCTTTATAAATATCAGTGATTTCTTCTGCAGACTTTTGCTGCCCTTCCCAATGATAAACACCACCTTTGAAAAACTCAGTCGCAGCAACATCAAGAGCCATATAGACTTCTTCACCCAACCGATACCCTGTTTTTTCAACGGCTTTACATAAATAATCAAGGGCTTGTTCATTGGACTCCAGTTTAGGAGCAAATCCTCCTTCATCCCCCACAGCCACTGTCAGTCCAGCCTCTGAAAGAAGTTTTTTGAGAGTATGAAAAATTTCACTCCCAGCACGAAGGGACTCTCTAAAAGTCTTTAAACGAGGAACAATCATAAACTCTTGCACATCCAAACCGTTATCGGCATGGGCTCCGCCATTTAAAACATTCATTAAAGGGATGGGTAATTGACGAGCTGAATCGCCCCCAAGATAACGATAAAAAGGTTTGTTGGCCTCTAGAGCAGCGGCCTTTGCGCATGCCAAAGAAACTCCTAATATTGCGTTCGCACCAAGACGAGACTTATTGGGAGTTCCATCCAACTCAATTAAAGTATTATCAATTTCTTGCCAAGAATTAACATCCAGGCCTTTCACTTTTGATTGTATTTCTAATTGCACATTTTGAACGGCTCGAGAGACACCTTTACCAAGGAACCGACTGTTATCACCATCTCTTAACTCACAAGCTTCATGTGCTCCAGTTGATGCCCCTGAGGGGACAGCCGCTCGCGCCTTAATACCACTGGATGTCTGAACCTCCACTTCAACTGTTGGAAAACCTCGAGAATCAAGAATCTCACGGGATTTCAACTGTTGAATTTCAGACATAGGGGCCTCCTTGAAGTTCGAATGACAGGTTGTCACCATTCGATTTATTAACGGTTTTAGTTGATGCAGGTTCTGGTGTTTTATTTTCTGCTAAAGGCATATGGTTGGCTTCTTTTAAACTCAAAATAGAATCACAAGCACTTTCGACCATATTGGGAAATTCATTTTGAACATGTTCCCAGTCCACTCTTCTCATTGCCTCTTTGACAGAGGCTTTGCGAGCCGTCGGACTGATTAAAGTAATAATTTGTTGAGCCCTAGTGAAATAATCATACATTTTGAAGAAATCATTTTTAACCTTAAAAAAAACTTCATCAAATTCTTTTTGTCGAATAGCAAAAGCTTCCATTCTTTTTTCAACTTCTATGGCAACCATTTTCTCAAAAGCTTCACTGGCAATTTCATCACGAGACTCTGGTTGAACATGAAGTTTTTGCATGACAGATTGAACAATTTCAGGATGAAATTGTCGTCTCTTTTTTTCTTGCTCATCAAAAAGACTTTCTTGATCATCCACCCAAGTCACTTGGTAAGTCAGTCCATTAACATGCTGAATACTCGCTACAGGTAACCCCATGTAAACCGGTAAACCTTCCACAGCCCCCATCAAATAGGAAAAGATATTGGGAACAATAGGTTCACCTTTCATCGTTAATAGAATCTGGGTTTCCGACTGTTTGACAACTTCAAACTCAGGGTGAGGAGTTAAAAAATAAGATAAAAAACGGTCCGGCTGCCCCAATATGTCTTTGGGCGATTCCACCATTTTAAGAACCGAGTCGAGCACTCCCCAAGCTCTAAGCTCATAGTTATTCTGACCAATTTCTCGATAAAAAAGAGTGGGATTTTTTTCAGATAAAAATCGAGCCAATTCCGTTAAAAAAGTTTCCATCTCAATAAGATCAAGCCAACCCGAAGGGTCCTTCAAATACTCAACAGGAGACTCGCTGCTTTCAAAAAAAGCATCCAGTTGAATCCCCTGTTTTTCCAGGTAAATTAGGACGGAATAAGAAACTTTACAGCTCACCTGCATGGTCACTGTTAAACCGTTATTTTACGAAGAAAACAAGGAAGGATTTCAATTGCGAAAGCTTGACCGAAGCCGTCAAGAAGCTTGTTTTTTTATCTTTTTGTTAGGATTTGAAAATTTACTGCGTGGGAATGGAATACGGTTTTCTTCGATCTCATTGATAAAACTAGGTAATTCCCCTGTCGGAGCAATATCTCCCTTTAAGGTTCCGTCAGGTTGTAGTTTTAGACTGGGTATTTTGTAAATATCTCGGATAATGTAATTGTTCTTCTCATCCGTCCCGAGAGCCTCGGAAATAGACACTACGCGTCTAGAACCATCTCGCAATCGCGAAATCTGAATGACTAAATCAATGGCCGAGCCAATAGAATGCTGTAAAGCTCTCTCACTAATGCCACCAGCACCCAAAGCCAAAGATTCCAAACGAACCAAGGCATCTTCCGCCGAGTTGGAGTGAATGGTTCCTAAGCACCCTTTATGACCCGTGTTCATGGCTTGAATGAGTTCAAATGCTTCAGCTCCCCGCACCTCTCCAACAATGATTCGATCGGGACGAAGTCTCAAACTACTTTTTAATAAATCATAAATTGTAACAGCCCCTTTGCCTTCCGTATCAGCTGTTTTTGTTTCAAAACGCACAACATGTTCATAATGAATTGTCAGTTCTGAAGCATCTTCGATAACAATAATTCTCTGTCCAGGTGGTATTCGTCCACACAAAAGTCCCAATAACGTTGTCTTACCAGAACCCGTTCCGCCACTTACCAAAATATTTTTACCTAAAAACATAGCAATTTCTAAAAATTGTGCCGCATCAGGAGTAATAGCTCCCCAGGAAATATATTTTTTAAAGTCCACTTCCACTTGGCTAAATTTTCGGATGGCGACTGTCGGACCAGATTGAGCACACGGACGTATGACGGCATGAATACGTGAACCATCTGGGAGTCTTGCATCTAAACGCGGTTCCTCAGTTGTGATTCTTCGACCAACATAATTGGCTATTGCATTAATACCAGCAAGCAACTCATCTTCAGAACTAAATTTTGCAGGTGTCCTTTGAAGTTTACCTTTTGTCTCAACAAAAACTTCTTCATGACCATTAATTAGTACCTCTGTTATAGCTGGGTCTTCTAAGTACTGAACCACCGGTCCTAAATAATTATGGAGAGCATCTTTAAAGGCTTCCTCACGTCCACTTGCCACAGTTATTACCTCGAAGCAGGTCGACGTAAAGGAATACTTTCTAGGGGCGACTCAATCGCCTCATCGGAAGAAAATACTACGAATTGACCTTTAGCTTTTGTTTCTGGACATTGAAAATCAAAAAGACCTTCTTTCCTAGGCTCAATTTCAAAGACCACAGGGTCACCAAAAAAAGTTCCATGATGCTCAGAGAAAGCATCAAACATAAAACTAATATTTTTATTCTTATGATTCACGTTAACCACATGGACTCGATAACGTTGATCTCTCTTTACTTGAATACGATCTGGGTAGAAACCTTTTTCAGTATTGATAATCACCAAATCTTGCATAGGTGCTTGACGGTCCGTCACCATATCTAAAACACTTTTATCTTCTTGCTGATAAATTTGTTTTTGCTTCTCAAGCTCCACAAGATCTTGCTGCCTCCTGGAAAAATCGATTTTCCAATCCGCTAGAGCCGGCCATGCCGACATACAAATAATAAAGACAAGTGCTAAGCTTTTCATAAATCCACCTTTAGTGAATAACTTTGTTGGTATGGAAGCCTACAAGTTCTTTAGCTACCACCATGGCTAAATGACCAAGATCTTCTTTTGCAAAGTCCCTTAATTGCCCCATCAAATCTTGATAATCACCAATGTTAGAGTTAACAATTCCAACAATACGAGCCAATTTCATTGGTTGCTTCTCGATTTTTTCAAACTCAGATCCCCAATCCATTTCTAATACTGGATCAATCACTCCGAGATGGTAAAGAGCATCAAAAACTTTTTGTAAATCACCTTGTAGTAGCATCCTGCCTCCAACACAATTCTTGTTCATAGTTCTTTTCGGCAACTTGAAGAAAAGGTTTAATTTTGAGACACATTTCAAGACCTAAGTTGGACAATTAAAAAGAAACCGTCCACTAGACCATAAAAAATATAATAAATTTCAATAGCTTAAATTTGTCTCAGAGCAAAAGCTCATTACCGCCCTGATAAGGGCTTTACGAAAGTCGGCAAGATCTATTCAATTGTTAGAGGTCAAAATCAAAAATATTTGAGAATCACATTTAAGGTGAAGGAGAGCAGAGCTCAAAATTGCGAGAAACTGAAGCCACAGTAGCTAGATGTATTATCAACAGCTCCTAATACACGAGGAGTAAAAACTATAAAGAACGTAACTTAATGGCCAATTCTTCAATCTCATCGAAATTACAACCTTGAGTTAAGTCCATTTGCAATTCTGCTAAACTAAACACGGGTTGACTACGAGAAGATTCATAATCCTCTTTTGTGGGCATATTTAAAAACTGATCAGCGTGAGAGGAATATCTATAAAGTTCAAAAAGATTTGGCTCGTAACCAAAAACTTTGTAAGAGTCATTATTGTTATCTAAATAAGTTTTCATAACTTGATTAACATGAGACCTTGTCTCTTCAGAATAATAATACCATATCAATGACAGAGAAAAGTTGCGATCTAAAGTAAACTCTTGCAATAGGAGATCCTGAGCTACAACAAATTGAGCCACATTATCTTTTGATTTATTATAAATTTTTTTTTGGAGTTCATAAAGAGGGTTAACAAAATGATCCGCACTCATCAGCTCATTAAAGATCTCTTCATCAACATCAGAGCTTCTGTTAGAGTACTTTCTTAAGATGTTATGCTTAGCCATAACATAAAGGAGATTTTGACTATCTAATGACTGAGTCGCTAAAACTTGATCCCAATGTTTTTTATCCTCTTGATCTAAGCCTTCTTCAAAGTTCAATGAATCTGTCTCGGCCACACGCTTGAATGCTCCAACATTTTGCCCAAATAAATAAAATCGAGCCGCTTCTGTCTCGTAAGCCATGACGTTTTCATAATCAGCTTCTAAAAAAACTGTTAACTCTTGTATTTCTGGATCCTCAAAACTTTTTTCAAGAGCTAACCACTGCTCGTACTTTCCAAGCTTATTACGATTTGATACTTCTATGAACTCACACAACTTCTGCTCTCTGAGAAGCTCTGCTAAATAAGAAATTAAATTTTCATTATGGACTTCCTCTTTTTGAAGCTGTGATAATTGTTGTCTCTCTTCTTGTGGATCAGAACTTATCTCATTGTCTGAGATAACTTGCGCTCCAGTAGAATGGTTAGAGTCAGTAGTCGCTGAAGCATCAGTGACAGAAATTTCGATATTTTTAGCAAAGTAAAGTAAGATAAAAAGTAAACAGCTAGAAATCAGCAGCCATCTCCCCTTCATATCACTTCCTCACTTTCTGTTAATTGAGAAGTCACTTGCAAAGTACCAAACCTGATACTTGCAAGCAATAAATAAGGAATCTCATAGCTCAGCCGCTTAAAAAACAATTAAAACTATAAAATATTAGCGGCTAGTTCCGCTAACTCAGAGCGCTCCCCTTTAACAAGAGTATTGTGGGCTGAGATTTTATGTCCCTTAAATCTCTCAACTGAATAAGTCAGTCCACTAGTCGCACTATCAACATAGGGATTATCAATCTGGTAACAATCTCCCGTCAGAACAACCTTTGTGCCAGAACCCGCACGCGTAACAATTGTCTTAATTTCATGAGGTGTTAAGTTTTGTGCCTCATCCACAATCAAGAACTGATTGGGAATACTTCGACCACGAATATAGGTTAATGGCTCAATGTTAAGCATGCCTTGATTCATAAGCTCTTGTGCACGACCTGCTGCTTTTTTATCAGCCCCCATCAAAAACTCAACATTATCAAATATCGGCTGCATCCAAGGATTTAGTTTTTGTTCAACATCACCAGGTAAATATCCGATGTCTCGCCCCATCGGAAATATGGGACGACTGACAAGTAATCTTTGAAAACGTCCTTCATCTAAGGTTTTATACAATCCCGCAGCTAAGGCCAATAAGGTTTTTCCTGTCCCCGCTTTACCAACTAAAGAGACGAATAGAACATCGTCGTTAAGCAAACAATCGAGCGCAAAAGATTGCTCCACATTTCGAGGGTGTATTCCCCAAATTCCTTCATTCATACTAATAAGAGGCACCATGGCTTTTTGTGTTTCATCGTAACGTCCAATAGCACTATGATTTTCATTAGAAGAGTCACGGGCAATTATATATTGATTGGCATAAAGCTTTTCATCATCAGGGATAGGTAAAACACGATCTTCATAAAATTGATTGATAAGATCCGATGTTACGGTGATCTCTTTTTGACCGTTATACATTTCTTCAAATGAAACTTTTTCTGGCTCATAATCTTTTGCATTAATTCCAAAAACATCCGCTTTAATACGAAGATTTATATCTTTTGTAACTAGCTCCACTTGAGCATTTGGATCTTTCTCTTTGAGATGTAAAGCCATCATTAAAATTCGATTGTCAGCTTTATTTTCAAAAAGTTCATCGGGAATTTCTTCAGCCTTTCTATCTGCCGTAATGAAAATCTTAGAATCTGGATCATCTGAAACCGGAATCCCTTCCGATAAATTACCTTTTTCTCTCAACACATCAATAAAGCGACTGAAATGCCTTGCATTGCGCCCATTCTCACCTGGGTCACGCTTGAAACGGTCCACCTCTTCAATAACTGATATTGGAATATAAACGTGGGCTTTGTTAAATTTATTAACTGCCAAAGCGTCAAATAAAATAACATTAGTGTCGATCACAATTTTTCGAATACTTTCTGCCAAGATTGCCCCCTGTGGATAAAGCTCTTAAAAATAAGAGTCTCTCCATTATTCCATTACAATTCTGTGTAAGTGGCAACCCTGAAGGCTTCAACTCAGCGCAAAGAAGCTCTTTACAAAGTCAACTGTGCACTTTTAAAGCACACTGCTTATAAGACTGCTGATCCTGAAAGAAGGTAATACAAAGCATAGGAAGAATCTTTTTAGCTTCCTCTCATTTATTGCTCAAAATGAATGTTACATCTGAAACTTATTTATGATCAATTCCTGACACAATAACGTCACCATGATCTGTCTTTAAACTGGCACTCACAGACTCAATAAACTTAATAAAATGATTTAAAGCTTCTTGATTAACTGAACCCTTTTGAACAGAGGCTCCATGGCGATAAACTCCCTCTTCTTTAACAAAACGACTTGAGCGAATGTTTACAACAAAACTGAAATAAGTTTTGTGATTCAAATAAACGCGCATGACAACTGACTCACCAGCCTTGAAGTGACCTTGTTTTTTTACAAGATCAAAAGCAAGACCATTTGTTGAGATGTCATAGAGGGAACATTTCTGTAATCCTGCACCTGGAACAATGGTATGAACTCCGATAAACTCAGTCAGAATGGTTCTGCGTACTGAACGGCGTTCTTCCTGAATGATTTCTTGGCGCTTCAGGCCAATATCCACAATACTAGCCTTTTCGGCAGTTTGCTGCTCAAAGTTCTCTTTTTTTACCTTAGGAAATGTTAATACCTTACCTTCTGTACTCATTCCCCCTCCCTATGCTATATACTAATTCGGCGGATTGCGGTCTCAGCTTTAGACATTTTTTGTGTCAAAAGGAGGATTTATCCAGGATCATAGTTCAGATCGAACACTCTATGCATTCATTGCTAGCTTGGGTATTCACGTACTCCTCGTTCTACTATTTCAATACATTGATGAACATAAAAGTGACTCAAAACAAGACAGACCTATGGAAATCGTCCTACTTGATAAAAAATCATCGAATCAACCAATGATGGTACAAACCCCCGATCAACCTGAATCTAAAATAAAACCAAAAAAAGAAGTGCAGTTTAAGTCAAACCAAACTCACAGGACTGAAATTGAAACTTTTAAAAAACCCGAGTTTCAACCTAAGTTGCAAGCCAATATTTCTTCTGGAGGTAACAAAGGCACTGATAAGAAGAGTGAAGGCACCGACAAAGAACAAAACAAAGAAGTAAAATCAACCAATGATGAAGGCTGGAAGGTAGCTGAAGAGAATGACTCTAGAAAACCTCTCCAACTTCCTGGGTTTGCTAGTAACAGCTCCAGACCAACCATTCCCGCCTATGTACAACAACAACTCCCTCCTGGTGTGCGACTAGGCAACATTACATCTCTAAACACCGATCAACACCGCTTTTACAGCTTTAATCAAAGATTGCTCACACGTTTTGTTCCTCTATGGGGAAACCGTGTTCGCCGAGCACTCTACCAATGGCTAGAGGCCAACAACGCTCCCCCCATTAGCAAAGCCTGGGTGACAAACGTTGAAATCATTATGAATGCCAAGGGAGAGATCTTAGACGTACAACCTTTTCGACTATCCGGCTTGTGGTCCATTGATAATGCCGCAATCGACTCCTTTAAACAGATTAAAAATGTTCCCAATCCCCCTGAAGAAATGGTCGATGAAAATGGTTACATCCATTTACAGTTTCAAACAGAAGTGCTGTGGGTACCACAACCTGGAGTGCGCTACCATGGTGGCGGCCCAGATAATTAATACCAGTAACTGACAAAGGCTCAATTCTTTTTACTCCCATCCTCTCATACATCTCACTGGCCCTTTGTCGCTCTTCCATGAACTCTATTAAGCCTATAATAACAGTAGGAGTGACTCTAGACCTAAGGATCTCTATTCTTACTCACACTCTTTTGATAAAATCTCTCTATGAAATACTGGTTCTTTTTGATTGTTTTTTTTACGCTCCATTCTTATGCCGGATATTTTGAAATTGGATTTTCAGGCAACTATAGAAAGCTCAATCTTCCATCTCAAACTCAAGCGGATTCCTATGACGCCACCACATCTTATACTGGCTCTCTAGCCTATTATTTTGCTGAAATGGCAGCGGCTGAACTCAATTATACTAAAGGACAATCTGAAAGGTTTGTACCAGGAGCCACCGCTGACTCACGAACGACTTATGACTTCAGCCTTATTGGTTTAGATTTAATCTTTACTTTTGCGGAACGCAAAGACCCCTTTATTCCATATATCAAACTAGGAGCAGCTTATTTTGCTCAAAAAGATGTTACCTATGAATATACAGAACACGCTAGCGGACTTACCCGATCAGAGAGAGTGGAGCTCGACCCAACATTTGTTCCTAGTCTTGGATTTGGTCTCAAAATACGTCTAACACGCACCATGGCTATCAAACTTGGTATGGAGGCTTGGACAAGTGACTCCTTAGATAAAGATCCACACTGGGATATTGCCGCTCGCGCTGGAATTTCATGGTTTCTTTAAAAAAAATTTTCAGCCTTTTCTGTTTAAGCACACTCTTTTTCACCACAAATTGTCAAATTGGTTACATCGCTCAAAGTGCTTTCTACCAAGCCAAAATGATGAGAAAACGCGTTCCACTTCAATATGCCCTCGACAATTACGACCTGACACCTGAGCAACGAAAAAAATTAGAACTTGCTATTCAAATAAGATCTTTTATGAAAAATGATCTTGGACTAAACATCAACTCTAATTATTCACGTTATGTTCATCTTGATAGAGATTATGTTACCTATGCAGTCAATGCCTCTCCTAAAGATCAATTAAAGACTTATAAATGGAGTTTTCCTATTGTTGGATCGGTGCCCTACAAAGGATATTTTAAAAAAGAGTGGGCTTTAGAAGAAGCTGAAGATCTTAACAAAAAGAACTTAGACACTTATGTTCGAGGTGTCTCTGCCTTTAGCACACTGGGCTGGTTTGAAGACCCAATACTGTCTTCGATGTTGAGAATGAAAGAGCATGATTTTATCAGTACCCTTATTCACGAAACAGTTCACGCCAATCTCTATATTGAAGGCGAATCCAAATTTAACGAAAGAGTGGCCACCTTTCTTGGACAACTCGGAACGGAAGTTTATTACGACAAACAAAATAAAGGCGATGAAATTCGTCAGTTAGTAAAAAATGAATCTCACGATGAGTTACAATTCTCAAACTTTATCACTGAAGAACTGAAGCAACTGAGAAAGTGGTATAAAAACAATAAGGATAAAGAGGGTTTACTTGAATTAAGGGAACTTGAGTTTCAGTCAATACAAAGAAAATTCAAGAAGGACGTACTCCCAAGGATGAAAACAAGCAATTACAATTGGTTTCCAGAGAGAAAACTCAACAATGCTTTTCTCTTATTACTCGAACTTTACAACAGTGACTTCTCAGATTTAGAGCGATTGTCTCTGAAAAATCAGAAAAATTTTAAATTGGTTTTTCAAAAACTAAAACAACTAGAAAACACTAAAAATCCTGAATCAGCACTCAAACAAATGCTGTAATCACCATTAAAATGATTAATCGATACTTGAGCGAAACTAAGCAAGTACTGAAGGCGACTTGACACATGATTCAATCGGATAAGGTTAGCAAACTTAAAAATATTAGAAAAACGATTATTTAATGGAGTTGATCATATCCCTTTTAAAAGGCTTAATTCCTGAGAGGTTCTTCTTAAAAATCACTACAGCAAATAAATCTCAATTATTTTTTGAATCAGTCCTTATCTTCTTTCAGCAACCATAGGAAATCAAAAGGATCTAGCTGCCCCTTTGCGTAAGGAGACAAATTGACCTTGTTTGAGGAGAGATTAAAAATAAATCTCCCTTTCTCTCCCTCATATTCCCTATCAACGACCCACAAATAATCAGGGCTTTCTAGTTGATCAAAGCTTGCTTGTGGATGAAAGACTTTATGATGCCTTCTCTCTTTTAAAAGTTCTAAAGTTCTTTTGAAAATTTCACCATGGAATGGGTTCTCACACATCTGATTGAGTTCGGTTAAACTCAGCATTTTTCGATTCACATCTCTTCTGTGCTCAGACGCCTTGTAGCCTTCTATCCAATTGGGACTACCGACGAGATTATGAAAATAAAAACCAGGCACACCAGGAAAAACACAAGACATAGCGTAAGAAGACAAGATACGGTTTAGAGTCCATTGCTTATCCGCATGATCGAGTGCACTTGCCCAGGTGATATTGACTTCGTAAGGTTTTAATACTCCGGCAATGGAACGGTAACTAACCATCCCCCCTTTATCTTTCAATTTTTCTACCAAATGGGATATCTCTTCATCACTTAAAATTCCCTCCAAGGGACGAACTCCAATACCATCATGTGTTGCTGTAAAATTAAAGAAACAATTATCTGGAAAAAGGGGGTCTAAATTATCAACCCATGTTTTTAAATTGGCAGAACTTTCGTTAAGAAGGGAGTCTAAAATCAGTGGAGCCAATGAAAAATTATATATCATTTGAGCCTCATCGACACCACTTCCAAGGTAACTAATGTTTTCTTTATGAGGCACATTCGACTCAGTCACCAGTTGAGCCTCTGGATGAACTAAGTCTAAAACAGCTCTAAAGACTTTGATAAGAGAATGGGTTTGTGGGCGATGGGAACAATCCGTTCCCACTTCTTTCCACAAAAACGGAACAGCATCTATTCTTAAGAACGTGGCGCCATTTTTGATATAAAGTAGAAGTAAATCAACAAACTCTAAAAGAACTTTTGGATTATGAAAATTGACATCCAATTGATCTTCACTAAAAGTGGCCCACACATAGACATTTTTATTTTCTTTCTGAAACTCTACCAGTAACTCAGAGCTTCGAGGTCTTGTGACTTTTTTAAGCTGTTCATAAACAGGGCTACCCTCTTCAGGCTTATGATCAAAGAAATGATAATAGTCTTCGTACTGAGGATCTCCTTTTATCCAAGACTGAAACCAATCATGTTGAGAAGACGTATGATTAAAGACGGCATCAAACATCAGATCGCCTTTAAACCTCTTAAGATCATCCCAATCACCAAACTCTGGATCCACTTCCTCATAAGAACTGACGGCAAAGCCACCATCTGAACTTGAGGGATAAAAAGGAAGTATATGAACTCCCGAAAAAGCCTCACTCAATTGAGCATTAAAAAAATCCGCTAATGTATGAAGAGGACTTTCCGATTGACTTTCAAGATTAATAATTTGATGAGGATAACTAATAAGCAAAAGATCTTGCTCATTCATATGGCGTCTTTCACGTGTTAAAGACTGATGAGGATTAAAATCTGAAATTTTTTCTAAAATCTCATTGAAAACTTCATCCGCTTGGTCTTTATACAGGTCATTTAGATGCTTTTTTAAAGATTTTTTTATAGGCATAAGCTCTGGATCGTTAAAATGTTAAATACTTTAGATTGGACCATCATTGCTATCTATCTGCTCTCCATGGTGGGCATGAGTGTCTATTTAAGCCGTGGTCAAAAAGACAATGAAGATTATTATCTTGGAGGCAACGGATTAAATGCTTGGTCCGTTGCATTGTCTACTATGGCCACCCAGTGTTCAACCAATAGTTTACTTGGTGCGCCAGCCTTCGTCGCTTTTTCAGTGGGCGGTGGACTCGTTTGGCTTCAGTATGAACTCGCTCTCCCCCTAGCTATGATTGGTTTAATGCTCTTAATGTTGCCTTTTTTCCGAGCCCTTAAAATTATTTCAGTCTACAATTACCTAGAGCAACGTTTTAATTTTGGAACTCGTCTAACCCTCAGCTTATTATTTCAATTTTTTAGAGCCTTTGCGACAGGTGTCACTGTTTATGGAATCTCACTGGTTTTGATGACTTGTTTGGAAATTCCTTTCTGGTGGGCCGCCCTCGGCCTTGGAGTTGTCACTGTTATCTACGATCTTTTTGGCGGCATGAAGGCTGTTGTTTACTCTGATGTCATTCAAATGTTTATACTTTTGGCATCAATACTTCTATCAATCTATTATATGATTGATCTCATCGGCGGCCTTTCAAATATTTTTGAAACCATTCCAAGGGAAAGACTCAAGGCGATTGATTTTTCCTCCCATGGCTGGGGTGACGGACAAGATTTTTCTTTTTGGCCCATGCTTTTTGGTGGCTTTTTCCTCTATATGGCCTACTACGGGACCGACCAATCTCAAGTACAAAGAGAGCTTTCTACTAAATCTGTCGATGACACCAATCAATCCCTTTTTATTAACGGACTCCTCCGCTTTCCTCTCGTTCTCATTTATTGCTTCTTAGGAATTTGCCTTGCCTCTTATGCGTTTAATAATCCTGAATTTATTGATCAACTGCCAAAAACAAGCAGCGGATTGCCAAACTACAACCTTTCAGTTCCCATTTTTGTCCTGAGAAACTTTCCTGCCGGTCTTATCGGCCTTGTCATGGTTGGGTTATTCGCGGCCGCAATGTCTTCATTGGATTCCGTTATTAATAGCTTAAGCGCCGTCACGATGAGAGATGTCGTACAACGTTGTTTAATTAAAGAAATGTCCAAAAAGAAAGAAGTTCTCTTTTCTCGACTACTCACACTCTTCTGGGGGTTAGTTTGCGTCACATTTGCTTTTTATGTTGAAGATATTTCTGACTCTATCATTGTCTCTGTTAATAAAATTGGCTCATTAACCAATGGCAGTATCTTAGGTGTTTTCTTATTAGGACTTCTCACCCAGAGAGCCAATAGTTTAGGAGCGATCTGTGGCCTTATTCTTGGAATTCTCTTCAATTTTTATCTATGGATCTTCCACCCTCAAATTTCATGGCTGTGGTGGAACTTTACAGGGTTTCTAGTCACTTTCGCTTTAGGATACGCAATAAGCCTCTGCACAGTATCCAACACAAGAAACCTAACTCATTTAACCTGGAGTCCTGGAATATTAACTAAGCTAGGCTGTAGCATAAATTGGTATCAACGAAGTTTTATTTTATTCTTCTACTTTGTCATTGTTTTAACCATTTGTTATTTTATTACCTTGTCAATCTAGCAAGGAGTCCCTATTACACAATCGGCTTTTTACCTTGAAATTGAAGAATGGATTTTAACTCAACTGAATAATCAAACAGCAAGACCTCTTTTCATTGGAATCAATGCCCCTCAAGGGGCTGGAAAGTCAACTCTCACTGAATACCTAAAGAATCGTTTTAATAATAAAGGGATTAAAACCGTCGGTTTATCTGTGGATGATTTTTATCTCACAAACTCTGACCAAAAACGTTTAGCCTCACTAAGCAAAAATCCTTATTTGAAACAACGAGGTTACCCTGGAACACATGATCTTCCCCTCGGACTTACCACCCTCAATAAATTGAAAAATGCTGAGCCTTGTGCCCTTCCGGTTTATGATAAATCAAAATACCAAGGACAAGGTGATCGTGCTGATGAAAGCTCATGGCCATTGATTGATGCCCCCCAAGAAATTGTTATCCTTGAAGGGTGGATGCTTGGTTTTGTCCCGCAAACGAAGGTAAAAGACTCTCATCTTAATGAAATAAATGAATATTTAAAAGACTACGAAGTGTGGCTAAACTTCATCAATCTTTTTATTATTCTAACCCCTAAAAAAATCAATTATGTGATTGATTGGCGCGTAGAAGCGGAAAAAAACCGCTCCAAACAGGGACAGGAGTCTATGTCTGAAGAAGAGGCCTATTCCTATATTAAAAACTTTATTCCCGCCTATGAACTTTACAGCAGCAGCTTAAAAAGTAGAGCATCCCAGTTCTCAAAATGTCTAACATTTGAAATTGGTGAGAATAGACTTCCTCTTTAATATGATTTTAACCGTAACTGTTAAAACACGAAGTAAAATTGAAAGCCTTGAGAAAATTTCTGAAACAGAGTTCCTCATTCGCACAGGCGTGCCTCCTGTCGATGGCAAAGCCAATGAGCGAATCATCGAATTACTCTCAAAACACCTCTCCATCCCCAAGTCTTCTATTAGTCTCGTGCGCGGACACAAATCCAAAACTAAATATTTTAAGATAAAATCAACTTAAGAAGATTAGTAGCGCTTTAATTCATATTTCGTAGCAAAGAAACTTATTTAAATATTCAAGTTTTCAGGACTCTTAAATCTATTTTGGGAAATACAGGCGATAGCACTTAAGGCCTTTGCAAATTATTACAAAAATTCGATCCTTGAGAGCTAAGAATTTTCATCCATGAAAATTCTTAGCTCTACCACCGACTATATCACTACCAAGTAATCACCATTTTCTCTTGCAACTTAATAAGACCATGGCGGTAGTTAGCTTTTGCTGTATCATAAGGACAATCCATATCCTTTGCGACCTGCTTAAAGGACTTGTCTTCAAAAACTCTCTTTTTTAAAGCCAACTGCTGTTTTTCAGGCAAATTTTTAATAATTTTTTTAGCCTCTAAAAGTAATTGTTTATCAATAAGTGCTTTCTCACACTCACTATCAGACTGCAGAGATACTTTTTCAATATCAACAATCGGTCGTTTACTTCTTAAAGAGTTTTTAGAAGTATTAATCACGATACGATAAATCCAAATTTTAAAATCGGATCGAAACTGAAACCCAGCCAATTTTTCAAATGCTTTTAAAAAACTGTCTTGAACAACATCTTCAGCAATATTGATGTCATGAACATATCTCATGCTCAAACTCTGCAGTGGTTTTTGGTATCTTAATACCAAAACCGAAAAGGCTTCAATATGTCCTTCATTTGTCTTACGAACTAATTCAAAATCAGATAATGCTTCCAACTTCTCCCCCCTCTAACTGTAAGTTGGCTGCCGTAACAAGATATTTCAACGCGGAATTGTCGAGTTGCCCTTCTTCAGCCCCCCTAGACTGATGGACTAGTTTTAGTGCCTTTCAAACCCCATGTCGATTAACATTTTTTAATAGTCTGTATAAGGATTTTAGAAAGAAAGCTATAAAACCTTTAAATATCAATAGCTTAAATCATTATATATATTAATGTTATATAATTATTTTCATTAATACCTGTAAAATTATTACTGATGATTACTTAGAAACATGGGCAACAATACCCATTAGACCCTATTCTTATCTAAGTTTTTAGAAAGTGAACCCCAAACAGAATAAACCAAAGAAGTCTTATTTTTGAAAAACAGAAGGAACAATAACTCATATTTGATTTTTGACGATGATTCCTTAACTCAATAATTCATATTTTTTAATATTAATGAAGTTCAAAGAGTATTCATTCTGACTTTAGAACGGTCACTCGATTACGACCTGAGTTTTTTGAAGCATAAAGAGCCGAATCAGCTTTAGCAAATAACTCATCGAATGAAGCCATCTTTTCTTCTTGGCTACTTATCCCAATAGAAACCGTTACAGGAAGTCTTTGACTATCATGAATAAACTCATGCTTTTCTATAGTGGCACGAATCCTCTCACCAATCTCTTCGGCCTGCTGTATATTGGATCCGAAAAGTAAAATAACAAATTCTTCACCTCCAAAGCGGGCAAAGTAATCATCATTACGAATCAGTTTAGATTGTATAATTTTAGCAGTCTCCTCTAAAACAAAATCACCCGCCTGGTGACTATAGTTATCGTTCACTTTTTTAAAGTGATCTAAGTCAAAGACAAGTAGACTTAAAGGAACCTCTAACAATTTTGCTCTCTTAAAAAACTCAGGGCCTTTAAGTAGTAAGGCACCTTTGTTCCAAATTTTAGTTAAGGGATCTTTCTCACTCTTTGTTTGTAAATTCTGATGAGCGGCAGCTTCAATACTCCCCTCTTCAAGGTATTTAAAAAGAACATTTCCAATTTTTACTTGATCATTATTCTCTAACTTTTTAGGAACAAAAGGAGGTATGGCTGAGCCATTAATAACTGTTTTATTAGTTGAATCGAGGTCAATAATTGCAACCTCTCCAAATGAAACAGTTAATTTAGCATGAGACTTAGAAACACTACGATCATCAATAAAAATCGTAGAGGTCATAGAACGTCCTATAATAATATCAGAATTATCTATGGTCCACTGACGACTAACATAACCAGCTGGCCCCATAAGTAAAACTAAACTAGGAGGAACTTTTTCGGCTTGTTGCATCCTTTTAGAAAAGGTTCCACCCTGAACGATGGACGTCTTCTCTTCAGTATTGGTTTCAAAGTCATCAAAAAACTCTTCTAATTTTTTACTATCACCCATATTAAAATAATATAGACTTTTAAAAAGGAACTCAATTCACTTGACTCAAAACACGACGGGCAATGGATTTCCCAGACTCGACCCCTGGCTGGTCAAAAGCGTTTATATTCATCAACTCTCCTAAAACACCTGTAGAAAGCATCCAGGCCGCCATTAAGTAGGATATAGATTGTTCATTCACTTTATTTACTTTAAGGACCATTGTAGAGATTTGAGACTTTTGCATAGCAGCCTCCGTCGCTTTGGCCTCAACACTTAATAATTCTCCAGGGCTTTTACCAACCATTAAGGACTGAGGAAACAAGCTTTCTTTAATATTAAATGCAGAAGATTCAGAGGTCTGAACTCTATGAAAACAACAGAACTTCTTTTCCAAACCTTCAATAATCTGCTGAAGCACTGAATGCTGGTCCGAAGCTCCTCGACAAGGTACAACAGTTGGAAATATTGGCGCTTTAATATTATCACGCGTGACCCTTTTAGAAAGCGATTCTGATAAAAGTTGCTGTAACCACAATGACCACTCCCCTAATTGATCGGAGTATTGAAAGAAGTAGAAACTGCTATCCCCTCTAAGAATAGAGGCCATCATTTGAGAAGACAGAGTAATTACAAGACTATTATCTTGCAAACACTGTTCAAATCCTTTTTTTAATTCACGCAGATTCACTCCCAGAAAAGACAAAGGCAAAAGACCCACAGGTGTGAAGACGGAAAATCTCCCTCCAATACTTTTTGGCATAGACAGATAGGGAATCTGTTGTTCCTTTGCCATGAGAGTTAATAAACTGTCTTTATCTTCTGTCACAAGAAAAGTATTAGCCGTAATTTCCATACCAAATTTGTCTTTAATCCACTGATAACAATAATCATACAAAGTGGTAACCTCAATAGTTCCCCCACTTTTAGAACAAAGAATCCATGCCATCTCAGCAGGGTTATCAATAGAGTTGAGAAATTGATCCAGACTAAATCCGTCAACATTATCTAAAAAATGGACTTTCGACTTCCAGTGATTAGGATACAAAGCCTCAAAGATGGCTTTAGTTCCCAATGAGCTTCCACCTAAACCTATGACAACCAGATTGGACTTCGATTTAAAAAAAGATTTTACATTTTCCACTTGAGTAATCGCTTCATCTATTAATGAGAGCTGAAAAAAACCCAAATCTTGTCTTTTTAAAAGAGCATCATAGGCAGATTTTGTTTCCTCTAAAAGAGTTGATTCAACATTATTAGAGACTTCAATATTCCACATAATTCCTCTTCATTAATATACCAATGAAAATGGTACCTATGGTCCGTATCTTTCTTTAAGCTATGACCACATCTTCTTCAATACGATGATAACCCTTCCACTCTTTCAAGCGACAGAACGGACGCTCCGAACCTTCAGGGTATTCCACTAAAACATATGTTAATTTCGTAATTTTACCTAAAGAACTAACATCTAATGATGTCAGTTCCGTCCAGGTTCCCGTATTGAAGTACTCTTTGTCACGACTCCACTGTCGGTATTGATAAACATGGGTGTGCCCGAAAATTACAGTATGCACACGCTCATCATTTAGAATTTTTTTAGCAGAGTCGCTTAAGTCAGGAAAAATAGCACTTTCCAAAAAGACCTTTAATACTCGACTAAATGGAAATTGTCTGCGCGGATCTGTAAAAAAAGCAGATTTAACAAAATAAGCTATCAGGGAAAAAAGGCTCCTCAAAGTAAACCAAAACTCGTTAACAATAGCCCAACGCAAAAGGAGTCTAAAAGGTCTGATCTTGTCGATGTGAGGATGCTTTTCCTTAATTTTCATCACGAAATCGACAAAAAAATGAGAGCCAAAAGGTAAGTTTAATATAGGGACTGGTAAGTCTTTTTTTAAAAAAAACTTTTTGGGATCAATCCTATTAGCCGCCTCATACATATGACCATGCTCAACATGAATGCCATCAAAAAAATGAACTATACTTTTAAATCGGACCGGAACTCCCACCACTTCGTTGATATAAGAACGGAGTTTAGGCCAAAGCATAGCCTGATCGTGGTTTCCAACAACATAAGTAATTTGATTATCCGGCCTAGCAGCAAAAAGTCGCAAAGCCTCAAAAACCTCAGGTTGCCCATTGACTATATCTTTCAGAATTTCCAACGAGACATCTTCTGTAAAGACAGTCAAAAAATGACCATGATAGTCCACTTGTAAGAAGTTAAGAAAATCACCGTTGATTATCAGTTCAACAGCATAATCTCGGAATTGACCTGATGTATAATAATCAAGAAGTTCAGCGAATTTTTCACCAAAAAAGAACTCCTCAAGTTTATTCACCGATCCATTCTCAAGGACTTTACCTTTTCCCAAATGCATATCGCTGACGATTAGTTTTATTTTCTTTTTCATTAACTTGCTTTATATACAATATTTCGACTTTTATTTTTACCGTAATACATCGCTTCATCAGCAATTCTGATAATTTCATCAGCCGAATCAGCATGTTTGGGGTAAAAAGCCAGTCCAATACTCACCGTAATATTGACCTGAACACCCTGTAACTTGAAAGGAAAGGATTCTACAGCTTGCCTAATTCTTTCTGCCACATTAACAGCATCGTCACCTTCAGTATGGCTCAACAGTATAATAAATTCATCACCACCATAACGGAAGGCATAATCAGAGTTTCTAATCTGACCTTTTAAGAGCTTACCTAACTCCTGAAGAACCCCTGAACCAACCAGATGCCCTAGAGAATCATTGACTCTTTTAAAGTGGTCCACGTCTATAAATAGAACCGAAAAGGGCGTTTTATAGCGTCGATATTCTTCGATTTTTTTTGCCAAGGTTTCAGTCAAAAACCGCTGATTGTATAGGTTTGTCAAACTGTCTCGATAAACTTGCTTAAGTGCTTCTCCGACCTGCAAACATAAGTCCCAGCGGCGAGCCAAAACACTGTGCAATTTTTCAATCAAAGCCTGGAATGTGACAAGACTATGAATTTGAATTTTATTGAGGATAATACATTGTGAAACCATTTCATCTTGATGAACCCACAACATGACAAGGTACTCTCCGTGCCCATTTTTCCAAATTTGATAGTTTTTCTTTTGTAATAGTTCAATAGAATACTCTCCAAGGTCAGAAATTAAACTACCTTGATTTATTTTTAACTTTTCCAGTTCTTGCTTGAGTTTTAAAATTGGAGGTAGTTTTGAAGTTTGAGCCTTGACTTCAACCCAATGACAACTCTCCATTTTGAAAGATCGATTAAAGTATCCTTTTACTTCTGTTGTAAATTGTACCTTTGTGGTGTGGACGACTTTATTAAAAAAATCAATCACCTTATCCATTGTAAACTTTAATTTAGCATTCTCTCTTTGAACTCTAAAATGACTAATCTCAGAAAAATAACTCTTTATGGTCTCTAGCAAAGTTGTAGGATCATCAAGAGTTTTAATGAAGCTCTCTTCCTTCAAAAGCCTTGGAGGTTGAACTGGACCCACAAAAAGAAAAGGAACATGGTAACGTTTAAAAATTTTCTCTAATTTATCAAAGGAATCAAATTGAGTGGATAGTAAAATCAGGTCGACAGGTTTCTCAATAAGAACTCTAACCAAATCTTTTAATGAATCAACTTGATAGACACGACTATACTCACTCTCGATAATATCAGTGAGTTCCGAGCATTGAAGAAGTACAATATTAAGATCATTCGCTGTCATCGATTCCACTGTCTGTATTTTCCCCTATATAATCACTATCATCATCACCTTCAAGCTTTGTTAAAGCTATACGTAAGGCCCTTATAACTCCACGTACTACCTGTTGTTTTTTTTGTAACTCTTTGTAGTTTTCCTGACTCTTTTTTCGGAAATTATCTGACTCTGTGGAGACTTCGTCTATTCTTCTTTTTAAGTCTAAGATCAATTGATCCTTACTTTTTATGACGGCTGCTTCTTCGATCTTCGCAATTTCTAATCTATGCTCTAAATCCTTTTCTCTCTTACGAACCCTATGAAAATTATTGTCAATTCTCGACTTGTACTCATCAATCTGTTGTTTTAATTCTAAAATTTGCTTTTCTTTATTTTGATTAATTTTTTTTAATAAAGTGATTTCTTGATGGGAAGTCTGCTTATGATCCTGACCTTTCATCTTCAGGTTTTCAATTTCGTTATAATACTCATCATTTAACTTACGAAAAGTTTCGCCAGCAGAAGCTAATTCTTCATTTTCTCTTCTTAACTTAGAAACTTCATCTTCTAAATCATTTATTTTTCTTTGAGCAATCCTTAAGTGCTCTGACTGCTTAAGATGCCCTTCTACTGCATCGTAGGGGTCAAATGTTGAGCGAGGAGCTTGTTGTTTAGATGGGAGGCCGTATGAAACCTTCACTTCCTCATGATATTCTTTAGGAGAACCTTTCTCTACACTTTCAACTTCTTGTTTTTTTTGGTCATTAGGTGCTGGAGGAAGATTGCCTGTCGATGTATGAACTAAGCGAATGGTTTGATCAGAACCATTCACGCGAGTTTCACCTTGATCGGCCTCAACAGGATAATCGTGCTCATCTTCAAGATTAATATCAAGTGCTTCAGAATCAAGACTCAAATCATCTGACTCACTCATCTTCAAATCAAGAAGCTCATCTGAGAGTTTTTTCTTTTTATTTCCCATCAATGACTTTATCGGTAAATATTTAGAAATAATGACATAAAGTCTGCGGAACCGGGCCTAGGACCAGCCCTTTAGACGACAAAACTCTAAAAGTTTTAGATTCTTTTTGAAATCGACACTCAACTAAAGTCAAAAGACATTATCACTTAGTAAGGCTGTCGCTAAAAGGTTAGGTGCAAGGGGCAAACATTTCAGGTCAGATGAGGCTTATGCCACATAGGTTGGTTTGAATAACGCAGAAGATGGCCGTTTGGCGATAGACTCTTAGAATTAACTTAGACTTTAAAAAGATTCTATAGAGACTCGAACTTACTTAAGCCTAGGGAGTATGCACTTTATTTACTTAGACAAAGAAAAGAATAATTCAGAAACTAGGAGCTGTTGACAATTCATCAGCCCCTAACTTTTATCCTTTATTAATATCTTCTTTAAGCTCTTTACCCACTTTAAAAAATGGGAGCTTTTTTTCAGGAACGTGAATCACTTCACCTGTTCTAGGGTTACGGCCTTGGTAAGCATCATAGGCTTTATTGGTAAAAGAGCCAAAACCACGAATTTCAATCCGATCATTTCTTAAAAGGGCTTCGACCATCGAATCAAAAATGGTATTAACCACAGTCTCTGCTTTGACCCGAGTGATTCCAGATTTCTCAGAAATATGATTGATTAAATCGGCTTTTGTCATTTTGTCGGCACCCTTTAACTTATTAAAATATTTATTAAATTATACCAATCATAGGCAGAAGACCAAGGAAATAAGCGTTGCGCGACGACTTTTGACCAGGAGTCGTGCCTACTATTTAGGCTTCGCAATTTCCTCTTCTACATTTTTACCCAGCGAGTTCTCTGTAAAATACTTTCATAGGCTTCAACAGTCTCCTTGATCATTTTCTTTGTATCAAAAATATCCAATGCTTTTTGACGAGCATTTTCACCCATAAATCCAGGTTTAATCTGATCCAAAAAAAGTCCCGTTAGCAGCTCTGAAAGATTGAAAATATCAGCCGGTCTAATTAAAAAGCCATCCACCCCATTTTCAACAACGGTTGCAATCGGACTCACCTCTGATCCTATTATTATTTTTTCTTGAATCATGGCCTCAAGTAAGTTCGGATCATAGCCCGACGATCGTCCACCAATATTGATAAATACATCAGCCAAATCAATATAGCTGGAAATCTCAAAAGCCGGAACAGCCCCTACTAAAGTGACATGACTGCTTAAAGCCAGACTCAACATTTCATATTCAATGTCTTTAAAGGCTGGGCCTTTGCCAACGATAATTAAATGAGAAGAGGTTTTCTTAGTGGCAACAGACTGAAAGGCTCTTAAAATGTTGACCACATCTTGCTTTTCTATCATGTCGGATACGGTAACTGCAATTTTTGCTGATTGAGGTATTTTAAGTTTTTCCCTCAATTCCTCCGACCTCTGACGTGGCGACAAATCCTCTATTTCAATTCCGTAAGGAATATTAAAACTCTTTTTTTCAGGATAAAGATAATACCTTTCTAAGGCCAACATCTGCTGAGGGCTATGAGCAAAAACCCCATCGGCATTCCTCAAAATTTTACGATCCCTAAAGTAATAAGTTCTTAAAAAGCGATAGGCCACCTTATAAGCTGTCTTCAATTGACTCGGAACATTGTTCTCTGCCAAACCATAGATAGAGAAAATTTCTGCCATTTTTGTGGCTGTCACATCGTAAGCAACAGCTAAACCTAAATGCTTACGTTCAGAACTCACGGGATAAGCCGCGTGGGATAGACTGTGCATTATATGGAAAGGCTCTTTGCGGTGTAATTCGGTAAATTTTTGATGAACACGTCGAGGGAAAAGGCCAATTCGACTCGAGTTTGCTCCAGCAACAAAATAGGTTTTTATCCCCTCTTGCTCAATTTCCGTTTCCCCTAAAGGATTACTCCAAGCTATGACTGAAACTTCATGGCCCGCACGAGCTAAACCGGTAGCGATGGGAGCAATGAAACCACGAGCATGAGTTCTACCAATAATTGGAAACTTTTCTGCGACTAAACAAATTTTTAATTTTTTTGGAACTGGAGCTCTCGCCATAAAATCAGCATACCCTTAAAAAGATAAAGTGGCACGGGCCCATCCCACCGCACCATAATTTTTTTTAAAGGCCTCTTTTCACCAACTTTTATCAAAAAAGATGGGGAGCTGGCTCAGACTCATAATACCAACTCAATTAAATATTGTTGAATCTTTGCAAGATAAATCTCCTAAAGATGGTAACTTTATCATTGAAAACTACCGCAAGCGTACCCAAAGGTTCGTTGAAGATGGATCGAATGAATGAAATTCGTCCGATTCATAAAATAAACTAAAAAAAACCACAGATACTTAATGGATTTTGTCTAAATCGCGATCTAGGAAAGTATATCAAGAATTGTTGGCAATAACTTGCGATTGGCCTCTGGAATATTGAGTTCTTTTAATTCTTCTGGCAACACCCACTTCAAGTCGGAATGATGGACGGGCTTTGGCTCCCCTTTCCAAAATTGTACTTCAAAAAATACAAGCATGATTCCCACTTCTGGATAAGAATGAGTACAAGCCATTTTAATGGGACCAATTTCTGCTTCAATTCCAAGCTCCTCTTGCAGCTCTCTTGCTAAGGCTTCCTCAGGAGACTCACCTATTTCAACTTTGCCACCAGGAAACTCCCATTGACCTGCAAGGGTATGACCTTCAGGCCTCTGCCCTACCAATACATGCGGGCCTTTACGAATCATCGCTGTTACAACTGGAATCCATGTCGGTCTTTTTGAAGCCATAATAACAAGGGTATTACAGGACTCAATCTCTGTCATGGTCTGACTCATGGTTATATTTAAAATCAGACTCATTTTTTTGAGCCCACTTTCAGAATCTTAGATAAAAATGGAATAAACCTTGGTGAACTATTGTAATTCTGAAAGTGCTTTATGAAAAAAGCCAGGGCCTTCAAAAACGAGAGCTGAATAACATTGAACAAGGTCGGCTCCAAGATCGAGACGAATTCGTGCATCATCAGCAGTCATAACACCTCCAACGGAGACAAGAAGCTTATCAGGAAAACTTTGTTTAAATGGTACAGCTGTTCTCAAAGCCTTTAAGGAAAGTTCTTTTAGAGGCTCTCCTGATAGCCCCCCTTCATGGGCTGGGAAAGGACACCCTTCAAATCGCTCTTTGGTCGTGTTAGTCAATATCCAACCATCAACCAACGGCGCAGAATGGGTAAGAGCCACGGTTAAATCTTTTTCTGTCATATCAGGACTCAATTTCAACAGAACAGGCTGACTTAGCTTTAGCTTCTCTAGTGTCTCGACCGTGTCCTGTAAGAAATTTTGTAAGTTCTCTTTTTTAAGCAAATCCCGTAGCCCCTTTGTATTGGGACTACTCAGGTTGACGACAAAAACGTCAGCAAATGGATGAAGCTCTTCAATGCAACGACTGTAATCAAGATGAGCCTTATTATTTTCTGTCCAACGATTTTTCCCAATATTTACAAACAAAGGAACCTGAAGAGTTGTTTTTTGTAATTGTTTAATTACGGAGTTGAGTCCTGGATTAGGAAACCCCATTTTATTCCAAAGGGAAAAGGAGTTTAAATCGCGGTCCATGATACGCCCAGGATTGGGACCTTGTCTCTCTGGAGTAATGGTTCCAACCTCCAAAAAACCAGCCCCTAAACTTTGCCAAGCCCTCAAACTGCGACCTGACTTATCCACTCCCCCAGCAATTCCTAGAGGATTTCTAAAAGAAAGTCCTCGCCATTCAAAAGATCGAAAAGAGCAGTCCTCTTTTTTATAAAATTTTGCTATTACTGGAAGGGTATAAGGTGCCAATCCGTGGGCCATTTGGGACGGAACCCAAAGCCACGGACGCAAAAGGCGACTCCGGCTCGAACTCATCGAGGATATAGACCCCTTAAAAGCATTGCTTTTTCAAGATGCTTTACTGAAACAGCCATAGCTGATGAACGAAAACTCACATTTTCTTCCTGGTGAAACTTTAGAACCTTGCCAAAAGCTTTCGTGATTGTTTTTTGCATATTTTCTTCGACGGCTTCTTCATCCCAATAATAATTTTGCACATCCTGAACCCACTCAAAGTAACTGACGATAACACCACCACCGTTAGCTAGAATATCAGGAACAACCATAATGTCTTTTTCATTTAAAACTTGATCAGCAGCCATTGTTGTTGGTCCATTGGCTCCTTCTACAATGATTTTCGCTTTGACCTTATCCACATTTTTTTCATTGATAACACCATCAAGGGCACAAGGGGCTAGAATGGTGACTTCAAGTTCCAGTAACTCATCATTGGAAATGGAAGATCCGCCATGAAAACCTTTAACGACTTTATTTTCTTTAACGTACTGTAAAAGTTCTGGAATATCTAAGCCTTCAGGATTGTAGAGTCCGCCGCTGACATCACTCACAGCCACCACTTTAGCACCCATTTTATAGGCTAAATTACAGGCGTGTTGCCCCACATTTCCAAAACCTTGAACGGCAATTGTCGCACCATCAAACTCAATTCCCTTAGCAGCACAAGATTGCTTTGCAATATAAATGACCCCATGGCCGGTCGAGCTATTACGTCCTAATGAACCACCAATATCCACGGGCTTTCCAGTCACAACTCCAGGCTGGGCAAAACCTTTCTGTTGGGAGTAGGTATCCATCATCCAAGCCATTGTCTGTGGATCGGTTCCCATATCAGGAGCTGGAATATCTTCGTGAGGACCAATAAACGGACCCAATTCTGTAGTAAATCTTCTCGTCAAACTCTGCTTTTCTGTTCGAGACAACTCTCCTGGGTTAACACGCACCCCGCCCTTCGCTCCGCCAAGAGGAAGATTTAATAAAGAGGTTTTAAAAGTCATAAGAGCAGCAAGTCCTGCCACTTCACTTAAATTGACATCTTGGTGATAACGAATCCCCCCCTTAAATGGGCCGAGTGAAGACGAGTACTGGACACGATAACCAGCAAAGGTTTTTACGTTTCCATCATCCATTCTCACAGGAATACTAAAAATCATGGACCTTCTTGGCTGCTTTAATCGCACCAATACATTGGGATCACAATTTATAAGATCCGCAGCACTTTCGAGAGATTGCATGACGTTTTTGAACAATTGACCAGAAGTTAAATTTTCCACAAGGCCTCCAAGGCGCTGCCTTTTATTATCTATTTTGCTAGGTAATTACATCATCACCTTGAGGCTTGTCGATCTCAACTCATTGCGCACAGTATCTATCCCGCGTCATCAAAATCCAGTCTAGGGTCGCAATATCAGGGGGAACCCGCTATACCATTGGCATGGTCGATTTAAAAAAAATGAGTGAAAATTTGCTAAAAAAACTGCCTCAAGTGGCAGGAAAAAAAATCTTTATATTCGGAGACATTGGCATTGACGAATATGTACAAGGCCAAGTTTCACGAATTAGTCCCGAGGCCCCCGTTCCTGTGCTCGAAGTGGAGGGCTCTAATAAAAAACTAGGACTTTCTGGAAATGTAGCCGCTAATGTCCAGTCTCTTGGAGGCACCCCCTTTTTGTTCTCAGCTATCGGTGATGATGATAAAGCTGAAATCTTAAAGCAACTTCTTACCGAAAACCAAATATCTCCTGATTTTCTCTTGGTTGATCCCTCTCGTTACACGACAAGTAAGCTCAGAGTCATGGCCGGTCACCACCATATCGTTCGAGTGGACTATGAATCCAAGGCAGCCCTTTCAATGGAAGTGTTGCAAAAATATCAAAACCTCATGGAAGAAAAAATGAAGGAATGCGATGGGGTTATCGTACAAGATTATGGTAAAGGACTGGTCACTGAAGCCTCAAGCCAATGGGTCATAAACAAAGCCAATGAGCTTGGCAAACCGGTTTTAGTGGATCCTTACCGCAGCACAGCTCTTAACTTTTATCGTGGAGCCACCTTAATGACTCCCAATCGCGATGAAGCTATGGAATTAGCCAAACAAATTCCGAAACAGGAAATTTGGAATCAAGTCGACTCTATTGGAACTGAGCTAATGAAAACGATCCAATCCCCACAAATGGTCATCACTCTAGGCCCTGAAGGGGTGAAAATTTTTGATCAGGATGGAATTTTTCATCTTCCCACTTTTGCCAAAAAAGTTTTTGATGTGACAGGGGCTGGTGACACGGTTATTGCCTCTTATTCGCTCGGCCTCGCTGCTGGATGGAGTTTAAGAGATTCCGCTTTTTTTGCCAATATGGCTGCAGGAGTTGTTGTCGGGCATGTTGGAGCGGAAGCCTGTAAAATTGAAGAATTACAAGGCTCCCTAAAGGCCTTTTTAATGCCCTTAAGTTGAGAATATTTAATACCGCTTTAGTTAAGTTTGCAGTGAGGCGCAAGGAGGAAGCTGTATGAATAGTACCGCGACGACGCAGTCAACGAAACTGGGAGCTTAACTAAGGCGGTATTAAAGGCCTTTTCCCATTAAATTTTGACAATCATGGTATTTTTATAATGTTCATAGCCACTTTTGTGAACCTATGTTAATTCCTCACCATGGAAACGACTACAAAAGCCGATTTTTACTCCATGACATTACCTGCTCTGGAGGAACACTTTACCGGACTCGGTAAGGAGCGATTTCGCGCACAACAAATTTTTAAATGGGTTTATGAGAAAGACGTTCTCAACCCTGATGAAATGACCAATATTTCTAAAGACTTCAGAAACCGTTTGCTCGATTTTTTTGATTTTAAATTACCTCAAATTGTGGACCGCCGAATCAGTGTTGATGGAACTCGAAAATATCTCTTCGACATCGGAGATTTCAAAACGGTGGAAGCCGTTATGATACCATCAGAAGACCGAATGACTCTCTGTCTTTCCTCTGAAGTGGGATGCAATATGGCCTGCAAGTTTTGCTTTACTGGTAAACAGAAACTAAAAAGACGTCTCACGGCTGGAGAAATTGTCGGGCAATTCTTACAAGTCAAAAAAGACATGGGTGATAAACGCATTAGCAATATTGTCTTTATGGGAATGGGCGAACCTCTCGATAACACTCAAGCTGTTTTTGATGCGATTGAAATTTTTAAATCCGATTTTGGTCTTAATATCGGTCGAAAAAAAATTACGGTATCAACTTCAGGATTAGTTCCCCAGATACCTCTCGTCACAAACTCTGGGACACGTTTAGCTATTAGCCTTAATGCTCCCAATGACGAAATTAGAAATGAAATTATGCCCATCAATAAGAAATATCCATTGAATCAGTTAATGGCAGCCTGCAAAGAGCATGCGGAGATTACAAGGGACCGCATAACCTTTGAGTATGTTTTACTAAAAGATGTGACAGACCATATTGACCACGCAAAGCAGGTAGCTAAACTCATCAAAGATGTGCCATGTAAAGTTAATCTCATCCCCTTTAATGAACATCCTGACTCTGGTTATCAACGCCCACCTCGCTCCCGCGTCTTTCACTTTCAGCGTTACTTGTTGGACAAAGGATTTCATGTGACTATACGTCGCACCATGGGACGAGATATTTTTGCTGCCTGTGGTCAACTAACATCCCTTTACAAAGGCCGCCCACAAAAGCAAGATGTCTCCACTGGAACTCTGGGCTAATCAGGACTCTTCAAGCGTTCTATCAATTACGCCTATTTATAAAACTGACCAAAATAAAAGAGGAAAACTATGTCAGAAATATTAGTTGTTGGAAGTCTTGCCTATGATTCAATTGAAAGCCCAGAAGGGAAAGCTGAAAGAACACTTGGTGGATCAGCCAATTATTTTTCATTAGCAGCCCATCACTTCGCACAAGTAAGAGTCGTTGGCGTTGTTGGCAGCGATTACGGTGATGATGATTTACAAATGCTTAAATCTCGTAGCGTTGATACAGATGGCCTACAGGTGGTTGAAGGTAAAACTTTCCATTGGGAAGGAAAATATGAAGGGGACATGAACGATGCTATCACCCTCAATACTGAACTTAACGTCTTTGAACATTTTAATCCTAAATTACCTGAAAATTATAAATCTTCATCTTTTGCTTTTCTCGCCAATATTGATCCCAACTTACAAATGGATGTCTTAGGTCAAATCGACTCACCTAAATTAGTCGCCTCTGACACAATGAATTTTTGGATTACCTCGAAAAAACAAGACCTTCTCAAAGTTCTAGAAAATGTAGATCTCCTAGTTATTAACGAAGGAGAGTCCACACTTCTCACTGAAAAAAACAACGCCATCGCTGCCGCCGACGAAATACTGAAGATGGGACCCAAAGCCGTTATTATTAAACGTGGTGAGTATGGGTTCATCCTAAAAATGGGTGAAGAATTCTTTGCTCTTCCAGCCTTCCCCATCGCACGCGTGGTTGACCCTACAGGTGCTGGTGACTCTTTTGCCGGTGGCCTCTTTGGTTATCTTGCTTCAAAAAATGAAGAGATGACAATGGAAAACTTAAAACAAGGATGTATCCATGGAGCTGTTATTGCTAGCTTCACAGTGGAAGACTTTGGAGTAACGCCACTAAAAAGTTTAACTCAGGAAAAACTAAGTACTCGCATGGAGCAGTACAAAAAGATGGTCACTCTTTAATTTAACTTGTGGCTTTGTTCATAACGCGTCTTAAAAGCGCGTTATGA
>CAXREJ010000041.1:0-52664 GCA_964229765.1 Bdellovibrionales bacterium | reverse complement strand
TTTTGTAAGTTTTGAACAATTTATCCCTTTAAGAAGTGGTTTTATTGCTATCGGCAAGAGTTCTTTAAGCGAAATGGCATCAAAATTTGAACTGTTCAAAAGTGAGTCGATCTTTTAAGGTAGGTTATGAGAAATAATTTATCTGATAAAGAAGCACTCCTTTCAAAATACTTAGACAAGCCCACTCTTATTTCCTGGATTGAGGAACGTTTACAAAGAGACGGCCGACTAGGAATTAATATCGGGATTGAAGAAGGCAGTTTGCTACAAACGTTTTGTAGTCCTCCGGATGTTAAAAAAGTGGTGGAAATTGGCACTCAATATGGATGCTCCGCATCATGGATGGCCAGAGGCTTGCGCCAACGGGGAGTGATTTTTACTTTTGAAAAAGATCCTCAGTGCATTGAAGAGAGTGCTAAAACATTCAATCATCCTGATTTTCTTCAATTGGGATGTCAGATAAAAAGTTATCACGGAGATGCCAAAGAAAACTTGCCTAAGATTGAAGAAGAGGGACTCTTTGATCTGATTTTTATTGATGCTAATAAATCCGCTTATCTTGATTATTTGAATTGGGCTCAGAAAAATATTAGGCAAGGAGGAATGATTCTTGTCGATAACATCTATCTCTTTGGAACTGTGTTCTTAGATGAATGTCCAGAGAAAACACCACGGAAAATGTGGAATACAATGAAGCAAACTATTAAAGAAGCATTTGAGCATCCTGAGTTCTCCACGGGCATCATCCCAACAGGAGAGGGACTGATGGTTTCTTGTAAACTATAGAAGATAGCTGGTATTGTTAGAGCATGACCCCATTATTAGAAGTTAAAAATCTAAGTGTAGAGTTCAAGAGCGAAAATGGTTTTGTACGAGCCGTTGATAATGTTTCATTTAATATTCCCAAAGGCGAAACTGTTGCTCTGGTTGGAGAATCGGGTTCGGGAAAGTCTGTTACAAGCCTTTGTACTATGGGTTTACTTTCAAGTCCTCCAGGGAAGATTACAGGCGGTGAGATTTATTTTGAAGGCAAAGACCTTTTAAAATTTTCGGAAAGACAAATGCGAAAGATAAGAGGAAATCGTATTTCTATGATTTTCCAAGAGCCAATGACGAGTTTGAATCCTGTTTTTACTGTGGGTTACCAAATAGTAGAATCCTTGAGACTTCATAAAAAACTTAACAAGAAGCAGGCCTGGGAGAGAGCGACTGAGTTACTTTATGAAGTTGGTATACCGAGCCCAGCGCAAAGAGTGAGGGCTTATCCTCATGAACTCAGTGGTGGGCAAAGGCAAAGAGTCATGATTGCAATGGCGATTGCATGTGAACCTGATTTGCTGATCGCTGATGAACCAACAACCGCTCTTGATGTGACGATTCAAAAACAAATTTTAGATCTTATGAATAAATTAAAATTAGCTCATAAGATGAGCTTGTTATTTATTACTCATGACTTAGGCGTGGTAGGGGATATAGCCGATCGAGTGGTCGTTATGTACAAAGGGCAAAAGGTTGAAGAAGGTGGTGCTCAAGATTTATTTAAGAACGCTCAGCATCCGTACACAAAAGGATTGATAGCCTGTCGTCCAACACTCGATAAAGATTATCGACGCTTGGCGACTGTCAGCGACTTTATGGACTCTCGTGGAGTTGAGAAGAGCTTTGATTACTCCTCTCTCGGTGAGAGGCAACACACCCCCGTTCAAAAAAATGATAAAGTTTTAATTGAAATTAAGAATTTAAAAAAATTTTTTCCATTAAAAAAGAATTTCTTTGGAAATCCTACGGCTTGGATGAAAGCCGTCGATGATGTGAGTTTAGATGTTATTAAAGGAAGAACTCTTGGTCTCGTCGGAGAGTCTGGCTGTGGTAAAACAACTCTTGGCCGCACTCTTTTAAGATTGATTGAGCCTACCAGTGGTCAGATTCTTTATGATGGAAAGGATTTACTGAGTCTCGATAAAAAATCGATGCGTGAAATGCGCAAAAAAATACAAATTATTTTCCAAGATCCCTACGCGAGTTTGAACCCACGTATGACTGTTGGATCGGCTATAATAGAGCCGATGACTATCCATAAAATTGGAGTCAATAAAGCAGAACGAAAAGATAGGGCTGCTGATCTATTAGAGAAAGTGGGACTTGGACCGGAGTTCTTGAACCGCTACCCCCATGAGTTTTCGGGAGGGCAGAGGCAGAGAATATGTATTGCGAGAGCATTGGCAGTTAAACCAGAATTTATTGTTTGTGATGAATCGGTCTCAGCTCTTGATGTTTCTATTCAAGCTCAAATCTTAAACTTGTTGGTCGATTTAAAAGAAGAGTTCAAATTAACTTATATTTTTATTTCTCATGATTTGGCTGTGGTGAAATTTATTGCTGACGAAGTGGCTGTAATGAATAAAGGTAAAATAATTGAAAAAGCGGATGTGAACCAGCTCTATAATTCTCCGCAAAACGAATACACTCGAAAACTACTAAACTCTGTCCCAAGAGGTTTGTGAGGCTTTCATTTTTTACAGATGTGCTGAATGGAGTATTGAGATTGATTGGTTAAGCGAAGTGATCAGTTTCAATAAGATTTGCATGTTTATTAGATGAATTGATTTATGTTTAAACTTTAGTGAAATGTTGAGTAAAAGTTTTCAGAAAGTTGCAGACCAGGTAGAAGTCTTTCAATTTCATTGTGTACTGAATTAAGGATCTTAGGAATATTGGCAGTCACTTGAGAGCCCGATTCACTGCGCTTATTAAATTTTTCAAGCTTATAAAGAAGGTCCGCTCTAAAGTTTATAAATTTTTGTACATCTGTGGTCTGTAAGGTGTAAAGGCTTTGATTGAGATTTTTAAGCTCTTCTGTCAACTTTCTGTATGTGTTCATACTAGCTTCGCCATCATCAGAGGCAATGTTCTTCTCTTTAACTTCTGCAATCGCATTTTTCATTAAGCATTCTTGGTGTTCCGCTTTAATTGAACTTATATTTGTGAAAGGCACTACATAGCGGTCTCTAACCATAGGGGCAATTTTATTCGCTTTGGGTAAAAGGCCAATCATTTTTTCTAAATAATCAACAGTTAGCTGTACTATATGGTTAATTTCTTGAGGGTTGTTAGTATCAATATCAAATAATTGCCCAATAAGATCATCTATGTCAGTTCGGACTCTTACTAAGTCTGTTCGCAATTGTTTTGGCATTCCTCGTTTGAAATCACTCTCTAGACGTCTTTGAATTTCTAAGTATTTTCGTTCTAAATCCTGACTTACAAGTGTTGTTTGGCAAGCCTCTTCTTGTTTATTACTTTTACTTAAAGATTGCAGGTGTTGTTCTTGTTCTTTGTCGATAATAGGTTCTTTAGTTTTTGATGTTACCTTGATAGAATCATTTTCTTTTTGGATAACTAAAGTGGGAGGAAGCTTTAAGTCTGTGCTATGACTCTCACCTGCCATACTTGATAGAGGAATAGCGGCTATCAAAATAAGAAGAGTCCCTCTCTTTTTTGAAAGACATTTTGTGAGAAGCTCACATGTTTTAAATAGGTTTTTTACGTTCTGACGGATCAACATAATTTCGTCATTGTAATATTCAAATGGTGTGCCATTTTGAGATTTTCTCAGTGATTCATTCTTTTGAGCTGTGTTTAAAAAATACCCAGCTCGGCGACAATTTTTGGCATTTTCATAAATCAAGTGACTATTTATGGTATTACAGTTCGAGTCACCCTAAGTATATCTGAGTAGAGAAAGATTTGAGGTGTTCTCGTTTCGATTTGTAATATAGCACCTTGAAAAGCATTACGCAGGCCAGGTAACAACTGTCTCATACTCACTCCATTGAGTTGTTGACTGGCCAGGTCCACAGCCCCTTGGGAGCCAAAGTCTTTAAGGTTGAAAATAAAGTAACGTCTTAAAATATCTAATTCACCATTTATAAAATCTCGACTGGTACCCAGTAGACTGCGTGGCGAGAGACGTATTTTATTAACAACTTCTAAAGTTCGTGAATGTAAACTACGGACATTACGAATGAATCCTGGGACAGCTCCTCGGGCAAATATAGTATACATGCCACCGGAGAGAATTATGCCAATAATGTAACGACTGTAGACTGAGACGTCATATTCTCCTGTTGCATTGAAATCGTTGAGCCTCATAGTTTGTTGAACCAAGTCATAAATTCCAGGGATGGCAAAGCCTAAGCCAATCGCTCCGCAAATGGCTGCAACGGGAGGTAAAAATACAGAAACGGTCCAACAACCGATCATTGATAAAAAGTAACGACTGGTCACAAGGTCAAGGATCTGGTGCCAGATTGTTGTTGTTTCTTCGATGTATTTGAAATGCTCTTCAATCAATGTTTGTTCTTGTTCGCTGAAGCTTTCTAATGCTGTTTGTAAAGTGGCGATAAATCCAAAAAGTTCAAAACGATCATCATCTTCTAATGTGGAAATGTGAGTGAGTGAGTTGATGTAGGATTGTTTTAGTTGTTGGAAAGATTGAAGTATGTGGAGTCTAGTTGGATTGTGGCGGGTGATAGTTTTGAGGAAGGGGAATTTTTGAAGCATAGTTGTTAATTGTGATTGAATCATTTCTCTCATAGTACGTTCTGTAGCTTCGGCGAATCGGAAACGACTCCTTTGAATTTGTGTATTGTGAAAATGGATTGCTTGTAGTTCTCCATTGTATATGTTTTGAATATGACTCCACTCTCTTTCACCAGCTTCATCTCTAGTATCAAAAATGACTGGTCCAGAGCCACGGAAGGGAGTGATTGACATTCGTCCTCTTCCAAGTGCGAGTCCTCTTTCAATAGCGGGGTAGGAGTGAACGCCGACCAAAATTCTAAATTCCGAATGTCTCGCTTGAATGTATTGTATTAAATTTTCCTGATTGAACTCTAATTCAACCAATTGACTTCCCTGACTCACATGAATATTGGAATTCAAGCATTGATTAGAGTCTTCTAAACAGGTGACGAATTTCTCCAAGTTTTCTAAATTGGATTCAAAATATTCAATGGCTAATAACTGATTGGCTTCTAAAAAGCGATTAATAAGAGCCTCTGGTGCCGGTTGTGCCCCAAGACTAGGGTTGCCCCATATTAAGATAGTAATCACAATAAGAATGGTTTTTTTGTAAAACTCTTTTGAAGTTAAAGTGTCTTTTTCCATGTTCAAATCCCTTATATAAGCCGCGTGGCTTAAGGAATTTAAATTTCAAAATGAGAGCCAATTATGACGAGTAAAAATTGAAAAAAATACGATTTAAATTAATGAGTCCTTTTATTCTTTTAGCAAGTTCCTGTAATAAGGTGAGAAATTAATATAAGAAAACAAGTGCCAATTTTAGGACTATGACTAACACTGTTTAACAATTTTTGGCATTTGGAGAGTAGGGGTTGTTGCCAATTCATCTTACTTTATTTGATCTTATTTTAGTCAATTTGAATGAGACGAACCACTAAAGTCGTTCAGTTTAAATACCACTTTGGTTAATTTCGTAAGAAGAAACAAGGAGGAAGCTGTACGAACTGTACCGCGACGACGCCAACGAAACGGGGTGCTAACTAAAACGATATTAGAAGAACCACCGACCCTTACATCTCATTCATGTTAAGGTTTTGTTCTTTGGTGGAACTTAAGTTTAGAAGCTGTGTTTAGAATTAGTTGCTTTTACCCTCTTGCTGACAAGTTGCAAAACCCCAACCTAAATTAAGAAGAGTGCCCAGGTGTTCACCGTTTTTAGAGTTGAACTGAAACATGGCAAAACCAGTACCGTCTTCACCGCCATCTTGAAGTATATCCACTTGATAGCCTAAAATGCGACGACTGTCGAAACCAAGTATATGGGCTCCAATGGATAAAATATTTTCGTCAAGGTTAAGATACTCAAAGTAAGACTTAGATGCCTCACCTTCATAAATAAGCTCTCCATTTTTTGCGGTGATAAGGACATTAGTAATAGGAGTCAGAGTGTCGGTGACTTCAATTCTGCCAATTCGAGAAAGAATGTTTTCATCAAGGCTCTCTTCTTGTTGTTGAGTTTCTTCATTGAAAAAGGAGGGAGACTCGCAATAACGAGTTTCTGCAAAGGAATTTGAAGTAAAAAATAAAGATAAGACAATTAAAAAAGATAACGGTTTTAAGTTCATAAGAAATACTCCTTCTCTAATCAAATTTATGGTGCTTTTTAATTAGGGTCTTCAAATTTAACACTTAAAGATCAACAAAGGTTACAAACCATAGCTTTAAAAAGAGAACTGTTCTAATTAATAGCTCATTGTGCTGGCATAGGCTGTAATAAAACATCATAAACTTATAAATAAAATGTAGTAGTAAGAAGATTTAAAATCAATATCTGTAAGTAAAATTGACAATGGACTTAATAGACACCCTATAAGATCTACGCTTTAGGAAGATAAAATTATTGAGAAGACTCAGCGAGAGAGTCTAAATCTTTTTTTATAAATGGAAGAAGTGTTCGGCAATATTCTTGGGGGTAATCGCGCATACCATCGAGATGGCGACCATACTGAAGCTCCAATTCAGTGAGAGTTAAATTGGGATGAACTTTAAAGACGTCTCTAATGCTATCAATATTAACAATATCATCTTCAACACCACGTATAGAGAGTATCGGGATTTTTTTAGGCCAGAAACTAAGCACTTGATGGAGCTTTGTTAAAGGTTTGTATCCCCACATAGCTGTTCCGCCAAGGGTGACAAGGCGATTGATCCATTTATTATGAATGTTCATTTCTTTATAGAAAAAATTTTGAGTGTTGTTATAAAGTTGGTGAAAAGGACCGCCATCACAAATAACCTTTATAATGTCATCCCTTCCTTGGCAGGCCCAAAGAGCTGATAGGCTTGGGCCAGAAAAGGCATAAACTATTTTAGGACCTTTTATGCTATTGAGGACGCTTCGGATCTGACGTGTCCAAATATAAAAAACACCTTTGTATAAGTATTTTAACTCGGGATGATATTTGAGTTTAGTCACAGAAGATCCCATTAACAAATCAAATGTGATGCAGTTGAAGCCTTTTTCATTTAGATAGCGAAAATGCCGCCAGGGTGTTTTGTGGCTTCCCCACATGTGATGAACAAAAACCACTGTGGGGTTGTATTTAGGGTTGTCTGCAGAATGTCTAAAGAGGCGATACCCTTCAGGCGTTACGACTTTTGATCCCACAAGTGTGTCCAGTCTCCAGTGGTTTGATTGTTCTGGTTATTAGCTTGGGATAGCACCCTTTGGCTAATACGAATTGATTCCATGGCCGTTTCAGATAAGACTTTTCCGCACGCTTCAACAACGGCATCACCATCAATCCCATGGAATTTATAAATATCAACAGGACGTCCGCATTTAGAGTGTTTTCTGACAGCCAGAGATTCATGGCGAACACCAACGATGGATCCAATATTATCTAGTAAACCAGGCTCACCGTCGTGAACGCTGACGCAAGGAACTCTTCTCCCAGAAAGTGTTGTAATATCTCCGCTTGTTGCATTGCCGTTAACGGTGGGCTGCAAGTGAAGATCACCAGTAATACCAAGTTCATCACGTAGGTAAGAATAATTGTTTTCGTGGGCTAAATTGCCAACAAGAAGATCTGTGGAAGTGACCACAATCACATTGGCATAAATTCCCTTTTTAAGTAATTTTTCAGAAGCATCAACGGCCTCAGTGACCATAGCACCTAACGAGAAAATATTAACAACATTGTCTCCTGGTTCATAATTAGCATAGCCTCTGTAGTCGATAAGATAATAAGCACCTTTTAGAACTTCGACTCTAAGGTTATTCATAATTTCTTCTTCAGAGGTTGATGCAATTTGTGACTCTTCTGTTGCTCCGTCGAGAGGGTAGTCTTTAAGAGCTAACAATTTATCTTCTTTTTTATAACGCTTCTGACGCTTTAAATATTTTAATAAGAGTTTTTGATCAATTCCACGAGTGACACCTCTAATGATAACTCCGGTTCGACCTTCGTTATCATGAGTTAAATGTCTACGAATACTTTCTGCTAAGATCCAATCCATCTCTTGGCAGAAGGTTGGCTCCCAAGTGATTTGATTGGGAATCTGTATATCAGATTTCCAACCGTGTTGTGCTCCCTCTGGAGAGAGGGTTACGCCAGAAGGTGTACCTACGAGAATAAAGCTGGACTTCCAATAGAGATTATAAAAAAGTTGATCGAGAGCTCTTTTTAAAAAGAAGTCATAAACAGTCATTAATGGAAGGATCGGTACCCCCGTAACATCTCTCATTCTTCCGTAAGACCCCATACAAGACATTGTATTCGCTTCCGTAATCTCAAACCTAACAAAACGATCGGAATTTTTCTCATCAGGGATCAAGTCAGGCAATTTTGTATCACGTACGCCATACTCGGTTTCTAAATCTTCTTCGACATGGGCACCGAAAATTTTACCATCCATTGCCGGATTAAGGTTTGTGCTGGTTCCCACATCAGGAGCCATTGTGGTTAATAATTCTCCAGCTGTACGCCACTTTTTCTCATCATCAGTGAGTGGCTTATCGTCTTTACCATCTTTTGTGTTTGCAATACGAGTGAGCTTGGCTGCACATTGTCCCAGCATCCATTGTGTATGAGGATAGCTCGCCATTTTAAGATTAATTTCAAGACTATCAGGAATTCCTCCGTCCTCTTCAATTTGCTTTGCAAATAAGTTTTTATTTTTTTCTTTCAGAGCAAATTGTTCCTTCATTTCTTTTTCAATCTGTTGGCCGCGATCAGATAGAAATTCAAACTCTTTACTGCCTTTCTCAAAACCAGCAAATAGAGTGTCTCCCTTAATTCCTTGAGCTTCTTTAAGGCTCTCCATTTCTTTTTTGCTTGGAAGTGAGGAGTGGTTACCTTGTTGGGCTTCCATTTCGAGTCCCCAACCTTTTAAGGTGTGAACAATGACGATTGTGGGTTTATCTGTGGATTTCTTAGATTGTTCAAAGGCATCACGTAGAGCTTCAACGTCGTGGCCACCAAAATCACGCAAGCCTTGGTAGAGAGATTTGTCATCAACGTCTTTTAAGAACGTTTTTAGTTGAGAGTATTTTTTTGTCATTTTTTCTTTTAAAGACTTTGGATCTTTTATGAGAAGCAAGGCCTGTAAAGCATAATCGCTAATATCATCTTCTAGAAATTGACGAAATTGATCACCGTCTTTCTTTTTGAATAACTCTTGTCGAAGTTGTCCATGTCGAACTTGAATCACTTCCCAGCCGTTAGCGGCCATGGTTTTTTCAACTCTTTCGTTGTCAGTACCACCCATGATTTCTTTATTGGTGATTCGGTGGCCATCAAGGCTTTGCCTATTGTAATCCAGAATCCAGGTGAGGTTTCCAATTTGTCTTTCGGCAAAATCAGGGGTGGCTTCAAAAAGTGATCCCTCGCGAAATTCGGCATCGCCCATGACACACCAAAAATGAGCATCCGGAACTTCGTAGCCATGTTTTTTAGCAAAGCGATAGGCAAGAGCTAAATAACCCGCATTAACAGGAGGAATACCCACTGTTCCCGATGGAAAAAAGTTGTGATGATCGGGGTCGTAAACAGAGTGATAACTTTGAAAACCATGAGGATACTCGTCGTTGGGGAAAGCTCTCAGGCGTAGCATAGCCTTGTCTTTTTCTTCTTGATTTAATTTTGAGCCGTCCTCTTTATAGAGTTGATCGAGTAAATAATTGAAAGCATGGTCTGAAGGAGACGCATGTGGCTTGTTACAAATGTGATCGTAGCCTTTCTTAGTAAAAAGATGGAGGGCACCAAGGATATGAAGAGCCGAGCTGCTTCCTGAAGCATGTCCTCCCACTTTAGGATCACCTTTTGCTTTATCTTTTCGGTGATTGGCTTGGTAGATCATTTGCGTTGCTAAATAGTGAGCGCGTGAGAAAATAGAGTCCAAGACTTTTGCTGAAACTTTTGATTTCGCCATAGATAACCTCTTTATCGTTTGTGCCGGATCTTAGTCAAAAAATAGGCGATCTGTTAAGCCTTTTTTTAGTGTTTAAAATATTAAAATAAATCAGGTTTCTAGGACAAAGCTCCATGGAATTTGGACTTCTCCAGCACCGGTCACAATCCCTTTTGGAGGGTTGGGAAAGGGCGCAGCAGCACGAAAGGCCTCGATGGCTGCATCGTCTAAATCATTGTAGCCAGAGGCCTGCTTCACCTGAATTCTTTTTAAATCACCATTTTGATCGAGAGTTATGACAAGGTGGGTAATTTTATCATTTACACTCGCAATTTTTCGACCTTTTCTCAGAATTTTCACAATTTTTTCTTGTATACGAGGTTCCCAGTGCTGTTTGAGCTTCTTTTTAATGCGGTTGTAGTAGGAGTAATAAATGAACTCGCGGGTTTTAAGGAGTGTTTCGGCTCCGGCCACAACATCTTTGAGATAATCATCGTTTTGACTAACTTCAGCTCCTGATAATGTGGGAGTGGGTGGTGGAGCTAGCTTTTGCGCTGAGTATTGGCTGTCATAAAGTGAAGGTTTGAGTTGGTCAAAAATCTTTTGTTTGTCTGCCATTTTAGATGGTTGCGGAGTGGGTTTTTTTTGAGGGCTGGCCACGGTATTTTTACGATTTTGAAACTCACCATTTTTTTCGGCCTTAGTTTCTTTTTTCACATCTTGATTGTTTTTGCTGAGTTTATAATCTTTTTCGGGGATTTTATCGTTAACAGACTTATCGGCCTGTTCGACAATTTGTGCTTCTATATCGGGAGTTGTTTTTTGAGGCTCTTTAAATTCCACCCATTGAACCTCCAGTGTCTGGTTTTCTTTTTTACTGGAGAAATGGTTTTCATTAAGGATTAAAAATAGGAGAACAAAAGCATGCAGAAACAGAGATATAAAAAATGCTCGTCTTGATGTTTTTTGCCTTTTTTCCATTACTTATTCTTCGGTCTGTTTTGCAAAGAGATTGAGGCTAGAAATAAATTCTTTGTGTTAAGTCTGTTACTTGCGTAAAATCGAAATTATGAAAGTTACCGCCTATGGCATTACAGACGTTGGTCTTAAAAGAAGTAAGAACGAAGACAATTTCTTCGTTGATGAAGGTATGGGACTTTTTATTGTGGCTGATGGTATGGGGGGGCACAAAGGGGGAGATCTAGCTTCAAAATTGGCTGTCGAAGCCGTTAGGGAAGTTGCGAAGTCTCACCGTGAAGAACATACTTTTCTCTCTCCACGTGCCATGTTGGAAGAATGTTATGTGGAAGCCAGTTCTCGCATTTTCTCTAAAAGTCAGGAGAACAATGGTCTCTTCCAAGGAATGGGGACCACTCTAGTTGTGGCTTACGTCCATGAGGGGGAAATCTTTATAGCCAATGTTGGCGACTCTCGTGCTTATTATCTTAATCAGCAGTATTTGTGGCAGATGACGGAAGACCATTCTTTGGTTAATGAGCACATTCGTGCTGGATTATTAAAAGACAGTGAAGCCAAGGATTTTCAGGCTAAGAACGTTATAACACGTAGCGTAGGTTTCGAGAGACAGGTTCGTTGCGATATTATTAAAAAACCTCTTTCGGCAGGTGATACCTTTCTTCTTTGTTCCGATGGTTTAAGTGGCTTAGTGGAAGACCCTGAAATTCATGACATTTGCAGAAAAAACTCAAAAGAAAAAGCCGCTCAAATCTGTGTTGATAGAGCAAAAGAAGAAGGTGGTGATGATAATATCACTGTCATTATTATCGAAGTACTCGATTAAGGGACAATCAGCCTCTACCCCTCGAACGAATCTCAAACTCATTTGGGCTTAAATTCTAATTAGAAATAGAGCAAGTTAGGTGTTATTGATAATTCACCCAGCGACTGCGGCTACAATCCCTTGCCATTTTGAGCTGTACTCAATTTGTTTACCCAAGACTATTGGTTTTGGGCGCAAAAAATTCTTCGATCTTTAAGTCCATAAGCTTTTACTTTATACGGGTGAGAATTTTGTACGTGTAAAATACCGTTTGCGAAATGGAATTTATTATTAGGAAGAGGGATAACTGTGGCAAGAGCGTTCGGACGACAAGGGTGTTGACTGGCGGTTACCCAAACCTTTCCTTTGTCTATTTTAATCAACCAATCTTTTGAAGACACTGTGAGGGGAGTGAGAAGAGGAGCAAATTGAAGGTCCTTTAAAATTTTGAAATTAAAAAAGGAACGGTAAATACCTGATGTTGTAAATCCCGAGACATTAATGTTTTTCATTGGGATAACCAGTAGTTTTGTTTGAGTTTGCGATAATTTCTTGATCACTTGATCGAGAACACCCTCTTTATCAAGTTTCTGCATTTTCTGAATGGAAATATGTAGTAATTCTTTTTGAAGGGTGTTGTTCGTCGGTTGCTTTTTAGGCTGATAAAGGGAAGCTAAGTATTCTAGAGAAGACTGTCCTTTGTTCACCTTATCTTTCCAGCTCTTATTAATGGAATCTAAGATAATTCCACTTAAAACACCGAGCCGGTAAGACTCTACAGTAAGGCTCAATTCCGTCTTTAAATCGCTCTCTGAATGTTGGGATTTATGATATTCAAAGGGAGACTGAGTTTTTGCAGAGACTTTATTGTTTAAGATTGTTAAATATTGATTGGAAAAATATTCTGCACTTCCTTCAACTCTATCAGTGTAGTTTTGAAACTCCTCGGGAAAACTATGTTTCCATTTTTGATACCAATAAGAAAAGGATTCTAAGCTTTGCTTTTTTTGGTCCGTTTCTAAATAGCGCATCAGACTTCTGTACATTTCAATTCTAAAATAGCGCGGTATAGACTGTAAGGGATATAAGTCACCTCTCAGTTGGGTGGACTGATGCATTTCCCAGCCAAGCTCTTTAGTTTGTATATAAAAGTGGAAACTTTCGTGAAGTATAAGGGCCGTCAGCTCCTCGACGCTAAGGGTTTGGTTTTTATCAAGGTTAATAATAAGAATTTTTTCTGCCTGAAAGTCTTTAAAATCAAAGCTTGAAAAAACGTGAGGTAACTTCGACTTAAATGCTTTGTAATCCAGTTCTTCAAAAGAGCCCTTTTTTATAAGGTATAGAACCTGATTCTTTTCACTTAAGAAAAGAATACTTTTGTCTAAAAATAAATGGGGACTCCAAAGAGAGTCTTTGGAGGTCTTCTTTTTAAGAAAAGTGAGATGGTCGGCCACTTTTTGTACTGTAGATTCATTATGGGTGGATAAAGTGGCACAAGAAGAGAGCAGAGCCGTTAGCAGTAAAAGGCAAGTCATCAGAGTTATAGATGTTTTCATGGTGGCCCCATTGAGGATTGAGTGTTTATTCAGCACTTAAAGTGAGGCTTCCATTTTAATGGTTTATTAAAAAGGCTCTCCTATCAGACTATAACAAGTCTAGGTGTGAACCTTAAAATAAAAAAGCCGTTTTACGAGAAAACGGCTTTTAAAAAGTTCCAAATTAATAAAACGATTAACGTTTTGAGAACTGAGAAGCTTTTCTTGCTTTCTTGAGTCCGTATTTTTTTCTCTCAACCATACGAGAGTCACGAGTGAGGAGTCCGGCCTTTTTAAGGCTGTCCTTTAGTGTCTCGTCAAATTGAGTTAAAGCACGGGAGATACCATGACGAATGGCTCCAGCCTGTCCAGACTCTCCGCCACCGCGAACAGTGACTTTAATATCAAGCTTTCCTTTTTGAGAAGTGAGTTCTAATGGAAAGTTCATGTGAGCTTTAGAAGAAGGACGCTTAAGGTACTGGTCCATCTCTTTTCCATTAATAGTCACTTTTCCAGAGCCAGGTGTTAAGAACACACGAGCTGTACTGGTTTTTCTTCTTCCGGTTGCGTAAAATACTGTAGCAGCAGCCATTCAATAATCTCCTTAGCCTTTATTACTGTAGGGTCTGAGGGTTTTGCGCTTGATGAGGGTGTTCACTTCCCGCATAGAGCTTAAGTTTCGTTAACATTTTTCTTCCCATTTTTGTTTTTGGAAGCATACCTTGAACAGCATCTTTCAAAATAAAAGTAGGGTCTTTTTCTAGCATTTCTCTAGCTGTTGTTTCTTTGAGAGAGCCAAAAAAGCGTGAGCGACGGAAATATTTTTTATCCCACCACTTATTTCCAGTCATAGTGACTTTATCAGCGTTAATAACAACTACCATATCTCCAGTGTCTACATGAGGAGTGTAAGTTGGCTTAGCTTTTCCTGATAAAACTTGCGCCAATTTGCTAGCAAGGCGCCCAACACTTTGTCCTTGAGCATCGACAAGGTACCAATTGCGATTATTTTCAAAATCTTCGTTTTTTGCATTCCACGTTTTCATGATCTTCAACCTTGGTAAATTTAAGAATGAAAATCTTTATAATTTTCGGCACTTATTGTCAAGGGTCTTCGGGTATTGAACTGAGCAAAGAAAGAGCCCCTGAGAAGGGGCTGGAGAGGCGGCCAGACTGCGGTCTCGGGCATTGAGTATCTCTTTCAAATGCTCTCTAGATCCTTGATTTTGCTCAATTTTTAACATTGTTCCCACCATATTTCTGACCATCTGCTTTAAAAAGCCTGATCCCTGAACTCGATATTCGAGGAGACCTGAAGGCGTTTTTCTCCAATAACTTTTAAAAATCTTTCTCACTGGAGTGCGTACGGGTGTTCCCTGGGATTGAAAGCTGGAAAAATCGTGCTCTCCTAGGAAGAGTGTAGCCATTTCTTGCAAGTTATTAAAATCTATAGGGTTTTGTATGTTCCAAGAATATCTCAAGAAAAAGGGATTGGGAGGTTGTGAGAGTGATATCAGATACTTATAGGTTTTCTTTTCGGCTGAAATTTGAGCATGAAACTCGGGGGAAGCTTGTTCAAAAGATTTGATGGCGATGGAATCAGGGGTCATGCGCTGTAACTTATATTGCAATTGATCGACAGGCGTTTTTTCAGGCAAATCAAAATGGGCCCATTGATTGAGGGCGTGGACACCTCTATCGGTTCGGCCAGAGCCTACCAATGGAATTTGTTGACCAAATAATTTTTCAAATACTTTTTCTATTTGGCCTTGAACAGTCATTTCTGATTGCGGTTGTTTTTGCCAGCCTAAGAAGTCTGTTCCATCGTAGGAGATGCAAATGCGGTATCGCAATTTTGTTTCTTTAACTTCTTTGATCATTTTTTAAAAGCCGACGGCAAAGCCACCAGTTATCATATTAGAGGTAAAGTCTTTTCTTGAATCAAGACCGAGCACTTGTTTGAACTGAATATCAATCCAAGTTTGACTAATGCCATACTCAGAATAGAGGGTGGTACCCTCTTGAAACTGTGTCAAAGAAATCAAAAGACCACCAGCCGCCGTTAAAACAGCAGCTCCTCCAAATTTAGTATCTTGTCCATCAGATCGTGTTTCCACAAATCCAAAGTACCCTGGTCCTCCTTCAATATAAGGAGTTAAATATTGAATATCCCAAAGTTGAAATTTGTAAGCAAAAGAGAGGGTAGTGGGGATAATATAAAATTGAAAATTTTCTTTAGGTTCAATTCCTGAGTTGGCTCCACCGGTGAACTGTCCAGTCCCTTTATAGCTAGTAAGGCCCGTTCCAAATTTTAAATAGACTTGATTGAAGAGTTTCCAATCGTAATCAACTCCAAAGACAAAAGCACTTTTATCGCCATAGACACTTTGGAAGTCTCTTCCTTGTGAACTAACAGGTTCAATTTGAGGGGGGCCGTAAACTCCGGCGCGTATTGCCAGGGTTCGAGTCGTCTCTTCGATATCTAGGTTGTAAATATAACTGCCATCTTCTTTTACTTTATTTGGTTTTGGCCCGTACTTGACGGTGGGTTTGTTATCTTTTTTATCATCTTCGTAATAATAAGCCCCTTCGTCATCTTTACTGACGGGTTTTTCTACACCTTTATAGGAGTGAAGTGTGTCGGAACTATCATCATCGTAATAGTAAGAGCCATCTTCGCCGACGCGATAAGGTTTCTCCACACCCTGAATTGTTTTGGGTTGAGATTGCTTTTTATCGTTTGAGTAATAATAAGAACCATCTTTATCAATAGACTTTGGTTTTTCCAAATTTAAATTGTCATTGGTTTTAGCAGGAGGGTAAGGATACTCTCTCGGAGGTGGTGTTTGTGCAATAAGTAGACTTGAAAAACAAAAAAGGAGTTCTAAGAAATAAATCATCGCGACCCCCTCTTCTTAAAGACCCAAACAGGTCCGATCAATAATAAACTGAAGAAAATTAAAAATATTGTAAGGGGCCACTTAGCGACGATCCAAAATGGATAAAGAAGAGAACGTACAAAGGGCTTTGATTGAGGATGGTTTCTAATCCAAGAGGCAATTGGAGGACTGTGTTTATAATAAAAGTCGATGATTGTTTGCCCGAGCCAGTTTGTTTTTAGATATTGATTTCGGAACGCTCTAAAATCTTCTACTTTGGGACGGAAGGGGGAGCCATAAGTGGCCGTGGTAATAAAACAATCGAATTCATCTTCAATTAAGCCAATGACCTCTGCGGGCTCAGCTCTATGACAGTTTTGTGGCCAATCGTCATTCGTGCCATTGTAACAAAGAGTTTTATCATTTTTATCGTTGATGGCTGCGGCCATATTTGTAACTAGTCCGACATTAGAAGTCTCATCCACAACACCGATGGCAAAAAAATGAGGAACGCCATTTTCAAGACCACTTACGATGGGATCTGTTAGATCGACTAATTTAACACCATCACTATTAACTGCATTAGAACTATTCACTTTTAATTCAATATCTGTGAAATCAGGAGAATTAATATTGGGGTAGGCTGTGGTGGAATGAAAAACCCGCAGGGCTACAGCGGAAGCATCACTGCCAGTAATAGATGGAAATCCTTGGTCAGCATAGACTTCTTCTAAAAAGATTTTTCCATCACCAGGGTAGGCGATAAAGTTACAAGCTCCTTGGCGGGCTTGTGCATCGCCATTGATACAGAGTTCGGTTTGTCCGGTCGCAATTTTCCCGATACTTATTTGTAGATCAACATATTCCCCTGAAGATAATTTATTGTCGGCAGCTCCTGTGGTCGTTCCTCCACCAATGGTATCACCCGTTGTTCCTTGGGGTACGTTATCAACACCCACACGAATATTAATGCTTCCAGTGGGATTGCCAGAAGAGCAGTCGATGGATTCAATCCCAGGGACTTCTTCGCAAATCTCCGCCCAGGGAACATAAACTTGAATAGTGGTGTTAGCCTCAAATATAAGTTCATTATTTAAAACACCATTAACATAGAAATCTAGGCGACCCTGGTTGTCGTCGATATTGTTAGTAACGAGAACTTTTCCTCTTTGGTCTGACTGGATGGAAATACCAAATCTCAAGTTGTTATGAACTCGACGAGTATTGCATGCGGCGGTGGGGTCTGGAGTATCTTGGATACAACTATTACAAGTGGAACCGATGGATTCAAGTTCGGGCTTACAGGTTCCTGAGAGTCCTCCAAATATTGTGTGGATAGTAGCATTAGGATTTCCAAAAAATGGACCGTCGGCTCTTGAGTAAGTGCTACCAGCAAAGTTGATAATTCTGACCGTAGCAAAACTTATGGAATGAAAAGAAAATAGAGCTATGAAAAGGGCGACACGTAAGTTCATATCTTAAAGTCTTACATGCTGGGGTCTAGCTTTCAACTTGTTATAGCCGATCTATGCCATAATGGTTGAATTTTTAGCAGTATGGTTAAGAGAAGGGCATGTAGTGACCTTCTTGTCACATGTTTTAAGGCCTTTCAATTTGTAAAGTATTGCGCTCTAGTTATCTAAGAGATCAAAAATCTTTTCAGCAATGAGAAGACCGTTTGATGCCGCTCCTCTATATAAGTTGTCTGCAACTAACCACATCATCCAAGTGTTTTCGAAATCAGGGTCTTTTCTGAGTCGAGACACAAAAGCATTTGAGTGACCTGTTACTTCCTTATAGCTATGGAAGGTTTTGTCTCCCCCCATAGGAAGGTAACTGATGTAGGGGCACTCAGAAAGAGTGCTTTCAATTTCTTCTTTAGAAACTGTCTTGTCAAAAGTGATCCATACGGCTTCACCGTGTCCGTTTAAGGTGGGAACTCTCACTGTGAAGGCTGAAACTTTAAGATTGGGCATAGAAAGAATTTTTTTGGTTTCTTTCATAATTTTAACTTCTTCCGAGCAGAATCCATCATCATTATAAGAGCCGATTTTAGGTTGGCATTCAAAGGCGATAGGAGGGTTGAAGTTAAGCCCTTCACGTGGTGTTTTCCCCGCTAAGACATCTTCACTTTGGTTTTTCAAATCTTCCATGCCTTCTTTACCAGCTCCACTGACCGATTGATAGCTGGCGACTCGCACTTCTTTGAGTGAGAAATTTTTAAGGGCATTAAGAAGCATAACAAGTTGAATGGTGGAGCAATTGGGATTGGCAATGACTCTTGGCTTTTTAGGGTCATCAATTTCTGAAAAATTAATCTCGGGGACGACCAGAGGAGTGTTGGAGTCCATGCGGTAGGCGGCTGAATTATCAACAGCTATAGCTCCTTGAGCAGCTGCTTTGGGAGCCCATTCTTTACTGATGGGATCGCCTGATGAGAAAAAGACCACATCCAAACCTTGAAAGCAGTTTTCAGCAAGAACTTGGCATTTGTATGTAGAGCCAGCAAAAGGAATTTCCAAACCTTCAGAGCGTTCGCTGGCAAACAAGCGTAGTTCTTTAAATTTGTACTTAGATTTTTCTAGTAGGTTGCGAAAAGTTTCTCCAACGAGCCCAGTGGCTCCAACAATTCCTACTGAAAGTTCACGACTCATTTTTTGCCTTCCTTAATTGACGTTTTTCTTTAGTTTTGTGGAAAAGACCTAAAGCTGCTCCTAGTACAGCATAGGAAAAAAACAATGCAAACAGCATAACTTCAGGACGGTAAGCCACAAAGATCATAATCATTACACCAACTACAAGATAAGTGAAAGGCTGTTTCTGCTTTAAGTTCACGTCTTTGAAACTTTTATAACGAAATTGGCTGACCATTGTGATTCCCAGCATAAAAGTCATGAAAAGGAGGAGCCAGTTACGACTGGGATCAACTTCTAAATCGTTAAAGCAAAGTACCGAAGAGGCGACAATACCAGCAGCCATGGGAATAGGTAGCCCCTGAAAGTGGGTTTTTTCATCTGACTGTTGAACATTAAAACGAGCGAGTCTTAAGGCTCCACAGGCAACAAAAACAAAACTTGCAAGCCAACCAACACGGCCAAATGGCTGTAGGGCCCATAAATACATAATAAGAGCAGGCGCCATACCAAAACTTACTAGGTCACAAAGAGAATCGTACTCAGCACCAAACTGACTGGTGGTATCAGTCATTCTTGCCACACGGCCATCGAGAAGGTCAAAAACTGCGGCTGCCACGATGGCATAGGATCCAAAAGTGTATTCTCCGCGTATAGCAAAAATGATAGACATGAATCCAAAGAACATATTGGTAGTTGTTAACAGATTAGGGAGGACATAAATATGAGAGGCTCCCGTTTCCTTTATTTTTTCTTTGGCTTTGATGAGGGGTTTGTTCATTGAAAGCCTCCAATAATCAGAGTTAAAAGTACGCCATTGAGAAGGGGTTGAGTTAAATTATCATCCAGTTTTCCAAAAGGTATCAGCTCTGAAAGAGCACCGGTGAAACCACAAAGTAGAGTGAGTAGAATCCAATAAGGTGTTGTTAAATTATAGGGTGATAAAATAAAGAAAAAGAAGGCCGCACCCATAGTGCAAAATACAAAAGCCGCAAGACTGCCAGCAAAGCTTTTTTGTCCGATGATTTTTGTTCTTCCATACAGAACTCCAAAAAAGCTAGCAATGGGATCTCCGATAGCTAAAAACAAAGTGGATAATTGAGCAATGATTGGAGGGAAAAGAAAATAAGTTAACCCAATGCCGAGAAAGGCCCAAGATGATCCAGATAGTTTTTGAATTTCGTGTTTACGAATAACGGGGCCAATGACTTTTAAAGCAAATTTGTTCCAACGGTGGGAATAGGCCCTTAAAAAATCGAGAATAAATAAAGGGAGGCCAACAAAGAAGTAAAGATTCCAGCACTGTCTTCTGGAGCAATTAATCATAAGTAAAGTGATCATCGAAATAACCACTAAGTGAAAAATTTTTCTCGGAAGATGAAGATCGCGCCGAGTTTTAAAAAAATTGGACATTTTAGGTATTTATCATTGATTACAAGGTGAATCAAAGTGCTTTGTTGTCTGTACTTTCTTTTATAGTTTCTCTTATTATTTCAATAATTTGAGTCCGTTTCCCATACTGAAAGCTGACTTTATTTTCTCCAGGGGACAAGCTGATAAAATCACTGGTCCAAGCTTGATTGCCGATAGAAAAGAGGTCAGCTTGGCTATTGTTGGTTAAATTTGCGGGACGAGAAACTTTTTTGCAACTGTGAAAAAGAAGTCTTAAGTTTCCAGATAGCGTTTGCGTTTTCGCGATCATTTGATTTTTCTTGCAATCAAACTCAATGAGTAAAGAGGGTGTAAGAGTCTCTTCTGTACTTGTTTCATTGGAAACGCTGGCGATGTTTCTCTGAAGAGGTTTAAAAATTTCAGAGCCCACACTGTTGAGAATTATTAAAATATTAATGGCGGAAATAAGTCCAATAAAAGCCAATGTGCCTGTCACCAGCTTTATATAGGATTTCGTTTCTGAAGAAAGGAATTGTGCCATACTGTTTTGGTATCGGCAGAGTCCAGTCTAAAGTTGAATAATTATTGGTTAAATGGGGCAGCTGATGTTTATAGGGTTAACACCAGAATGCCCACCACGAGCAGTCTTTTTTACCGACGATGGTCTCGGCCACTTTTGATGGGTTGGCAATGTTCGACATGCTGTTAAGGATTCGGTAGGACTTCAAAGAATCAGAAAAGTCGATGTCTTCATCTCGAATTCTTTCAAACATTTTGCGGTATTTTTCGCCTTCTTTTGACAAGGCTAAAGGTTTTAATTCGGCCATGAGATTGTTGAGAATATAAACATAGGTGTTCTGATCTCTCAATAGAACTTTATCTTTTCCATCTTGATCGAGGGTATCAATGGCTTCATTAACAATGGTTTCAAGAAAACTGAAGATGCCACCATAATCAACGGCAATTCCTTCCACATTACTATAAATAACGGAAGTGGCGTGCGTCTGTTCGGGTCTAGCGAAAATAAGTTCTAAAGATTCTTTAATGTATTGGGCGCCTTCTTCGCGAGTGAGTTCACTGACAGGACTATTGTCAGAGTACTGACCATCAATTTGATCATCGAGTCTTTGTGCAATGGCTTGTTGAGCTTTATTGAGATTACTCGACACGATTCTTTGTAGCGTTTCGATATCCATGACCTTTAAACGATCCGATGGGAACTTTAATCCTGCCATTGAGAAGGAAGGGAGTAGTAATAGTAGTGCAATAAGTTTCATGACACGTCTCCTCATGATAGAATTATTAAAAAATAGACCAGTCCCGTCATTTCGCTTGAGGCCATAAAAGGATGTTTCTTTTCAAGGTCTTAGGGGTGTAGAATACTGGGTTATTGGTAATTAATTATTAAGGAGGAAATTTTGAAAACATTCGCTCGTATTGTGACGTTATTGTCATGCATAGGGTTGCTCGCTTCTTGTTCTGAGCTAGTTAAAAAGACAATTCAAGACAATCCAGAGATTGTTTTTGAAGCCATTAAAAAAGATCCAGCAGGATTTATGGAAGTGGTCAGAGGAGCGGCTCAAGAAGCTCAGAAAAAAGAATATCAAGCGGCTCAAGAGGCTGAAGAAAAAGCTAGAGAAGAAGAATTCAAAAATCCAAAAAAACCAGAAATTAGCGGTGATAGAGCGATCTTAGGTAATGAGTCAGCTCCAGTAACAATCGTTGAGTACTCTGATTTTCAGTGCCCATTCTGTCAAAGAGGATCGGATACTGTAATGAAGGTTATGGAAGCTTATGGCGATAAAGTAAAACTTGTCTTTAAGCATCTGCCTCTTGAATCAAAGCATCCGAATGCTCGTCGTGGTTCTGAATATTTTGAAGCCATTGCAATGCAAGATGAAGACAAAGCTTATAAGTTCAAAAAACTTGTTTTTGATAATCAGCAAGAAACTTATGGTGATGCGGAAAAGCTTTATGAGGGGCTTGCTAAAAAAGTGGGCGCTAATATGAGTAAACTTAAAAGCGACCTGAAAGATAAGAGCGACGAAATTGCCGATATTATTGATAAAGACATTCAAGAGGCTAGTAAGTTTGGTTTTCAAGGAACACCAGGGTACTTAATCAATGGAGTTTCTTTAAAAGGAGCTTTCCCTCTGCCTGAGTTCAAAAAAGTAATTGATAAGCATTTAAGTTCAAAATAATTCACTAAAAAATTATTCGAACTTTAGAAAGGCTACGTCTATTTGCGTAGCCTTTTTTATTTAGATTAGTTCATTGTTATAGAATGATCTTGAGTGGGTCATTGCTTAAGTTGACGTACTCTTTTGTTAAAAGACAGGGAAGGGCTGTGATTTTCACCCCCGCTTTCTTGGCCTCTTTCAATTTTTCACCATAGTTTGGATCAATATGAGTGGCTGGTTTAAAAGTTTTGCAATCAGTTCTTTGAATCACATAAACCATTTCGCAAGTGAAGCCGTTTTGTTGGAATTCAATGAGTTCTTCCAGGTGTTTTAAACCACGGGTTGTAACGGCATCGGGAAAATAAGCAATTCCATCTTCAGCCAATGTAACGTTTTTAATTTCTATAAGATGTAATGGCGCTTTTAGGTTTTTGTGATTCCATTTTTTAATATCATGGCTCTGAGAGTTCCATAGAACGAGGTCAATCCGACTCTTGTCATTGATTTTGACTTCTGCTTGAAGCGAGTCGAATTTTTTCCAATGGGTTAGTGGGTTGGTTGCGAAAAGTTCTGCGACCAATTTGTTGGGTAGTGCCGTATTGACACCCACCCAACTACTCGAAGTTTTTACCATCTGAAGTGTGTATTTGAGTTTGCGATTGGGATCATCGACTTTGGAAAAACGACAGGGTTGATCAGGGTCCTTAAGTCCCATCATACTTCCGGTGTTTGGACAATGGGCGGTTAGAATTTCCCCCTTATATTCAATGTCGGTAAAAAATCTTTTATACCTTTTTTTAAAAAGTCCCTCTTGCAGTGGGGTTGGAAATTTCATGGGGTTCTCCTCAAACAATGGATCTTGAGTTTTGATAAGTCACCTATCATCTAAAGCCCTCAATGGGTTTTTTTATCTAAAAAATGAGTCGCGTTATTTTGAGTGGCATCTTGATAGCGCTTATTATTTAGAGTCAGAGTTATTAAGCCACATTCATGTCATAATGAGTGAGACCTTGCCCTCAAGACTTGAAATTTCTCTATCACCCGAGTCAGGTCTTGTCATCCTGAGTGGATGCGAAGGATTTACTGACTCAGACTCTTTCCATCTGCTTAGGAGGACAATAGGGCTCTTGGAACAGAACTTCTCTTGGCGATATATGCGATGGGACTGCTCTTTAATTATTCAAGTATTTCAAATATTTAGGGTTGTCTCTCTAAAATGTAAGGGAGCTAGGGATTAGATATTTTAATGAGTGCTTGGCGGTAAGAAATAATGCCGCAAAGCATAGACAATTTGAGGTCTTAGGTTTAAAAGGGGTCATGTCATGTAGCCCTATGAAAAAAGCGCCAAAGCCCACGTGGTTGAAGGTGAAAGCACCCAGCGGTCAAGATTATCATCGTATCAAAGATATGCTTGGTAAATTGAACCTTGCAACCGTTTGCCAAGAAGCCAGATGCCCCAATATGGGTGAATGTTGGGCTGGAGGAACAGCCACCTTCATGCTCATGGGTGAGGTTTGTACAAGAGGTTGTCGTTTTTGTAATGTGAAAACGGGAAATCCTAAGGGAAAAATAGATAATAGAGAGCCAGAAAAAGTAGGCTTTTCCATATCTCAGATGGGTTTAACCTATGTGGTTATTACCAGTGTGAATCGAGACGATATGGAAGATCAGGGAGCCGATCATTTTGGTAGAACTGTTGAAACCATCAAGAAAAACGATCAAGAGTTGATTGTTGAAATTCTCACGCCTGATTTTCAAGGTAATGTGGACTTGATCAATAGAGTTGTGGATTCAAAACCTGATGTCTTTGCACATAATGTTGAGACGGTTGAGAGATTAACTCCCTCTGTACGTGATCCAAGAGCGAGTTATCGCCAATCGCTGGATGTACTGGCACAGGTTAAAAAGCGTGACCCCGAAATGTATACAAAAAGCTCTTTGATGCTTGGTTTGGGTGAACAAGATGATGAAATCATGCAAGCTTTAATCGACCTGAAGTCGGTCGGTTGTGATGTTGTCACCTTCGGTCAGTATTTGCAGCCCAGTCCGAGGCATTTAAAAGTCATTGAATATATAACACCGGAAAAGTTTCAGTATTGGAAGAAAGTGTGTGATGACATGGGCTTTCTCTACTGTGCAAGTGGCCCTTTGGTAAGAAGCTCATATAAAGCCGGAGAGTTTTTTATGAAGGGTGTTATTGAAAAGAAACGTGGAAAATATAAAAATCTTGAGATCTAAGTTTGGTAGATAAAAGGGAGATAGAAATGGCAAAAAATGTAGAGTTACCGGAAATTGGTGAAGGTGTTAACGAGGGCGAACTCGTATCCTGGCTTGTTCAACCAGGTGACAGTATTGAGGTCGATCAACCTATTGTTGAGTTGATGACAGATAAGGCAACTGTGGAAGTTCCATCTCCTATCGCAGGAACTGTTAAAGATCTTAAATTTTCCGAAGGTGATACCATTGAGGTTGGACAAACTTTAATCACGGTAGAAGAAGGTGACTCTCAGAGTGAGTCAAAAGAAGAAAATAAAAAAGAAGCAAAAAGCGAAGAGCCAGCGCAAAATAAATCCGATAAAAAAGAAAGTACAAACACCCAGCAGAATGAGCCATCTCCTTCTAATACCGGTGGAATGTCGTCGGTGACTCCTCCACCAGCAGAAATACATGTTTTGGCAACACCTTCAACTAGACGTCTCGCCCGTGAAACAGATGTTGATATTAATCAACTTAAAGGCACTGGTTTGGCTGGGCGTGTGACCAGAGATGATGTTAAAGCCGCTCAAGGAGCGGGCGCTGTGGCAGCAGGGGCGCCATCGACTACGGCACAAAGTGGACAAATGTGGACTCCTCCTCAAAACTTCACAACTGGTGGTGAAGAGAGAGTTCCATTAAAAGGGATTCGTAAAAAAATTGCTGAAAATATGCAAATGGCGAAAAGAGTGGTGCCTCACTTTACTCTTATGGATGAAGCTAATGTTTCATCTTTGATTGCTTTAAGAACTGAGCTTAAGCCGGTGGCTGAAAAAATGGGAATTAAAGTAACCTATATGCCATTTGTTATGAAGGCCCTGATGGCGACCGTTCGTGAGTTCCCAAAATTCAATGCAATGATTGATGATGCCGCTCAAGAAATTGTTTATAAAAAGTATTTTAATGTTGGCTTTGCCGCTGACACTCCTAATGGACTACTCGTTCCCGTTATTAAAAATGCTGATCAAAAAACGATCTATCAACTCAGTCAAGAAATCATGGATCTTGCAACCAAAGCTCGTAATGGAAAGTTAGCCCTTGATGAGATGAAAGGGGCGACCTTTACTGTAACTAATATTGGTAGTGTGGGTGGAACTTATGCGACTCCAATTATCAATCACCCTGAGGTGGCTATTTTTGGTATGTATAAAATCCAAGAGCGTCCTGTGATTTTAGATGGAGAGTTAAGTGTGGCTAGCTACATGAACTTTACTGTGACGTGTGATCATCGTCTTATTGATGGTGCTGAAGCGGCTCGCTTTCTTTCTGCTTTTATTGCGCGTATAGAAAGCCCGGGTCGTTTAATGATGGATATGATTTAAAGAAAGTAGGTTTATTGTGAGTCAATTTGATGTTTGTGTAATTGGATCAGGTCCTGGTGGTTATGTGGCCGCAATTCGTTGTGCTCAGTTGGGTTTAAAGACAGTTGTTGTTGAAAGAGAAAAGCTGGGTGGAGTTTGTTTAAACATTGGATGTATTCCCTCTAAAGCTATGATTGGAGCGGCTCATACACTTCATCGCATTCAACATGATGCTGCCGAAATGGGTATCGAAATCTCCGGTGATGTGAGTGTTAACATGAAAAAACTCAAGTCCTGGAAGCAATCCGTTTGTGATCGTATGTCAGGAGGAGTTGAGGGTTTACTCAAAGGTAATGGTGTTGAAATTGTGGCGGGTGAAGCTGAGTTTTCATCGGCTGATGAATTAAAAGTAAAGGGTTCGGACTCAACAACTTCGATCAAAGCAAAAAATTATATTATTGCGACAGGCTCTAGACCTATTGAAATACCAGGATTCGAGTTTGATGAAAAAAATGTGATGTCATCTACAGGAGCGTTAGCTTTAGAAAAAATACCTAAAAGTCTTTTAGTGATTGGTGGTGGCTACATTGGGCTTGAGATTGGTTCTTACCTTGCGAAGCTGGGAACAGAAGTGGATATCCTAGAGGCACAAGACAATCTCTTGCAAAATGTTGTGGAAAAAGATGTGGCGCAAGTGGTTGCTAGAAAGCTCAAAAAAGATGGCATCAAGGTTCACTTAAAAGCCAAAGCTCAGTCTAATAAGAAGTCTGGTAAAACAAATGAAGTGACCGCTGAGGTGGATGGTTCTGAAAAGAAATTTAAGGCTGAGAAAATTCTAGTCACAGTGGGGAGAAGACCTAATTCAGATCAATTAGGAATTAAAGAAATTGGGTTGGAGCTTGATGAGAGAGGTTTTATTAAAACCGACTCACAGAGAAGAACAAGTGCCTCTCACATTTTTGCCATTGGTGATATCGCTTGCCAACCGATGTTAGCTCACAAAGCGAGTCATGAAGGAATTCTTGTCGCCGAAGTGATTGCGGGAAAAAATAGAGCCTATGATGTAAAAACGGTTCCAGCTGTTATGTTTACGGACCCAGAAATTGCATCCGCAGGTATGTTGGAAAGCGAAGCTCGTGATAAAGGTTATGATGATCTTAAGATTGCGAAATTTCCTTTCGGAGCCAATGGTAAAGCCGTTTCGATGATGGAAACAGATGGTTTTGTGAAAATGATTGCAGATGCAAAAACCAATGTTCTTTTGGGAGTGCATATTGTTGGTCCTGAAGCCAGTAATCTGATTTCTGAAGCAGCCTTAGCTATCGAGATGGGGGCGACATTAGAAGATTTGGCCCTAACGATTCATCCACACCCTACCTTGGGTGAAACTATGATGGAGGCTGCAGAAGCCACTCTTGGTCACGCTATTCATATTATTCAGAAGAAAAAATAGTGGGAAGTGATGCTAAAAGACACTGAGCGATTTACTGTTAAATTTCCAGAAGTGGAAGATTGGGGAGAGATTCCTTATTTGGAAGCTTTTGAAAAACAAAAGCAATATGTGTCTGAAGTTATCAGTGGTGAGCGTCCTGAAACTATTGTTTTTTGTTCCCATCCTCCAGTAGTCACTGTGGGAAGGGGAACTAAAGAGGGAGATATTTTCTCTTGGAAGGGTCAGACGGTTGAAGTGAACCGTGGTGGGAGAGCCACTTATCACGGCCCGAATCAAGTTGTTATGTATCCCATTATTGATCTTGGGGGTAATACTCCAAGTTATATTCCTAAAAAAACAAATAGCTTACATGAATATATGAGGATCTTAGAGGATTCGACCATTGAGACAATTAAAGAGTATGAGGTTGAGGCCGAGGGTCATGTACAGCAAAGACAGGTTGGTGAAAAAGAATGTGCTGAGGCCACAGGTGTTTGGGTAAATAACCAAAAGATCGCTTCTATAGGTATTGCTTGTAAAAAGTGGGTTACACATCATGGTATTGCCATCAATCTTTTTGAAGATCCAAGCGCTTTTCAGGGTATCAACCCTTGTGGTTTCACGACTCAAACAATGGTGAGTTTACAAAGTTTGACTAAGAAAAGAGTGAAGCGAGAAGCATTCCAAAAAGAGCTGTCCTCTAATTTTATTTTTGCAATTTATTCTTAGAGTTTGTTGATAATTCATCCAGCGACTGCGGCTTCAATCCCTTATGTTGTGAAAGAAGATGCTTTTAAAAGTAGTAATACAGCTAAACTGCACATAGGGTCTAGTTTCCAAAAATTCAGATTTCAATTCCTACTTCAAAGCTTATTATAAGTGCGTGGGTAAAATTCTCTTTTTTTTAATATTTAGTGTGCACACGCAAGCATGGGCTTTTCATTTAGAAACTTATGGTGTGGGATATGGATTGATGAGCTCTGGCTTATTTACAGAGTCAGTAACGTCTGATGGTAAGACTTCACTTTATGGCTCTTTTAGTTTTCACTTTTTAACGGGTCATTTACGTTGGACAGACGACACCTTCAAGTATGGTGTTCGTATGGGTTACACAATGATTCCAAGGGAAACAGCCGATGGGGCAGCAAAAGTCACTCAACTATTGATTTCTCCACAATTTGGAGTTCCTTTTGGAGGCAGTCGTCAGTTTTTATGGAACACAGGATTGAGTTTGCTACGTACGGAATCCAAAGGGCAAGGAGGACAGGTGGTTGTCAACAATGGGAGTGGCACAGCCGTTTTTTACCGTCCATCCGATACATCAACTTCACTTCTTATTAATTTGGAAACAGGAGTGAATTATCAGTTTTCAGGGGGATGGTTCTCTTCTGCTGATTTACTTTTTAATGGTTTGTTGGGCGATAAGAGAAATGTGAGCCTTTTTTTGAGTATAGGTTATTCATGGGGGCAGGGAGTGAGTTCATCTGATTATGGATATCCAAGTGAAGGCCGATATTAAATTAGTAAATTTCGTTGTGAGGTTTCGTTTTGCTTTTTAGTTTGCACAGTTTCAGGACAAGAGAAACAAAGAGAAGATTAAAAATAAGTCTGCTTGCTTTACTGCTGAATTGTTATTCTCCGGTTGTGTTGAGTTTTACCCTTATGCGACCTGATATCAAAGGATATGAGGCTCGTCCATCGACTGTTCATTTAAATGCCGGATGCCCTGGTGGTGTGAGTGAAGAACTGGATCATGCTATCGAGTTTTGGAACGGAGCTCCTCATTCAGGACTTATTTTAGAAAGAGGATATGATACGAATTATAGTTCGGCGGTGGTTCTTTCAGTTACTTTTAACGAAGCCATTATTATTTATTGTTCAGGGAATTTTTCAGGCGATACAGGTGGAGCCAATGCCGATCAAATTTTAGGGGTGGGTTTCACAGATGATTTTAATAATGATAGTAAACTTGATAAAGGGGTTCTTGTTGTTAATGCGACAGTAGGGGCCCAGGCGAGTTTTCAGAATGCAGACAGCGCTACACGTGAGTTAACGATAATACATGAGATGGGTCATGTTCTTGGATTAGGGCATACAACCGTTCCTGGGGCCATAATGTATTATTCAACCAATGGCAAACAAGAGGTCAATTTGCATCAAGATGATATAGATGGCATTCGTCACTTATATCCCCAGAATGAATTAAGTGGAGACTATTTTTTAGGTTGCGCAAAAGTGGATTCTCAATTTAATGGCACACCTAAATTGTCTTTAATTTTATTACTCCTCATGATGCTACCACTGTTGTTGTTATTAGCATTACATCTTCCTAACCAATTTCGAGATTTAAAATCTAGAAGACTGTAGTTTGTGTCAATAGATGAGCCCCTATTGTGAAATCTTAGGGCGAGTCCTTATAGCAGTCTGCAATTATAAAATAAAACGGAACCAATTCTTGCAAAATTTTATTGCTGAACTAAAGGTGGGTCGAGAGCTGAGTTGTCGGTAAAGTTGACTGGCTACAGAGCTTGTAATTTTAAGTATATGAAATCACTACGTTTTTAAACTTGTTTTTTAGTTCACAATTAATACACAGGAGCAAGATCAAACATTCGGTTGCTTTAATTATTATAGTTTTATGCCAACCTCAGGAGGTCTTATGGCGACTGCAAAAAATCAAAAACAAGCAACAACGGGTTCTAAACAAGCTCCAATGAAGACACCTCAAGCAGGTAAAAATAGTAACAAACCGCGTGTCAAAGAGGAGATTAAAAAAGGATCTAACAAACAGAAATAAAACCTCTCTATCTCGAAACATTGTGGTGTTCACCACGTCCATACTTTGTGTTTCTATAAAGGCTCATCACTCCCACCCCTCTGATGAGCCTTTTCATTTTTAAAAATCAAAAATTTTTATAAGCTTTTATCAAAACTTATAAAATAAGAGTCTCCTTATTTATGACAGATTAGAAGTATATTAAATATCATTCACTTGGCATCGGTTCCCATTAAGGTCTGACTGAAAAGATTGTTTTTATAATTTTTATTCGTAATAATCGAGTGGTTTAAACTAAAAGGAGTGAAATGTGAAAACTGTTTTTTTGATCTTAATGATCGTCTCTAAGGTAGCCATCGCCGATAGTGATACAGAAGTAAAAGCTTGTTTAAGTAACTGGAAAAAAACGCCCTTTAATATTCAGAACCCTAATTATAGAACCATTTCAGCCTCAGTGAATGTTTTTGGGGTAGGAAAAGATATTGAAGACTCCAAAAAAACGGAGTCTCCTGAATTAGTTTATATTAAGCCATCAGTGAATGTCTTAGGGAAAAATACCATGAAACTTTTAAATCCCAATGGTTGGTATTGTTTGAAATCGAACACCAATGTTCTTGGTAAAGCTACCATTGAACTTCATTGTAATGCTCATTTAACAATGAGTAACAGCGGTGCGACAGTTTTGGGAAGTAATGATAGCGAGTCGGGAGCGTCAACAACAGTCCTAGGGAAAACTAAGATTAAAAGAGTTGGGTGCCAATAACCAGCCATTGAGTGTGCGTCTATTAAGCAAAAGGTGTCAATTGTTGCAAAAAGCAAACAATTGAGGCAGTCTTCCAGGCATCAGGAAAAGAGGAGAAACATGAAAACTCTGATGAAAGTATTATTGTTAGTTGGGTTGAGCTTATCTATAACTCGTTGTGGAGTGCAGTCTATTCCAAGAGCTAAAAATGATGTGGAAGCTCGTTTAGCAGAAGTGACTAATCAGTATAAAAGAAGAGCCGATCTCATCCCCAATTTAGTAAAAACAGTCAAAGGGTATGCGGATCAAGAAAAAGAGACTTTAACGGCGGTTGTAGAGGCCAGGGCTAAAGCCACACAAATGAGTATTGATCCGTCAAAGGCTTCACCTGAGCAGATACAAAAGTATCAACAAGCGCAAGGGAGTTTGGGGCAAGCACTCGGTCGATTGATGGTTGTTGTAGAAAAGTACCCGGATTTGAAATCCAATCAAAATTTTCGTGATTTACAATCGCAATTGGAAGGAGCTGAAAATAGAATCGGAGTTGCACGTCAAAGGTATATAGAGGGAATCCGCAACTTTAACGATTTGGTCACTGTTTTTCCAACAAGCTTAACCAATTCTATGTTTTTTCATTATGAGAAAATGCCCCAATGGGATGTTAAAGAAGGTGAGAATGTAGAAGATGCTCCAAAAGTGGAGTTTTAAAATTTATTATCAACCTTTAGTTACGTCAGAAAATAAAAAAGTTTTTTTTAAGAAGTTCCATGGGGAGACTTCTTTGAGTAAGAGTATTGTTTTTGCTTCCAAAGTTTTATTGCTCTTTGTAATTTATTTTTCTTTGCATAAAGTTAACGCGCAAGAGTTTGTTGTCCCTGAATTAAAAAATCATGTTAATGATTATGGCAATGTTCTTTCGCGTTCTGCAGAAAATCAGCTTAATTCCATTTTATCTCAAGTTAAAAAAAACACAACCATTGAGCTTGCTGTTTTAACGGTGAACTCCTTACAAGGTTTACCCATAGAAATGGCCTCGATTAAAGTGACCGATCAATGGCAGTTGGGAACGGCGGAAGGCGATAAGGGTCTTTTGCTACTACTTTCTATAAAAGATAGAAAAATTCGCATTGAGGTGGGGCAAGGCTTAGAAGGTACATTGACCGATGTTCAAAGCCGTCGAATTATTGATTATACCATGGTTCCATTATTAAAGTCGGGTGATTTTACTAATGCAATAATGGTGGGAACTTTTCAGATGCTTCAGACAGCAGCTCCTGAAGTTGATATGAAACGCTATTACGAAAACATTGATGAGAGAACTCTTCAGAATTCAACGAAGAGATTATCGAATAAAAAGAATCTCTTCATGATTTTATTCTGGATAGTGTTGATTTTTTTTGGTGGTCGTTCTGGGTTCCTCCCGCTTTTCCTTCTTAGTGGTTTAGGTGGAAGAGGTTACGGCGGTGGAGGTTACCGTGGTGGCGGTGGCTTTGGAGGGGGCGGCGGCGGCCTCGGAGGCGGCGGTGGCTTTAGTGGTGGTGGCGCCTCAGGAGGCTGGTAATGATTATCAAGAAGTGGTTGCAACCTTACATAGATGAACAGGGTTTGGCTGAAATTGAAAAATCGGTACAAGAGGCTGAGAAGAATACCAGTGGGGAATTGGTTCCCATTGTGGTTAGAAAATCTTCTACAGTAGGACACGTTCCCATTATTCTCCTCCTTTCTTTGACTCTTTTATTTTTTATTTTTGAGATAGATTACTGGCAGATGGAGTATGTGAGTTTACCTCATACCCTAATGATTTTAATTGATTTTGCAGTCCTCATTCTTTTAGTGAAGCTTCTTTCCCCATTGGCTGTGGTTGAAAGACTTTTGACTTCAAAAATGGATCAGAGGTCTCAGGTAGAGCAAAGAGCCATTAATGAATTTCATAATTTAAATCTAACCCAAACCCGTGATGCGACCGGCATCCTGATTTTTGTTTCTCTTATGGAACGTCAAGCTGTGGTTTTGGGTGATCAGGCCATTGCCAAACGTTTAGAACCGGAAGTGTGGCAAAATGTGGTGGATCAATTGATACAAGGTGTGAAAGAAAAGAACTTAAGTTCTGGATTTTGTCGTGCCATTGATATGAGTGCAGGGCTATTGAGTGAACATTTTCCCATAAAGCCGGATGATGAAAATGAACTTAAAAATCACCTTGTTATAAAAGAATAAACACTTTCTCCAATATAGTTTTAAAGCCATGCACTTTCATCTAAGCCAAGTGTTTTATTTTTATCTAACCCTAGGTTAAGAGATTTTCCTCTATCCGAGACTTGTCGAAGGATTTATAGTAAAGATTCTTCTCAACTATTCAGTGTGATGAAACAATCTTTCAAAGTGAGAAAATCTCCTTTTTGAGTGACATAAAACGGGTTCAAGGTGGTCTCGCTTTCTCTGTAGGTAAAAAAGAAATTCCTTTCAGCATCTTAATTTTGGAGAGTGGGGCTGTGGTTCAGAAGGGTGTATGGTTAATGTGAAATTAAATCTAATACCATTTTGTTAAGCTCCTAGTTTCGTCAATTGTGTCGTCGCGGCAGCTGTTCGTACAGCTTTCTCCTTCCGTCTCTTTGCGAACTTAACTAAAGCAGCATTCAATTAAAAACGTGTCAAAATTCTAGACGGTTTTGTGGAATCTTCACAAGATGAGTCTTAAATTAAAAGTAAGACTCTTTTTTGGTATATTCATAAGTAGAAAAATAAACATTTTTATAGGTGAAATTTATTGTGACATTAGTTTCGAGTGTAAGAAATGGAATTTTACTTTTTATTAGTTTATGCTCTGTTAAAAATTTATTTGTTTCTTTCAATTTATTTTTCCTATTGTTACTTTTTCCTAATTTAGCTTACACGAGTAGCAATTCCTGTGCTGAAGTTTTTGTTTCCTCGTTTAATGAAGTAACACCTGATACTTCTTCTATGATGGATGAAAGTGGCTTTATAGGCCTGTTTGGTATGGGCAATAGAGTCTCAGAAGAGCAAACTCTCTTGTCAGAACTAACAATGTCTTCCCTTAAAGATCTTTCGGACTTAGGAAGAGAGTCGGTCAAATCATATAACTGGCCCGTGCATATTAGAGAACAGTTTCGTCGCTTCCAAGGTTTGTCCAATGAACAGTTATCAAATCTGAATACCTCCCAAAAATTAGCTATTCTGGAGGCTTTTAGTCGATGGAACTTAAAACTATCCGATGATTTTCTTCATCGTTTATTAAATTCTTTGAACAATTTAGAAATATGGAGGCCTCATCATTTTTTTAAATTTTCTCAATTTAGAAAGCTAAGTCCGCAACAAGTTCCAGTCTCATTTATAGAAGCTTACCAACAAGCTGTTAAAAATAAATTCACTCAATGGAATATAGTGACTCAGCTGGAGGTTTTAGGAGCCGAACTTTTCCATAATTCGGGATGGGATGTATTAGATCTTCATAGGCTATTCAAGGTACTTGAGGAATCTTTGGCAGGGGAACGCAAACCTGCGACGGTCAAGTCTCTTAAAGAGTTTTATCGTGGGCTTCTTTATTTAAGGGCACTTCAGCCCACCTTCTTTTTTAACCCCATTGTGGGGGTAGAGGGGCAATTGGAGAGACATATGCAAGCTCAGGGACTTTCTTTGGACCATGGAGGTCGAAGTGGTTCCCAAAGTCCTCCTCGTGGAATCAGCCCATACTTTGAGTCATTAATTGCGCGAATAGATCTGGCCTATCCTGGGGAGGTTAAAATTTATGAAGCAACAAGCAGTGATCAAATGGGCTTTTTTGATCCAGTCGACCTTTATTATCCAAATTTGAATTTGGTTGTTGAATGGGATGGTCCCCTTCATTACTTCAGAAGCTTAGAAGAGACTGGAGAATTAAACCCTTTTGATTATGATCTAAGGCCAATGGATAGAATGAAAGACGAAATTTTAAATCGTATGGGGATCCATGTCCTTCGCTGGGCAAGACAGCATAATGATTTGTTTGACCATTTGAATCTGGAGACGTTTCAAATTGATTAAAAATAGAGATCAACCTTAAGAAAATGGGTGCACAGTCCAGATTTCCTATAAAATGGAATGCTGACTCGCTCTAGCAGTAGAACTCTTTTGTATTTGGGAGTTTGTAATTAAAAAATCTGACCTTCAATAAGCCCAGTAAGAAAAACTGAGATTGAAATTGGGTGGTTCATAGGGAGTGGGAAAAATCTTCCGTGGAGTTTAAGGGGGCTCACTCGACAATAGTCACACTATGTAAAAAAACATTCCATTAAATTTAGTAAAATAGGCTTCAAACCTGTTGGGCGAGGAAAATCTCTCAATGTTTAATGATACGATAATTATTCTAGTAAGTTATAGTTTACTTAAAGAATCAGTGTTTTTGATATCATAAATAATCTCAATTAAAGATGTTTCAATTTGATAGGACTATTAAATTAATTAAATAGAATTTCCGAATAATGGTTTAGAAACCAATCGTTTTCTCTTACCATTAAGGAAATAGGGACAAGCGTGGAATTGAAGGACCAGCGATGGAGGTTCCCATGGAATATAAGTTATCCTCATTTCAGTTTTCTACCGAGATTGATCGAGATGATAAACATATGGTTATAAAAAAAATAAATAGTATTCGATCCAGTTGTCCTAGCGACGCTAACTTTACTGGTCATTTCAGGTTTCAAAATGGTGTGTACGAGGGTGATATTAAGGTGCTTTTCTCAAAAGGTACTTTTCAAGTTTCATCTACAGGGGCCAGTATTAATGAGTTAATGACGTCATTGTTAAATGTACTTCGTGATCAAATCGCGGCTTGGAAAACTTTGCGTTTTGATCAGCCTGAGACGTTTATAAATTACAGCGAATATCTGAATCGCGAGACGGCGACAGGTTCCTAGGGGCCGATGAATTGTCAACAGTCCTAATAATCCAATTCAAAAATTAAGGATTAAGAAAAGAGCGTAAACCCGATGAGATGTTTACGCTCTTTTATTATTTGTTATTCTTTTTCTAGAATGGCAGCAACACCCATTCCGCCACCAGTACAAATGGAGATAAGTCCTCGGCCTGATTTTTGATTTAGAATATCAGCCAGTGTTGTGGCAACTCGGGCTCCTGTTGCAGCAAAAGGATGTCCAAGAGCAAGACTGCTTCCTTTAATATTGAGTTTATTGCGGTCAATGGAGCCTAAAGCTTGATCAACTCCAATGGTTTGTTTACAGAAAGGCTCATCTTCCCATGCTTTAAGTGTACTCAACACTTGAGCAGCAAAAGCTTCATGAATTTCATAGAAATCGAAATCTTGTAGTTTGAGGTTGTTTCTTTTGAGCATCTGACCAACGGCAATGGTAGGGGCCATTAAAAGACCCATGCCAGCAACAAAATCAATAGCGGCGGATTGACCGTCTTTGAAGTAAGCTAGTATCGGTAATCCGTTCTTCTTTGCATAATCTTCTGATGCAAGAAAAATACATGAAGCTCCATCGGTCATTGCTGAAGAGTTTCCAGCGGTTAATGTTCCGAGCTTTTTATCAAAAGCGGGACGTAGTTTTGAAAGTTTCTCAAGAGTGGTATCACCTCGTAAAATAGTGTCTTTATCAACTCCACTGTATGGGATCACGCTATCTTTATAAAACCCTTCTTCATAAGCTTTTGCCCCATTTTGATGACTGGCTAGGGCTAATTGATCTTGTTCTTCTCTAGAAATACGCCACTTTTTAGCCATTTGTTCACAGTGTTCTCCCATGCTGAGACCTGTGCGAGGCTCAGTGATCCCTGGAACTTTGGGTTTAAAATCTTCTGGTCGGAATTTAAGAAGGCCCGAAAGCATCTGGCCAGTACTGCGAGAACGAGAAAGGCCAATAAACTTATCTGAAGCCTTGCGTGAAAACTCGAGAGAAATTTTTGTATTGGTATCAGATCCCCCAGCAATTCCGCATTCAATTTGGCCTAGTGCAATTTTGTTGGCGATCATTATTAGGGCAGAAAGGCCCGTACCACAGGCTCTCTGTAAATCAAAAGCGGGAGTGTTGTTGTCTAATGTGGATCCGAGGACAGCTTCTCTTGCCATATTCCAGTCAGTTCCCGCTTTTGTGATCGTACCCATGACGACCTCATCCACTCGTTTTAAGTTAAATCGCTTCGCAATTTGATTGAGAACTTCAGTTTGTAATTCTTGGTTACCAGCCTTGTAATGGGTAAAAGACTTCACAAAAGGTGTTCTTACGCCGCCAACTATGGCAACTCGACGAGTGGTTTGGGTCATGGGTGATCCTCCTTGATGGATTGAATGATTTAATTATTCAGCAGGTGCTTCTGTTGTTTCCTCAGCAGCAGGTTCTTCTTTCTTTTTAGGAGCACTCAGTTTAATGAGGCCTTCGCTAGATAGAATTTTAACTTTTTCTTCGCCGTTTAACCATTTACCTTGAGCTGATTTCACACCATAGCGGCCATTGCGTTTTTTGAAAATCTTGAACTCTTTGGTTGTTTTAACATTTTCCATAATACTCTCCTTTGGATTTCCTGATGTTAATTGGAATCCTGGATATATCTCTCTTATGGGGATTTTTCCAGTTGATTTTTTAGGTTTTGAAGTCCTTTGGAAAAGTCAGCATCCAGCATTGAGGGTATAAACAGTCCCATAACTCGCCCAATGGGATAGGGGAGAGGGGTTTGCATCCCCCAAGTGATTTTAATCTGTTTATCGAGGTTTATAATTTTAATATAACCTGTTCCTGTTGAAGGACGAGGTTCAATAAATTCGAGATGACTTTCAATGTATTCCGGCTCTCTTAATTTTGTTAGAGTTTGGCGACCAGTACCAATCATCTTTCCGCTCCACTCAGCTTGACTGCCGACCACGCCAGGAATGCCAACAAATACAAATTCGGCACTGGGTTCTTTTTCTAGCCAGGGGTTCCATTCCTTCCAGTTTTGTAAATTAACCAGATAAGCATAAGCCTCTTCTTGAGAAGCATTGATCGTTATAGATTTTTCATACTTAAGTTGGTTTGGCAGCAGAAAGGGGACAATTAAAATTATTGTAATAAATATCAGTAAATAGAGAGCTTTTTTCATGTTTAAAATTCTACACACTTTTGAGAGGAGAGTGAAACTTTTGTTTTGTATAATGTGGCATGTTCAATTGAATTTATTAAAAAATATGTTTAATCTTTACCTAATTAATTTCCCTATAGCCTATTTAGGTAGGTTTGACTGAAAGGAAGGAAAAAAATGAAAATGAATATCGGGATAAAGGAAGAGTCTAGAAAAGAAATTGCCGATGGTATTGCGAGAGTTTTGGCTGACTCCTACACACTGTACTTAAAAACGCATAATTACCACTGGAATGTGACTGGTCCTATGTTTCAGACACTACATCTTATGTTTGAAGAACAGTACCAAGATTTGGCTCTTGCAGTTGATGATATTGCTGAGAGAATTCGTTCGTTAGGAGAGCCTGCGCCAGGAACTTATGGTGCTTTTAGTAAGTTAACGACTATCAAAGAAGATGAAACAATCCCTTCTGCTCGTGAAATGATTGCCAATTTGGTCGAAGCCAATGAAACTCTTATTCGCACAGCCAGAGAGGTTGTTCCTAAAGCCGCAGATGCTGGAGATGAAGCAACAGTGGACTTATTGACTGGCAGAATGCAACAACATGAGAAAACAACTTGGATGCTTCGTTCATTGCTTGAAGATTAATTAATACAATTTAAGCCCTCAATTGCAGAGGGCTTTTTTTTGCTTAGATTAAAAGTTTACATTTTCTTGAACTTTTAGTGCTTTTTAAAAAGTATTACGTTATTAAGGTCGCTTATGAGTGATAGTAAAGTCCCTAAATCTAGAAAAAGTCATCTTTTTAAGATGGCTGCAAAAATGACTTTTCAACAAGGAAAAAAACTTTTTGCACAGCCCAGTGAAAGAGTTGAATTGCTAAAAGAGCAAGCCGAAGTTTTAGTAAAAAGTGTAGGACAGCTTAAGGGTGCGGCGATGAAAGCCATCCAGTCTCTTTCAATAGAAGGTTATGATTTTTTACCTCCAGAGGTTGTGGAAATTTTAGAGAAGTTGCAGTCTAAAGCTCCTCCTGTGCCCAATGAAATTCTACTCACTCGATTAGAAAATGAGTTGGGAAAAGAAAAGTTCTTGAAAATTTCACAGATCCATTCTGAGCCCTTAGCGGCAGCGAGTATTGGTCAAGTTTACGAGGCTACAATTGATAATTCACCCGTTGTCATTAAAATCCAATATCCTGATGTTGCGCAAAGTGTGGATGAAGATATTGATACTCTAAAGAAACTTCTAAAAACCCTTATTTTTGTCAGTCAAAAGAAAATCAACCTGGATGAGGTTATGGAAGAAGCAAGGAGAGTTTTGAAGTTAGAAACTGATTATAAGCATGAGGAAGCGTCACTCATACGTTATAAAAAACTCTTTAAAAGTAGTTCCTATATTATTCCCACTGTTTATAGTGAGTTTACCACTTCTAAAGTTCTTGTCATGTCTAAAGAAGAAGGCATTGAGTTTTCGAGCTGGATGCGTTTGAGACCCAATGCAGAGCAGAGAGATAAGGTCGCGGATCAATTACTTAATTTATATATCAAAGAGTTTTTTGAAAATAGACTTGTTCAAACAGATCCCAATCCAGCTAACTTTTTGATAAATCCTGTGGGAGACATGGTTTTACTGGATTTTGGAGCGACTTTGGAGTTTGATGTCAGCTTTGTTAAAGACTACCAAATCCTAGTTAGAAATGTTTTTTCCAAAAATAGAGATAAGATATTAGAGCAAGTGCTGAATCTACGTTTTATTGATCCAAGAGAATCGGAACAAGCTCAAGAGGCCTTTTTAGATTTTCTTATACTTTCGTTGAAACCATTTGAAGATGACCTTCAGCCATTTGATTTCTCGAATAATGATTATAGTCAGATGGTGAGATCCGAAGCCTGGAGATTTAGTCGCATGCTGAAGTATTCGGCTCCTCCTAAAAATCTTATTTTTTTACATCGTAAGCTTGGAGGGATCTTTATGCTTCTGAAAAAGTTGGATGTAAAAAAGGATCTCAGCCCATTTAAAGCCATGATGATAGACACCAATTACTATTAGAAGTTTTCGGTAATACCGTTTGGTTAAACTCCTAAATTATTTCCTTTAACTTAGTTAAAACATTATCAACGGAAATCTGTACCATACAATTGTGATGAGTTTTGGGGCAAACATTGCCGCCATGAATGTGACAAGGGCGACATTCAAGATCCAGGATTTCTGCAACCCGAGTGTTGTTGAATTCAGGGTAGAAGCCGAGTTCTTTAGTTGTTGGTCCAAAGAGCGCGACAGTTGGTTTATTCGTGGCTATTCCAAGGTGCATGGGCCCTGAGTCTGTTGTAATCAGTGCTTTGCCAGAGGATATAAATGAGGCCATTTCTCGGATGGATGTTTTGTTTGTTAGATCAAGTATTAAATCATGTTGAGGTAAAGTTACGGGCTCTTGAGCGGCACCGATAATGACGACCGGAGTATGATTTAGAATGAGTTGGTCCACAAGATCGGCAATATAGGGCCATTCTTTGTTTTTTTGACTGGCATAGGGGTGGATAATAATGGCTTCCTTAAGATTAAAAGTATTATCCATCGTGATCGGCTGAGTGGGGAAGCGAGGTCTTAGCTCTTCAAGTTGGAGGTCTTTTAAGTTAAAGGCTTTTTGAAAGACTTCATAATATTTTTCAGTCACATGTTTTTGTAATTGTTCTTTGTATTTTCTATTTTTTACAAAAGCGCGTCGTTCTTTAGAGTGTTTATTGATTCTAAAAGAACGACAATGAACAAACAGTTTTAAATAATGAGATTTAAAGTTATTTTGTAGATCAAGAATATAATCATATTTGGGAAGTTGGCTGTAAACTTTGGTGAGTGTGAGGAGGCCAGAACCTTTAGGGACCCTGAAAACACGATCAATATCGATGGAATTAATAAAAAGCTCTTCACCCACTTCTGAGGTGAGAAGGTCTATGCTGAGTGTGGGATGTGCTCTTTTTAATTGATAAAGAGGACCTGTTGTTAAGACGAGATCGCCGAGAGCGCTAAAGCGAACAAGCAATACACGTTTGGCCATAAGTTAAGACCTCAGTTTAATTTTTAAAAGATCAAGAAGGGCAACCATAAAAGCTTTTGCTTTCACTTTAGAGCCACCAACATCAGTCCAAGCCCGAAGGGGTTCTTCAAAAAAATCTTTAATATCGAGTTTGCCAGTGGTTAACATTCTTTGGATAAGCTCAACATCAAATAACCAAGAAGAAACAAAAGGTTCAGTGAGACACTCTTCGAGTTCATTGAAATTGGCAATGAGTTTCATTCCACACTGAGTGTCGTAGACTTTTAATTTTAGCATTTGAGAAGCGACTAAGGCAAAGCAGCGACCTAGCCAAAAACGCCAACGTTTTCTGTTAATATGTCTACCTAAAAGAAAAACTCGTGCCCCGAGAAGAACTTGAATATTCTGTTTGTTAAAAATTTTTAGGAGTCGGAACACTTCATCCATTGGGGTGGCCAAATCAGCATCGTAATAGCCAGTTAGATGGGCTTTTAGTTCAATAGCTTTTAGAAGGCCTTGTCTAACAGCTTCCCCTTTGCCAGAATTTTTTTGTAACTGGTGGAGATAAATACGGTTGGGAAACTGTGACTGCATGGATTGAATGATCGTTGCTGTTCGATCTTTGGAACCATCATCAACAAAGAGCCAATTGAGATGAGGCACTTGTTCTAGGGCTTCCATAAAAGATTTGGGATTTAGACGGTTTTCCTCGTTATAACAGGGAACCACTAAAATGGTTTTTTGTTCCAATGATAACTCCACAGCTTTCTTATGGTTATCCTATGCCCTGGCAATTGTCTATATGCTGTCGATAGAGAAGGGCTTTGGGAGCTTCTCTTTACAGTGGGTAGACAGGGGGAGGGGGAGGGGATAATATGCCTGTTATGAATCAAAAACTGAATTTTTATCTCAATAACATGTTGATTTTACTAGGCTTTATTTTAACTTTTCTCTATGGCTATGGGCACTTCATTGATGGAGATGTCATTCAAATTCTCGATAAAGCTCATGTTCTGGTCACCCAAAATCATCTTATTCCTTATGGTAACCAGTCGAGCAGTGGAGCGAGTGGCAATATTCCTGGTGCTTTTTTAACATTGAGCACTGGGCTGCCGATGAAGCTGTGGTTTTCTCCGTGGGCGGCTTTGAGTTTTTTAGGTTTTTTACATTTCTTATCGTTTTTAATGTTTTACGATGTTTTCCGTAAAACATTCGCTCCTTTGGCATTAACGAGTGTGATTGTACTGTATTGGTTGAATCCCTGGCGAATGAGTGAAGTCTTTTTATGGAATCCTGGTTATATTTTCTTCGCCACGTGTTTACATATGTGGTCGGCCTTTAAATTGTCTGCAAAACCATCCTTTCTCTTTAGTGTCTTACACGGATTAAGTTTGTTTCTTGGCCTGCAAATTCATCCCTCGTTTGTGATTTTAGGATTAATGACATTAATGCTGTTATGGATGAAAGCATTAAAGCCTCATTTGTTAGGTACGTTAACGGGCATTGTACTTGGGGTATTGTCCTTAGTACCATATATTATGGAAGGGCTAGAAGACCCCTCTATTTTTCCTCAACCTGGTAGTGGTGATGGGAAAGGTTATTTGTTTTTCGGACTTATAAATGTTTATCCACTTCTTAAAGGTTTTTGGTATTGGATTCTTTTCGGTTCTAATATTTTTCAGACACATATTTTTCATAAGCTAACTTTTAATTGGCTTGGTAATGAAAATTTGGCTTTTTTGGTTAAGTATTTATGGACGGCCATTAAGTATTTGGTCGGTGCTTTTGGAGTGGGCCTCTCCTTTTACGTGAATTATTTATTTTATAAAAAGAATAAAGAAAAAATAAATATTTTTAAATTTAAGATGACAACACCGCAACAGTGGTACGCCATATACCCTATAACAGCTTTTCTATCTGCCATAGTAGCGACTGCCATAGCTCCTACTTTGCCGATCTACTGGCATTTGCTGTACGTATGGCCCATGGCACTCTTTCCTTTATTACTTAAAATGAATGATTGGGTGAGAAATGAGAAATTATTCTTGAAGTGCTCTCGTTATATTCTTGTTTTGATTCTTTATTTTTCCATATTTAATCTATTGGGGGCCCTTGGCTCAAAGAAGCATGATATTGGAATAAGCTTTGATTCACTTTATTTTAAGGCATGTCAGGAACGTTGTGAGATGAATAATCTTTAAAGCATAAGCAGCGCATGTTTAAAAACTGGAAATGGCAAAACTCTAGTAAATAAATATCGGTAGGTCTAATTTTAGAGTGGTGAAGGCTTTGGTCTTTGTAACTTGAATAATGACGGAAAGAGCTGTCATTACTGCTATCAATTTTCAAAAATTTTAAAATAGCCTGGTTTACGGTTGCACTCTCTATTTTTTAAGAAAGCGCAAGATAACTTCTATTATAGATTAAGAAAACTCGGTGAAATTACTAGAATTACAACTATCAAAAGTGTAGTTCCAGGCATTGCTGGTTTCACAACTAATCCTTGTGGGAATATCGTATTGCCAAGCCTCTTCGGGAGTCATGTACCAGTTTTCAATTCTTAAAAAATTCCCTTGTGAAATCCAGTTGGGATCATGGTCTTTTATTTTATAGTCCTCATACAGTAACGGACTAGCGCCATAGAGCACATAGCGGTGAAAGAGTTCGTCGGTGGAAGCTTGTAAGGCTGCGGTTCTTTCACTAATAAGCTCTTCACATTCGGGGGTAAGACTAGTTTCGCAGGCTATTAAGAGGTCTCTCGACTCCCTTTGCAAAAAGGGATTTCTAGCGGAGTGGTACATGAGTTGAGCAGAAGGATGAGCGATTCTTTCGGTTCCAGCTTGAAAAAGAAGAGTGCAAGCACTCATGCATTTAGCTCCTGGTCTGAGGACCGTTGTAATGTTATTTGCACGAATATATTCAGCCACTTCAATAGCATCGTCGACTTTTCCACCGGTTGAATTAAGAAAGATTCTACGTACTGGTTCGGGAGAAAACTGTGTCAGTTCAAAAATAAGTTCCACATCTATAGAACCATCGAGATACAGGTCGCTTCCCACATGCATGCATCGAAGAATCATATTGGTGCGAACTTCATCAGGATGGGTGTTTTCCACATCATATGTTCCGCAAAGGCTACCAAAAGACCAAGCGTATTGACAAAAAAGAGTAGCAAAAATTAATAAAGTTAAGTGCTTCATATGTCCCCTTGAAGAACTAACCTTAATATATTTATAAGACTTTAAGAATGGAGGATATTATAAGAGTAAAATTTGCACCTTTTGATCATTAAAAACTATACAAAAAGGCCTTATTGGGGGTCTATCAAAAGCTTGCCTTATAGGTCCTATAATAAATAATATTGCTTGAAGCCCCAAAGGAAGCTTCAAGCGACATATATTAGTTTCTATTTTTTAGTAATTCATCAATGACACCAGGATCAGCCAATGTGGTTAAATCTCCCAACTGATCTTCTTCGCGGTTAGCGAGCTTACGTAAAACTCTTCGCATAATCTTGCCACTTCGAGTTTTAGGTAATTCAGGGGCCCAGTGGATATACTCGCAGCTGGCAAAAGCTCCGATGTCATCGCGGACATGTGAGTTTAGTTCTTTTTTAAGCTCATCTGTATATTCAAAGCCTTTGTTGAGTGTGACGTAGGCATAAATACCTTGTCCTTTAATTTCGTGGGGAACTCCAACCACAGCTGATTCAGCAACGGCAGGATGTGCCACTAAAGAACTTTCTATTTCAGCTGTTCCGATTCGATGTCCTGAGATATTCATAACATCATCGACTCTGCCGGTGACCCAGAAGTAACCATCTTCGTCGCGAGTGCACCCATCGCCAGTAAAATAATAACCTTTGTAATGATCGAAATATGTTTTTTCAAAGCGCTCATGATCTCCATAAACAGTTCTCATTTGTCCTGGCCATGGATGATTGAAGGCTAGCACACCTGAAGTCGCTCCATTGAGTACATGCCCCTCTTGTGGTTCTAGAACTATGGGTTGTGCGCCAAAGAAAGGAAAGGTGGCTGAGCCCGGCTTCATAGGTGTTGCGCCAGGAAGAGATGTTAGTAAAACCCCTCCCGTTTCTGTTTGCCAATAAGTATCGACAATAGGGCAACGACTCTCGCCCACAGTTTCATAGTACCATCTCCACGCATCAGGATTAATGGGTTCACCAACGGAACCAAGAAGGCGAAGGCTTTTTCTAGAATGTTGAGTGACAAATTCATCACCCTTAGAGGCAATAGCTCGGATGGCTGTGGGAGCTGTGTAGAATATAGAAACTTTATGCTTGTCCACAACTTCCCAAAACCTTCCTGCGTCCGGGTAAGTTGGAATGCCTTCAAAAACAACCTGAGTCGCACAATTGGCTAGAGGGCCATAGGCAATATAGGAGTGACCTGTAATCCAACCCACATCAGCTGTGCACCAAAAAATATCCTCTGGGTGATAGTCAAAAACATATTTAAATGTGGTGGCGGTATAAACCATGTATCCACCAGTGGTGTGGAGCACTCCTTTGGGTTTGCCGGTGGAACCTGATGTGTAGAGAATAAATAGAGGATCTTCAGAGTCCATCCATTCAGGCGCACATTCTTCACTCGCTTGTGCCATTAAGTCGTGCCACCAATGGTCTCTTCCTGATTTCATTTCCAATTTTTCAGGATAACGATCTCCCAAGTGTTGAAGGCAAATACAACTTTTAACTTGAAAGTTATTTTGTTCACATATGCCCATGGCTTTATTACTGATTTCTTTTGTAGAAATTAGTTTTTCTCCTCTGAAACATCCATCAGCAGTGATGAGAACTTCACATTTTGAGTCTATAATACGATCTGCGAGAGAGTCGGCTGAAAAACCACCAAAAACAATCGAGTGTACGGCCCCTATACGTGCACAAGCGAGAGTGGCGATGATAGCTTCATTGACCATCGGCATATAGATAGCAACTCGATCTCCTTTTTTTAATCCTTGGGATTTAAGAACATTTGAAAATTTGCAAACTTCTTTGTGTAGCTCTTTGTAAGTTAATTTATAAGAATTCTGTGGATCATTGCCTTCAAAAATAAGAGCGACTCGGTCACCATGATCTTTTAGATGTCGATCAATACAATTATAGGAAAGGTTGGTTTTACCATTTTTAAACCACTCAATAGAGATAGGTCCTTTTGTTCGATCAAAGTTAAATTCTAGAACATCAGTGAAATCCTCTTTCCAATAGAATTCATTTCTTGCGATATTCCCCCAAAATTCTGAAGGGTTATTGATCGATTGATCGTAAAGTTTTTGATATTCATCCATTGATTTAACATGAGCATTTTTTGAAAAATCGGAGCTGGGTTGAATTACTTTTGATTTCATTTTCTTCCCCTTTTTGATTGGCTAGGGCATGAACTCAATGAAACTCATTTTTAGTATGAGCCTGTTTTATGTTGAACAGTGGTTGAGTTTATTGATTACACGCTCTACTTAAAATTACCAAGAGATAGGATGTATTCACAACAGGACTTGCTATGCGTTAGTCGCTCTCACCTGAAGTAGAAAGGATGCATTTTGTTGGCTCAGGTCTGTCCGTAGGTTTTATTTGAGTACAGTCTAATAAGCCCTTAAAGAGTTTTTAATTTATTGTAGGTCTTGATTGTTTAAAGCCTACAGCTTTGAGGAGTTGACAGGAGGTCAATTTTCTTAAGTAGCATGGTTGCAGTCTAGTTATATTGATGAATCATATTCCTTTGATAAGGTTTGTGGTCAGCTTTTTCAGGACTAAAATTGAGAAATGCATCAAAATACTACAAAATTGCAATAAATAAGCCGATTTGTAAAAAGACATTTTTTCTTTCACCTTAAAGGAGAGAATTGTGGATATCACAATAACAAACTTAGTTTATATCGTGGCAACGGCATTTATAGGTGTTATTTTTTTAACTTTTAAAATGCATCGTGAAATGAAGAATTTTATTTCAGAACTTGAGTTTTTTTTAAAACAAAAAACAATTGCTCACAATCAAGAGAAAGCTAAATTGTCGGTTTTGACGACTAAATATGAAAAGCTTAGTGAAGAGAAATCTTCCTTAGAAAATGAGATAGTGACCTTAAAGGCTACCCAGAGTTATTTAAAAGATGAAGTTATGCAAAAAGCGGAAGAGCTTTATAAGTTAACAGAAGAAAATGATGATCTTGCTAGTAAAAATAAAAAATTAAAAGACACTGTCATTAATTTAAAAGAAAATTCTGTTTTTGGTGGTTTATTGGCTGAAGCTGAGTTTATTGAAGCAAGAAATAGTCAGATTAAAAAATTAGGTGCAGAAATCTCCTCTATACAAGAAGTACTCAATGGTGATTTTAAAACGAAGTTGACTCAGTATTTAGACGAAGTGGATGGTTTAAATAAAAGGTTAACTCAAGCGAGAGAAGATTATTACACAAAAGTGAGTCAGACTTCCCTGGATGGTATTGATTTAGAAGATATTGCTTAATTTCGATTAAAAATCTTTAGAAGTTATAAAGGCCGGTTAAACCGGCCTTTCTTATTTAAGAATTGGTTGGGGAGAATCAATGCACACCCTAAAAAGCCATAAGTTTGTCGAAATATTTAATGCTTGAATTCCTAGATTTAAATCATACCTCTAAGGACATTCTTATTTTTCTTTTTTAACTTTACGCTTATTGGGGTCAAGCTCTCGACATCTTAAGCGAATATTATTAGGTGTAATTTCAATAAGTTCATTGTCTTTCACCCACTCGAGTGCGGACTCCAATGTCAGCTTTCGTGGAGGAGTTAATTTAATACCCTCATCACTTCCAGAAGCACGAACGTTTGTTAGTTTCTTCTCTCTACAAATATTAACGTTTAAATCAGTGGCTTTATTGGCTTCACCAATAATCATTCCCATATAGACTTCGGTTCCGCCTTTAATAAACATGGTTCCACGGTCTTCGAGTCCAAAGATAGCGTAAGGTGTAGCAACCCCTTTTCTATCTGAGATAATGGCTCCACTACGACGGGCTTCGATCTCACCTCTATATTCGTCAAATCCATCAAAGTAAGTATTGAGTAAACCAGTTCCACGAGTATCAGTGAGAAACTCTGAGCGGTAACCAATAAGTCCACGAGCTGGGATACGGAACTCAAGACGTGTACGCCCTGAACCTTTGTTGTCAATATTTAGGAGAACTCCTTTTCGTAAGCCCATCTTCTCAGTGACAGCACCCACATAATCTTGCTCCACATCAATGACGGCCATCTCCATAGGTTCTTTTAATTCTCCGTCTTCTTTGTGCATTAAAACTTGAGGTTTACTGACTAAAAGCTCAAAACCTTCACGTCTCATTTGTTCAAACAGAACAGAGAGCTGCAATTCACCGCGGCCCAGAACTTTAAAGCTCTCAGGGGAGTCGGTATCTTCAACTCGAATGGCCACGTTGAAGAGAAGTTCTCTTTCTAAGCGCTCTTTAATTTTACGGCTAGTGACTTGTTTGCCGTCAAGGCCTGCAAAAGGGCCATCATTAACAGAAACCACAACGGCCACAGTGGGCTCGTCAACCTTGAGTCTTTCCATAGGTTGAGGGTTGGCTGGGTCGGTAAGAGTGTCACCAATAAAGATTTCATCAAAACCAGCAACGATGGCAATATCACCAGCATGCAGTTCATCGGTTTTCACTTTTCGACTGTCTTCATATTTAAAGAGGGCGCTGACTTTTAATTTTTTATTAGCATTTTCTTGGCAGACCATGATTTCTTGTCCCACTTTGATCGACCCTGAGCGGATACGTCCAATAGCCAATCGGCCAACGTAGTCATCGTAGTCAATGTTGGCCACTAACAATTGTAGTGGACCGTCAACGGTCGCTTCTGGAGCTGGGATTTTTTCAATGATCCAATCATAAAGGACTTCAAGGCTATCAGTTCTTTCCTCAGGGTTTGTTGTCGCCATTCCATCTTTTCCAATGGCGTAGAGAGTTTCAAAGTCCGCTTGCTCCTCATTGGCATCCAAGTCGATAAAGAGATCGAAAATTTCATTGTGAACTTCATCAATACGAGCATCAGGACGGTCAATTTTGTTAATACAAACCAAGATTTTAATGTTCTTTTTCAACGCTTTTTCTAGAACAAAGCGTGTTTGAGGGAGGGGACCTTCACTGGCATCAACGAGAAGAATAGCACCATCCACCATATCAAGGATACGCTCGACTTCACCACCGAAATCACTGTGTCCGGGAGTGTCCACAATATTCACTTTAATGTCTTTATAGACAAAAGAAGCATTTTTGGCAGCAATAGTAATGCCCCGTTCTTTTTCCAAGTCCATACTATCCATAAAGCGTTCATCAACTTCCGCATTTTCGCGAAAGGTTCCGCTTTGTTTAAGTAGGTGGTCAACGAGAGTGGTTTTTCCATGGTCAACGTGAGCAATAATAGCGATATTTCGAATAGGTACAGACATATTAGGGTTCCTTAAAAAAAATCAATTTAAACAGCTTTCATACGCTTGTCCACATTTGTAGTTCATATTTAAAGAATTTTTGACTCATGGGGGGCGGAATAACAAAAAGGCCCTCTTAAATGAATGTGAACCAGCAATAAAGGGAGCCTTCTGGGACGATTTAAAGATAAGGGCCTCTAATTTCTAATACAGTTTAGTTTAAGGCTTCTTTCTAAGACCGCTTTAGTTAAGTTTATAGCGAGTAAGGGGTGTGCCGCGACGACGCGATCAATGAAAATAGGAGCAGAGGGGGGATGACCTCTTATTCGATAATAGGAGCAGAAAGGACCTCAGTTGTCAGGGAAGAAAGTGTTTCCTTTCGTCCTCAGTGGGGATTCGACAAGTCTCTTTGCGGCCAAAGAGCCGATAGCGGTATTTCGCGACCAATCGATAAAGACTGTCGGTTAAAGAGGTGGGGAGGAGTTGCAGGGGGAGAATCAGATTCATTACTCCTCCAAGGAGTTTGGCCACTTGGAAAATAGCGCGAGAACGGGTGTAAGTTCTTCCTTCTCTCCAAAACACCACAGTACCAACAGAGGTAATCATTTCGGTAGTCAGGCATTGTGCCGCGGTTACTCCTTGTAAAGGTGCAAATTTTAATAAAATGTGGGGATCTCTTCTGATTAAGAAGTCGACCGTGCTGTTGCAAAGGTTACAGTGGCCATCGAAAAATAATATTGCCTGTTCTTCTTCCATAGGAAACATATAACTCGAAAATGGATCAATGTGAAAGAAATGCCCGACGGAGCTGATTTTTTGACTTGATTCAAGCCTAAGGTTACTGTGATTTTCCTATGTTGAAAGTTCGATTAAAGCGTGATCTGAGGAAAAATATATTAAGAGGACACCCGTGGGTCTATCGTGAGGCCATTGAGGTCGTTCGTGGTGAAACTCAACTGTGTGAGCTTATCGATAAAAAAGGTAAGTTTGTGGCGTGGGGATTCTATGACCAGAAGAGCCCACTGGCCGTTCGTATTCTTTCTACTAAGAAAAAGCCGCCTAACCAGCACTTTTATGAACAGAGATTTAGACAAGCCTATTCGTTGAGACAAAACATTATGTCCTCAGATACAAATGGGCTGAGATTGTTCAATGGAGAGGGAGATCGTCTTCCTGGTCTTGTTTGTGATCTTTATGATAGGGTGGCTGTCATTCAATTTGATGGACAAGGCAGTTTTGATTTTTGGGACCAGGACTTTATTTCCAATTGGATTTTAGAGAACACTGTGGCTCAGACGGTGTATTTTAAACCTCGTCGTTCAGAAGATAAAAAACCGATTATTTGGGGAGAAGCTCTTGCTGATGACCTTGTTTTAATTAAAGAAAATGGTCAAAGCTTCTTAGTTAATATTGTTGATGGGCAAAAAACAGGCTTTTTCTTCGATCAAAGAGATAATAGACAATATATCAAGTCTATTAGCCGAGGGTTAAGTGTTCTTAATTTATTTTCTTATACGGGTGGCTTTTCGATCTATGCAGGTAGTGGTGGAGCCAAAGAAGTTCTCAGTGTTGATTTATCTAAAGAGGCTTTAGAGCTTGCTAATAAGTCTTGGGAGCAAACTTTCAATAAGAAACAGGGTCACGACGTTGAAGCTTGTGATGTTTTTGATTTTGTAAAGAGGGCCACTCGTACTTGGGATATCGTTATTGTAGATCCGCCTTCGATGTCCCATTCAGAAAAAAATAGAAAATCGGCGATACAATCTTATATTGATTTATTTGCCAAAGCTTCTCACTTGGTCAGTCCACAAGGACACCTTGTATTGTCCAGTTGTTCAAGTCATGTTTCATTTTCTGATTTTTTAGAGATCATCACTGAAGCTTTATCACAAGCTCGTCTTACTGGGCGAATTTTGAGAGTTTCAGGACAGGGTGCTGATCATCCCTTTCCTCATTTTTGTGATGAGTTGAGATATCTTAAGTTTGTACATCTAATCCTGGATTAATTTTTTTGAAAAACAAGCATTCTGTTGTTTGATGGCATTTCGTGATCTTGTATTAGAGTGAAACTTCGTTGTTGGAGTTCCTTTTCAACTTGTTCAAAATCTCTAATTCCACTTTTTGGATCTTTATCTTTCAGCCAACTTTCAAATTTTTTATTACTTTCAGAAGTGAACTCACCCTTGTAATTAAAAGCACCATACACAATAAAAAAGCCGTTCTTGTTGATTTGATCTTTAATATCATCAAAAAAAGTTAAACATTGTTCCCAGGAAACGATGTGGAGCGTGTTCGCTGTAAATACAACGTCCGTTTTTTCTTGTGGCCATGGGGTTTCTCCAACGGAATACTCAATAGGGCCGATAACATTGGTGCGAGGAAAATCGTTAAGCCATGTGCGGATACCTTCGTGACGGTCTGTCTGATCGAGCAGATACCACTTTAAATTGGGAAAATGGGGAGCCATATAAACGGCATGTTGACCGGTGCCAGCTCCCATTTCCATAAGAGTTTTACAGCTCGGCAAATACTCTTTTAAAACTTCCAAAATAGGTTGACTGTTGCGATCACAAGAAATGGCATAGGGTTTTTCAGGTAACATACTGAATGGCTATCGGATTTTATGAGATATGGCAAGGAGGGGATTGACTCAACGGCCTACAAATCATTAAATGAGTTTATGGCTACAGTAGAAATTAATAAAGAGAACTTCCGATCCACTTATGAAAATAACGATATTGTTATAATCGACTTTTGGGCTTCTTGGTGTGGCCCCTGTATGAGTTTTTTACCTGTTTATGAAAAAGTTTCTAATGACTTTCCTGAGATTGTTTTTGGAAAAGTAGACACTGAAGTCGAGACGGAAATGGCTCAACACTTTTCCATCCGTAGTATACCGACATTAATGGTTATTCGTGGTGGCTATGAAGTTTTTTATCAGCCAGGTGCTCTTTATGAAGAACAGTTAAGAGAGCTGATTCAAAAAGTTCAAGAACTGGACATGGAAGAAGTCGTAAGAAAATTAGAAGCAGAAGATAAAAAAGTAGAAGAGTAAAATTATCTATCCTTAAAAATTTAAATAACAGTCAAATATTTTGTCACGATTTCACGATTTTAATAAAAAAGTACCCTTGTGTTTTTAGTTATTGAAAAATTTCTAGAGAAGCCCAACGGGAACAAAGCCCAGTTTTGATTTTTGTCCCATTTTACAAATTGCATGTATTTTTCAAATTGGGTTAGTCTTTTGGGTTTATTCTTCTCTTTGTAGATCATTTCACCCGCCGCCAG
>CAXREJ010000040.1:0-17821 GCA_964229765.1 Bdellovibrionales bacterium | reverse complement strand
GTTCCCAACTATTGCGCCCGAAGGGTCTACTAAGTTAGTTTCCAACTGAAGAAATCCACCGGCTAAACCATCTCGTTCAACTCTAAGGCCTTCTGTTCCAAAAACATGAAACTTCGTACCAGGCGATGTTGTTCCGATCCCGACGTTCCCATTCGTAAAAATGGTATCCCCAGTTCCTTTAGGTGTGATATTGAGGTCAATATTCGCATCCGCACCACCAGCGGCAATAATTGGACCATTTCCAGTGGCGGCTGGAGTGAGTTCGACATAATTTACGCCACTCGCTACGGTGTTTACTCGGAGTCCTTCTACTCCACCGGCACTCACCGAGATGGTGTCAGCGGCGGGGTTAAAAATACCTGTATTTGTGTCTCCTGTGAAAGAATGTCCCGGAGTACCAACAGCGCCACTTGTTCCTTGAATATTTCCGCTTGCGGTTATTGTAGCAACTGTACTACCTTGGTTTTGAATATCAACGCCGCCATCGCTTCCTGATGAATCGCTATCTGTATTTATAATATATTGAGACGAACTTGACCCAGCATCAGCTGTACCCGCAGCAACTCCCGTAAGACCCGATCCATCTCCTGCAAAGGCCGTCGCAGTGATAGTGCCGTTTACATCAAGAGCAGTTGTTGGAGTTTTACCGATTCCGACTTTTCCATCTCCCAAAATAGTCATTTTAGTGGTTGGCGAATTATCTGTGGTATTCGTTGATCCTTGAGCAGTTGCCGTTCTAAATTCAATCTGAGAAGAACCTGTTCCCGTCGAAATTCCACTAGATAAAATCAGAGACCCACCATCCTTATCCGTCGCTCCAGTTGTGGCACCACTTGATAGAACTGTGAGTGAATTTCCAGCCGTATCAGCAGTTTGATGCCTTTCTTGACCAATAGTTTGATTCGACTGTCCATCAAGGGAGAGCAAATAGCTAGGGGTCAAAACACCAAGACCCACTCGATCGGCTGAAGCATCAACAACGAGTGTACTGGTATCGACAAGCAGATCACCATTATTTTCAACGCTCATGGCTGTTGTGGCGTCAATAATAAAGTCAATGTCACCTGTATTATCGCTATTTGAGTCAGCCGTAATAGTAATGTCGTCTGTAGCTGAGAGGGTCGAACCAGCAGGAAGGTTGGTGAGCTGACTTCCATCAACAGCAGGAAGTTGTGCTGAGCCATTCAGTTGCACAAGCTGATTATTCCCTGTGCCGACATCAAGCCTTGCTGTCGCAAGAGTGCCGGATGTGATTTTTGCAGCATCAAGATCAGGAATACGGGCTGTGGCAAAAGTTCCTGTCGTTATTTTGGTTGCATCTAAACTTGGTATATCGCCTGAAACAAGGGCTGCTCCAGATGTCACTCGTCCTTTGACGTCAACTGTTACCTTTGGGTAAGTCCCGGCGGTGACACCACTGTTTGAAAGTTTATTTGTTGTAACGTTTCCATCAAGAATTTTAAGTGTTGTTACAGCATTATTCGCAATTGTTGGATTAGGATAAGTTCCTGTAAGGTCTCCACCAGCAGAGCTTCCACTGAGGGTTGTATCGACGTCAGCAACACAGGTCATTGTATAAATAGGACCAGCACTCATTTGTATTTTTTGGTTAGAGGTACAATTGGGAATATCGTCAATGCTAATAAGCTGCCCAGCACTTGTACCGATATCAGCTTCAAGCCCACTGGCTGTGAGCTTAACACCTGATCCCGCTCTAATCCTCAATTTACTAGAGTTAAACTCAAGTCCTGGGTTAGTATCTAAATCTATATCTAGGTTGCCCCCATTATTATAAACACCATTTCCAAGATTGATGCTGATGTCGGGTGTTGCTCCGCCACTTGAAGCCAGAGGGGCAGAAGCTGTTACATCGGTGATATCAGCACTTGAAGTGTTCAAAACGCTGGTTGCACTTCCTGTCCAGTATTTAATCTCATCGGTATCACTGTTGTACCAAGTCGCTCCGGCATTGGCTGGAGCTAAAGATCCAACGAGAGTTGCTTCTTCTGCATTTGTGTAGGCACCAATTGTAATTGTACTCTGAGTCGCTTGTGTGATGTGACCAGCAGCCAATAATTGATTGCCACCAAGGTTAATGTCACCACTCATTGTTCCCCCAGCAAGAGGAAGTTTTGTATTGTCTGTACCTGTGGGAACAACACCCACAGGGAGAGTTCCTGTTGTGATTTTCGCAGCATCAATTCCTGATGCTAAATGAGTATTAGTTACACCACCGGTATCGATAGCAATAGTACCTGTGGTTGTGATTGTACCACCGCTCAAGCCACTGCCAGCAGTAACGCTAGTCACTGTTCCCGAGCCACCACCAACAACCTGGTTGCTTGAGCCATCATAAAAATAGACCTGATTGTCAGTCGTATTAAACCAAATGTCTCCAACATTAGGGCTTGATGGAGGTGTCGCTGTAGTAAACCCTGGAAGCGTATTGGCTCCGCTACTGCTTACAGTAGTGTACTGGCTTGAGGAGCCGCCAATCAGAGCCATTAATTCTGTCTGGTTGGCGCCGTTGTCAAAAACTGTTTCTAAGTTTGCTTGAGAAAGACCCGCTGTGGAGGTGTTGACCTGGATAAAGTCACTTGCTTCAAGGCCGCCCAGTTTTCCGGCGTAGAGTGCGTAGGGAACACTTTCAATGGTGTGATCTTGTGAGAGTGTTACTGGGCCTGAGCCATCATCAAATGTAACACGAAGTCTTCTGGTATCACTTGGACTGGGATCATAAGTGCTACCACTTGAGCAGTTAAGACCAGTTTGACTGCCTAAAGAGTTGTCAAAAGATTCATAAAGATTTGGTAACCCACCGTTGCCAGTGTTTGTACCGCTCCCTAGGGTTAAATTGAATATTCCATTAGAACCAGTCATATTGATAGTATGAGTCTCTTCATGAAGTAAACATTCATTGATGGGAGAGAGAACTTGCATTGTGAATTGAACGCTAGTGGCTTCAAGGGCATTGCCATTGGGTTTGATGATTTGCCCCTGAAAGACTGTGGATGTTGGTGATCCCCAGGCTCCGGTACTTATCATAAATAGCATTGCGAATAAAAATTGTTTTTTCATATCACCCAACGGTCCGTATTTATAAACTTTTTAATCAAATTTTGACTAAAGACCTATCGGGAGATTTTTTAAATTACTAAAGAGGAAGAAAAGATAAAAAAACGTCTCAAAAAGAGAAAATAAAAAAGGCCACACTGTGTGGCCATAAAACAAGTTTTTTGCACGTATTTTTTGTTTCGTCATTTCAAAATTTTTCTCAAATATTTTTTGATTATTGTGTTTCACAAATAGAAAATCTAACGAGATCGTATATTTTTGAGACGGAGCCATTAACTTTTAAGAAAACACGGACGATAGTATAAATATGGAATATTGTGGAAGGCTTCTCTTAAGACTGAGTTTCTTTCTCCCCCTTTTTTTGATGGGGTGTGGAATTGAAATTACTATTGAAGACTTAATACCTAATAGCTGGGAAGCTCCGCTCACTAAAATTCTATCGAAAAGCTCCGTTTTTGCGGATGGACAGACTAAATCAGTTTTAAAGCTTCAAGTGTTCAATAGAAACGGAGATGTAATCAATGGTCTCAATCTAAAAGCTTTAAATCTAGGAGCTGGTGTAACTTTTGATGGGTGTCTCCCATCTGATGAGCAGGGCATCGCTTATTGCTTTTTCAGGTCGACAATGCCAGGCACCACTTCTATTGAAATATCAGATGGTTTTTCAAAAGTTGAGACGGATATTACTTTCATTAAGACCATTGAAAAACTTGACGTGAAAAGGTTGGCCTCGACAAGTTTACTTAAGCAAACTGAAGCGGGTTATACGATAACCAGTGGTCTTAAGAAGATGGACGGCTTTCGCCAAATGGAGTCAGGGTTTTCCGTTGATACTGAGACACCCACATATCTGCTAGACATTGGTAATCCTTAAGGTGGTACTTCATCAGTTGTTTAGTTTTTTTGTAAATTTTTTACTGTATAAATTCATTTAAATGTTTCTATCACCCCCTTGATGCGTTCTGATCGCCTCAATGTCATTAGACTTGATATTCCGCCGTTGAGAGAGCGAGTAGAAGATATTGAACCACTGATTGCTCACTTCTCTGCAAAACACATCGAAGATGTGGGTGAAGAAAAGAATTTTGAGCTCGCAGCAATCAGTCTCTTAAAGTCTTACCATTGGCCTGAAAACGTGCGGGAGCTTGAAAACTTTTATTTGAGGCTTGGCATTCATACAGAAGATTCAACAATCAGAACAAGAGATCTTGTGGAGCATATTGAAGGCTTTCGAAACTTAAGAAAAGCGGCTGACAATACGTCCGGGATGTTTGGAGAAGATGAGGCCAGTACATTTGATGAAATGAAAGATTTGGCAGAGAAAATGATTTTATCGAAATCACTGAGGAAGCACGGGTCCATTTCAGAAACTGCTCGGCAACTTAAAATGACAAAAAGCAGACTCTATAACCGTCTCAAAGGTTTAGACCTACTGCCTACTGAAAAATGAGGAATAGATGAGCAACTTACAGAACAAATATGCCGTTTTTGATATTGATGGGACTATAACTAAAGAAGGAAATGATAGCTGGCTTGAAACAACTCAGGCTATGGTTACTGACACTCTGGCCTTTCAAGAATATCTTAAAATTTGGAAGGAAAAAAAGTCTTCAGACCCTTTTGGGGCCTCCCACACAATGATGGAGCAAGCTATTGGACTTTTTCCCGAAGGGACAACGTCCCTGTCGGTTTACGAAAAAGCAAAGCAAATTGCGATGGAAGCTATAGAAAACTTACAAGTCAGAGAAAATGCTATTTCCACAATAGAGGAGCATTTTAACCAAGGTTTATCCATTGTCTTTGCTACTACCAGTTATATGGAGGCGGGCTTATCACTGGTTGATGCCCTTTTTGAAAAGGGTCTGTTGAATCAGAAGCTCTTAAAAAAAATCGTTGTCAGTGGAACAGAAGTTGATTGGGCTACTAGAAAAATTATTCATTTCAATATGAGTGATGGAAAACTTGAAGGAGTGGCCAAGAAACTCGACCTTAACTTGGATGTTATTGAGGCAAACATAGAGTTTGCCTACGGAGATGACCCTTATGGGAGTGACTCGGGAATTATTCGGGCTGCCAAAAATGGATTTGTTATTCACACAGAAAAGAACTCAGCATTAGAAATTAGCAACATAGGAGAGCGTGTAAGATGGTGAATTTAAAAGTATGTCATAGTGATTTCGTGGATACGAAGTATGCCATGGATGAGATTTTAAAACAGGCGACGTCAATTCCAGCCAATCAAGTAAAGGGCATAATTGTTTTTGCATCCATTGATTTTGACCTTGATTATGTTCGAGGTGTTCTTGTCGAAAATTTTTCTGAAGCCGCTTTGGTCGGTGGAAGTAGTTACGGTGAGATGTCGTCACAACTTGGTTGGAGTGAGGATTCCCTGGTCATAGGTTTTCTTTATGGTGACTCATTTGATGCTCGCTCAATTTCAGTCAAAAACATAACGGAGTCTTTTGAATCTAATTTAAAGCAGAGCTTTGATGCCGCAGGATCACTGGAGCAGGCCAAACTGTGCTTTTTAATGACTGACTCATTATCTATTGGCGGTGAGGCTATTATTAAATCGGTTCGAGAGTTCTTGCCTGGAGATGTTCCCATTATCGGTGGGATGACCGCCGACCAGTGGACGTTTACAAGGACTAAACAAATTTCAACGACAGAGGTCATGACTAAAGGATTGAGTGCTTTAGTCCTTTGTGGCGATATTGACCTGAATTTGAGCATGGGTACCGGCTGGGAGCCAACAAGTAAAAAAGCTGTAGTCACAAAATCCGATGGACATATCGTGTATGAAATTAACAATCAACTTGCATTGGATTTTTACGCCGATGTTTTGGGAACAAGAGATGGTACTTTTGGGGAGTATCCGTTAGCTATATACCAAGATAATGAAGTGACCTACTTTCGGGCACCACTGACTTGGGACCAAGAAAAAGGCAGTGTAAGTTTTGCTGGGGCTGTGCCAGAGGGGGTTGAGGCGGCTATTTCGAGCACGTCGCGAGAAAAAGCAGTTCAGGCTTCCAAAGATACTTCTGAAATTGCAGTTAAAGGCTTAGGTAATAAAAAACCAAGTTGGGCTTTTGTTGTCTCTTGTGCAGCAAGACGGCAGCTTTTAGGAACCCAGGCTGGGCGAGAAATTGAAATTGCGAAAGAGGTTATTGGACCTGGCGTCCCTATCATTGGCTTCAACTCCTACGGAGAGTATTTAGATGAAAAACAAAAATATCCAAATACTCCAGGATTTCTTAACGAATCTTTTTGTGTGGTGACTATTGGAAAAGAGTAAAGAGCTATTAGAAATTGAAAGACTTCAGCTCAAAGTGAATCGAGAAAGAAAAAATCGGCGTCACTTAGAGGACCAGTACGAGCAAAATAAATTTCTTTTGCAGAAAGCAAAAAAAGATATTGAATTGCTTGTGTTTCAGGTCACTCATGATTTGAGAGCTCCGGTCTCTGTTTTGGGACAACTTGTTGAGGACATCCTGCCCTATATGCCCCTTGAGAGAAGAAATGTCTTTTTATCATCGGTGGCTCGCGTTCAAGATATTTCAAACGAAGTCTTAGAAAAGCATAAAGGTCGTGCTACCGATAAAGTGGACTTCACAAAACACACCGTCGATTTACTGATACATACGCAATCAACGATTGATGAGATAAACGTGATGATTGGTGAAAGTCCAATCAATATTACTTTCGATGTTCAAAATATAAGCGAGGAGACTCCGTTAGCGAATATTCGCGAGATGGAGTTTAAATGTATTCTGTCAAATCTGCTGGTTAATAGCATCGAGGCAATAGAATCAGCTGCCCGAGACAGTGGAGAGATTACGGTTGCCCTTTCAAAGCAGGAAGATCAGTTTTTATTGGTAGTAAAAGATAACGGAATCGGTATCCAGGGAGAAGACCTTCCTTTAATTGGCAATTACGGAAAGACCCTGAAAAAGAATGGGAATGGCCTTGGCCTATATAGCTCTATCCACTTTTTACGAAATCGAGGTGGGAGCTTCAATATTGAGAGTGAGCATGGAGTGGGAACCAGCATTTTTATTACCATACCAGTGGCCCAAACAGGGCTCTATGAAGTCAGCATTCCCAAAGACGGAACCTTGGTTATCCTTGATGATGACTATGTGATCCACGAAACTTGTGGAGCTTACCTGGAGGCCAATGCCTTTGAGGGTGATGTCATTAATTTTTACTCCGTCGACGAAATTAAGAGTTGGTTCAACTATTTGACTGTAAAAGAGCAGCAAGATTGTTTCTTTATTGTTGATGGCTTCATTAAATCGGATACACCTAACGGCCCCTCCTTAGTGAGTGAGCTTGGAATAGAGGAAAGATCCGTTATTTATACAGGAAAACCAAATCTGATCCCAACTGAGGGCTCGAAGGCGCACGTTGTACCGAAGACTCGGGGCTTCGAAGAATTTATGTCTATCGTTTAAATTTAAGAACTTCACGACTTCTAAATAGAGTGCTCGAAGGCATTTCGTGCGCTGTACTCCTCTTATTTTTCTTAACACGTTTTGTTTTCTCAGTTTCTGGACACGCATTCCATGGATTAAGACTTTCGTTCTGTTATTAAAAATATCGTTCTCAAATCAGAACGCACAATATGCTGAAAATGTTAGCATTTTTTGATTGATGATTTTTGTTCTGTTTTCGAAACGGTTTTTCGAACAATACTCTTGTAAGCCCCTTCTGTATTGGTTTTGAAGGTGTCTCATTTTGGCACCAATATTGAAATAGATATTAGTGTCCACTGTAACAACGCAGTTGGAGCAAACATTAACGGAGGGGTTACGTATGACAAAACCTAAAAATAAAAAAATGAATGGGTCGGGACTTCGACCATTCAATTCAAGCAACCTGAGCAAACATATCTCATCAGAGATACTGTTTCACAGGGCACGGAAAGCTGTGAGTAATATTTTTCGAGAGTGTTACAGAAATAAAGAGGTTTCTCGTGTTTTCTCTGAGCTAGATCGTGAATTCAATCATATTGAATTTCATCAAGTTCCGAAATTGTCGAGGGGGATTTCGTGAATCGAAGTTTATTAAGAAAATTAGAAAACTTTATTGAGGCAGTCCGGTCAGAAGTCCTGGTTCTGAGTCTCTTTGCTCAAAGAGATCTGAATGATTTAAGCCAACTTATCCGCGAGGTTGAGAAGTATTTCAATAAACAGAGAAGCGGTGGCAATGATCCAACTGATTCAGTCGCTTAATATAAGGAGAAGGTAATGGGAAATAAAATTGATTTAGATAAATATAGTCGAACCAAAAAAGAAAAGAACGAAGATCAAATAAGCTTTGCTGAAATGGCAAAACTTCTGGCTAAAAAATTAACCAAGAAGACAGGGCGAGCCCTTGAATATGGAACAGTGACTTTTGTTTTTCATGGAGGCCACTGTTCGTTTGTTGAGGCTTCTCCAACTTTTCGTATTCATGAGGATTATCCAGATCCACCAGTAACGAAGGTCAAATTTTTGAGGAACAGATAATGGAAGACAAAAAAGTAGACATTCCTTTGCCCTTAGCTTTGGTGATTTTGGCAGCGACGGTAGCAGTCATTTTTGGATTACAGTTCAAAGATGGTTTGCTAACGAACTGGAGCGCAATCAAATATGTAGTCGGTATTCTTAAGTGGTACCTGATCACCTTTGCTAGCCTACTGTTTGTGAATTCGATTTTGGCGACTCATTATTTGAGACGAGCACTCGGATTGTCAAAACAAGGGGCAAGGCTCAGGGCCATCAAACAAACCAAAGAGGAGAGACGAAAAACTTGGTTGAAATTTAGTGTATTGTTTTTAATGGGTGTTGGTATTGGGTGGGTTCTTGAAAGAGCCCTGATGAGTGGAGTGACCATCACAGGGCTTGGTTCTATCTATAGCTATCAGTATGTCCTATTTAATATCAATGTTGCGTTCTTGTACTGGTTTGTCGCTGATAAGGTTTTGAAGTTTGGGAGCTATATTTCTGGGCTTCACAGAAAAAATAAGCTGCCCGAGTACCCGCAAGGTGAAAATACAATTGTTCTGGGTTCGATCAACGAAGAAAAAAAGGAGTTGGTCCCTGAATGGGAGAGTGTAGAAAAATCGGGCCTTAATGGGTCAATTCTTATAACGGGCTCTATTGGAACAGGAAAAACCGCAGGAGCCATGCTTCCTTATTTTAAACAAGCACTCACTAACTTCAATGAGGTCTCGGTTTTGGCACTTGATCCAAAGAGAACATTTGTTGCAGAGGCTGATAGATTGGCGAAGGTTCTTAAACCAGGTTCCGTTATCCGCAGAATGACGCTTGAGGGGCCGGAAACTTTTAACCCCGTCTATGTAGTTAAGCCACTTAAGAACTCTAGATTCATTGATCTTGCTGAGATGGTCCGTGCCAGTAGCATCAATTTCGGTGGTGGGAAAAATGATTCCCCTTTCTGGGAGATTAGTGCTTTCAATTTAATCAAGTACTGTCTTGTTTACTGTGCCGCTACTCTAGAATACTACACTTTGAAAGATGTCTACGAGGCAATGATTAAGTCTGTATCCACTGACTTAGCCAGGGACCTGGAGCTGTCCAAAAACAAACGAAAATTCAACGATTCGGACGAGATTTTATTCGATGAGGAGGAGCAATACAATATTGGATGTGCCATTGACTATTTCAACGAAGAGTTTCGCAATATGGAAAACAAGGTCAAAACAGGTATTCTTGCCACTGCTACCAGCTTCTTAAATCAATTCCAGGAATATAGAGCTGCTAAAGTGTTTTGTCCTAAAAAAGAGGATAGGACAATCTTTTCCATAGACTCAGTGATTGATAATGGAGAAATTCTTCTTTTTGATATTGAGAGCCCAGCTTTAGCAAGATCTATGGGAACAATACTCAAGCTTCATTATCAGCAGTCTATTATTAAACGAGTATCTTCAAAAGAGCGCGGAACAGATATTCCAGCTTTCTTTTTCTGTGATGAGTATCAAGATGTTGTGACCAGCGGTGGTGGTGTGACTTTGGGTGATGATGACTTTTTTGCAAAGTCTCGTCAATCAAACTCCGTTTCTATTGTTGCGACTCAGAGTCTATCTTCCTTACACAACGCTCTTAGCTCTGAGAAAGCTGCCCGAGAACTTATTCAAAACTTTAGAACAAGAATCTGTTTTCATTCAGCCGATGTTGAAACCATTAAGAACATGCAAGAGTTGGTCGGTCAGGACGAAAGGGAAAAAGAATCGCGAAGCATTTCAGAAATTGCTCAAAAAACTGAGCGTAACTTTCTTATCGGCGGTTTCGATTCAAAAGATGCCAATATCAGTGAGTCTATAAGTGTTTCTAATCATAAAGAGTATATTTTGACGGGGAAAGAGTTTACGGCACTCAAAACTTTCGAGGCCTGGGGTATCATTTTTGATGGAACAGCGGCCAAATTGAAAAAGCTTTATATGAAGCCGGTGTTTCTGGAGAACCCAGCGACAATTCACGAAGAGGTAATCAGGCTCATTAGTGAGAAAAAAGACAAAAAGAAAAAGTCCCTTCTGAGAAGGGTTGCGGCCAGCATTGCACTTTTAATACTTTGCGATAAAGCACCAGCTTCTTTTCCCAATGTCTGCGATGTTCTTAAGCAGCCAAGCTTTAGATCTTGTCTGAGCTTTCAAACAAGTCCGTCCATGTGTGGATTTCCGTCCCGACCGTGTGCGAGAATTAGTTACTTTGTTCCACAGACGTTTATTGAAACGACAACTAAAACTGGCGTTTCTCATTTTTCCACACTTCCGGGGGCCGCAGCACAGTTAGCGAGACTCGATAAGGTGCCTTTTGGCGCAGTCAATGACGATGATTCTCAGAGCTTTCACTCTCGCACGATTGCTGTACCACTGGCCCAGCTCATACTCTCTGGTCTTCCTTGTGGCGGGCTCAGACAGGAGAAAATGTGTTTTGACGGAATGAGTGAACACTTAAAGAATTATTGGGCAACCGGCTCAGGGGATTTGATGCAGCCGAAGTTTCTTGCCTGGAAATTAAGCCCTAAGCTTTGCCTGATGAAGGGAGCTGCTATGGTTGCTGGAGCTCCTTCCAGTATGGGGGCAGACTCCACGATGTGCAGTGTGAATATGGATACTATTCCCACCTTTCCGCCTTCAAGTTACCCGGTTTGTACAGCCTGGGGCGTGATGTATCCAAGAATGGGGACCGTGGTCGGCGGGTCAGAAATAATAGGTTCCCTTTCGGTAGCAAGCCGTATGAAAAGTCTTTCAGTTGAGATTTTTCGCTCAATGCCGGGGAGCCCTGGAGAAAAGTGGTCGATGATCTCGCCGAACTCTAGTCAGTGTTTTTGCGAGTTCGAAAATATTGCATCAATGGAGGGGCTTCGATTTGCGAACAATCGTGGTCGCACTATGGGCAAAAACTTAAGTGGAAACCTATTTGCTACATGGAAAAAGGTCAGCTGTGCCCGTGATTGGGCTGAAGTTCCGGTTGTTCAAGCTGAAATAGCCATTTTAGAACAGGTTTGTAGGGGGCTTTAAAACATGATGCAAAAAGTCCTTAAAGAAGATGGATTATCATTACAAGTTGCTCTCAGTTCAGAAGAAAAACTTGAGAGTCCTGGGTCTTACTCAGCTCTTATTAAAGGAGCTGTAGATGAATCTATAAGAACGAAAGCGAGTGACATACACTTTGAACCAACGGAGCTTGGTTTTAAAATACGATTAAGAGTGTGTGGCACGTTGACCTTGTTTTATTCATCTGAAAATGATGGTGCCCTGAGAATTTCTCCCGATATCTTACGGGGTGCCATGCTGACGACACTAAAGTCGATCTCAAATATCCCCTTAGGTCGACAAAGTGAGGCCCAGGACTCTCGCATCTCTTTTCCCAAACGAGGAATTGATGTGAGAGTCAATAAAATACCAACTGAATTTGGCGAAAAGATCGTCTATCGACTTTTTAACAAAAAAGAATCAAAAAGGCTGACCGATATTGGATTAAGTAAAGATGCCCTAAATGATGTTATTTCAGCCATCAGTAAAAAGGCAGGGCTCATTATCATTACTGGAGAGACTGGCAGCGGGAAGACATCGACGATTTACTCGTTGATTGAAGAAATGGATCGAGACGGTTTGAATATATCAACTCTCGAAAATCCAGTCGAACGCCATGTTGATGGTGTCACTCACACTCAGGTCTCTAAAAAGTTGAGTTTCGCTGAGGGGCTAAGAGCATTACTTAGACAAGACCCCGATGTGATCCTTGTCGGAGAGATTAGGGATAAGATTACCGCTCAATTGGCTGTAAGAGCTGCCAGCACTGGACATCTTGTTATTTCGACCATGCATACTAATACTGCTTTGAACATACAAAAGACTTTTGAGTACTATGGAGCTGACCACTTACAGTTGATGGAATCTCTTATTTTAGGAGCCAACCAGAGGCTGATTAGAAAAATCTGTGGGAGCTGTTCGCTTCCAGGCAAGGACGGGAAATATAGAACTCGTAATAAAAATGGATGTTCTAAATGTTCAAATGGATTTCTCAATGAGAGAGTCTTGCTGTTTGAGTACTTTACAAGAAATGAAATCAATAAAGGAGGAGGAATTAAACTGAAAGAAAACATTAGGGAATTAGTTATTAACCTAGCAAAGAAAGGAGTCATTGATGAGAACGAAATCCATCGTCAATCTCATTAGCATCTTTTTTATTCTTGGACCAAGTATTGCCGGTGCCATCAACTTTTTTGATGATAGCATCGACTACTGGCCTGATGAAAAAAAGATGTCGCGGTAACTACAAAAAAGACGCCGCAAAAGAAAGAAAAAGAAAATAAGAAATTTAGTTGGCAAAAACATCTTAATCCCAATAATGAGGAATTTTTCAAAGAGGGTGACTACACTCCTCCGGCTCCCTTCATTGAGGTTGCCAAGAACCCAACTGATAAAAATTTATCCCTCTGGTTTCAGTATATAGAAACCAAAAATAAATTAGCCACAAGACTTCAAAATCGAATGAAAGAGTATCTGGCTAAAAATCCGACGAGAGCTATACCAGATTCGACTCGCAAAGGGATCAAATTTAGAAAACAAAGTATTGTTTCCATAGACCCAAAGCGTTTTCGTATCAGAATGTACTTTGAGTCCACTTGTCCTCATTGCAAGCGTATGATGACGACACTCAAAAACCTTCAGGGTGAGGGATACTTTGTCGAAGCTTTTCAAATTGATAGTAAATCATTTGAAAAAGCACAGTTTCCAATCGCCACCCGTAGAGCAAATCCAGAGGATGTCAAAAAGTATGGAATTTCAAGTGTCCCATTTACGCTTGTGGCAGATCTCAAACAGGAAACTGTATCAAAACCTATAACCGGATACCAATCCGTATCTGAAATAAAAAACATAATTGACCTGATGAAGAAAGGTCAGAATGGAGGAGGTCGTATATGACGTCATTTCACGTCAATAATCGTATTATTAATTTGTGGGAGAGGAGCAAAGAAGCCTTTTTTGTCCTATGTGTAATTCTGCTACCCTGGGTTATTTTCATCTCAGAGGTTCAAGCTCAGGTGAAGATTCCTGGGACCGATCAATCAGCAAAGCTTAAAACCGCTGGAACTTTGTTGATGCTGGTTGATACCGCTCTATTTGTGTGGCTCGCCAGGATCTTTGCTGGTCTTTGCGTTCTCAGTGCCGGATGGCTCATCAAGGAGCAAAAGTTTGGGCCAGCAGTGATTTGTGTGGTCGGCGCTCTCATTATTGGAACCAGCCCTGCTTGGGTACTCAATATTTTTGAAATCTCGGGTGGCGGTGGAGTTTTTAGGTAAATAGGAGGGGCCTTATGCTTGATTATACAGAATTAAGAAGAACACACGGAGAGAGAATTAGTCAGACACTGGATACGCCCATAATGTTTGCTGATATTTGGGAGTTGTCAGAGGTTCTTTGGTCGCTGGCTGCGATTCTTGTTTTTGGAATTTTGTTTTATTCGTGGGTACTGATGATTATTTGTCTCTTATGGACTCTTGTTATTGGTCCAATCATTAAGAGAAACCACAACAAAGGTATTTTGTTTCATTACCCCTATAAAAAATTTGGCATGAGTCTACCAGGCATCATTAACCCAAAAGGAAGAAGAAAGTTTTCAGACTAAACGAGGAGAAAATCAAAATGGATAAAAAGAACAATATTAAAAAGGAGAATGAATACTATGAGCACAAGCCTATTAGAGAATTTAAGGCAAAGATCTCAAAAGATGGGAAGTTTTGGCTTTTTAAGGACATTACAACACATGTGGTGCCGCGCAACTACCTATCTAAAATCGAGAGTGAATTTGTTATCGAGCAAAGTAAGTCAGGCGGGAGTCAATCTGTCGGTTCAAATCGTAAGGTGGAACAAAGAGATGATCTCAGCAATTGATAAAGGTGTACAAGCTGCCGAGGTCTCAAGGCCTCCGGCTGGTGTTTATGGAGACGTCGATTTGAGGGTTCTTCCTCAGTTCGTATCCTTTAAGGCTTCAACCATTAGGGAAAAAATGAACCTTCAATATGTCATTGCTATTTGTGTTTTTGCATGGGTCGCCACTTTTTTGATCCAAAATAATCGGATCGATTATTGGCAGACCAAATACAGAGAAAAAGAGTTCATTTTAGTACCATCTAAAATTGTTGGGCACACCCCCGCTGTTCCGCAAACTGTTCCAAAGGAATACGTCGAAGACGCCTTCAAGTATTTCGTTCAAATGCAAGGAACTACAACGCCCAGTGGAATCCGCAGTCAGCTGGAGAATTTTGCCAGTTACATGGAGAAAGGGCTTTCTTCCAAATATTTGGCGCAAGTTGATGAATGGGTTGGGCTCTCTGAGAAAAAAGGCATCTATGAACAAGTTGAGTTAACAAAACTTGATTTTGAATACAACAAAAGTGGTGTGTTTAAGGCCAATATTCTACTGAGACGAGACCGAAGAGAGAATGCTGAGTTTTTAGGAACAGCAATGGAGAAGGTTAAAATGACCATTAATGTTCAGCAGCCTAAGCCAGGCCAAGCATGGGCTTTTCAAATCACTGAGTTTTCAAAGAAAGCTCTTTAACTGAGAAAGGAGAATAAAATTGTGAGATATTTATTAGTTTTAATAGTGGCAGTCTGCCAAAGTGCCGTTGCGAAGGAAGCGAAGGATATTTTTTTTGGCTCCGCCACCGAAAGTATTGAAGTCCCCTTTGGCGAGAAAACTATTTTGACATTCAGTCATCGGGTGAAAAGTCATACTCAATCAAAAAGTTACCTGGTGAAGTTAGATGATGAGTTGGACCCAGACTACCGAGTGTTCACCGTGACACCGCAATTTACGACGGGCACGGATAAGATCTCGTTCACTCTTGAGAATGGGAAAGTTGCGAGGCTTCGATTTAAGACTATTAAAAATGAGGAAAATGGTTTTATGGAGCTCTCTTACGAGATTCGCCCAAAAGCTTATCAGGATGTTTCGAAAGCTCCTCCCATTGGAGAGGTTGAACTCTTAAAAGCTATGATTCGTGATGATGCAGTGGCTGGTTATAGAAGATCTGTTGTCAATAAGTCGGTTTCATCGGGAAGAAAAGGAGTGTCTTCAAAGCTTGTGCGTACTTACAAGGGGCGCAACCTTCATGGGTATGTTTTTAGACTTAAAAACGAACTCAGTCGTAACAAAGTTGAAATCGACGTGAAAGGGCTAAAAGTTGGTGATCCAAACCTTGCGATTTTATCACAAGCAGACGCCATGACCCTCTATCCTGGAAAAAGCAAGAAAGGTTCAAGTGAATCCCTTGTTCGTATTGTCGCCAAACCGAGCACTCGGTTTAAGGCTGTCCGCATGCCAATGACAGCCAAAAAAGTAAAGGAAGGAAAATAATGGAAATGGTTAAAGAATGGGCCATTGGATTATCCAATGACCAAAAAAAGTATATGGGCATAGGGGTTGTAGTATTTCTGCTCCTTATAATATACGGGGTTAGCAAAAGCTCTGATGTCGGTGAAAAAATTGTTATTGAGCCGACTAAAGAGTCGTTTAAAGGCGGAGACATTGTTTACAACAATTCTGCTGACTACTATCGTAGCAAAGGGCAAAACATGGCCCGTCAGTATGAGGAAGTCAAATCGTCACAAAAACTCCTTGAAGAGCAGCTTAAAGAAATTAAGGTTGCTATAGAAAAGCAAAATTTAGCATCGAATGCGCAACAAACGGCCTCACCGCCGCCGGATACTCCGCCCAATACAACTCTTGATTTTAACCAGGCAGGAGGTATTGGAAAAAAGATGACTCGGTGAGGACAAAACCAGCCGAATATCAGTTACCACTTGGTGTATCCGTCGATGCGAAGAGCCCGAAGGAGCCATCAGGGCAAAAAAAGAAAAAACAGAGGCGTAAAACCGTTAAGTACCCTTTTAAGGTCAAGAAGCCAACAACAACGGTAGCCATTCCCTCGGGAAGTTACGTCAAAGCGACATTAATGACTGGGGTCCGGTCACAAGAAGGAAAGCTCCTCCCCTCTCTGCTAGTCTTAGAGGAGGCTTACACCTCGCCTAATGACTCAGGAGTAGATCTTTCGGGATGTTTCGCTTTGGCCAAGGCACAAGCGTCGATGAGTACCGAGCGCGTTGAATTCCAGGTCTACAAATTGAGTTGTGTTTCTCCAAAAGGGCGAATGGTGGAGAGAAAGGTCAACGGATTCGTTGTTGATGATAAAGATCAGGGATTTGCCGTTAAAGGTGAACTAAAATCCAATCAGTCCCGCGTGGCAACCATGGCTTTTATGAGTTCCATCGTCAACGGGATTGGTGAGATCATCAATCGGAAAGCTCAGAATATTGGAGGGGCCAACCCTGATTCCAATAGAAATGTAATCGTTCAACAGGGAGCCACGGGAGCTGCGAATCAAGTTGCTCAGTGGTATTTGAATCAAGCCAATAATTTGGCTGCTACCCTGGATGTTAAAAGCGGGCAAAGCGTCTATATCGTAATGAACGATAAAGTCACCATTCCTAAATCTTATTTCAATTTAAACAAAAAGAGAGGTTCCAATGAAAATATTGGTCTTATTGATCGTCTTATTAAGTAGCGCCCTTATTGGCTGTTCCACAACTGGCAAGGGAAAGGAAATTCTAAAAGAGCGGGCAGCTTTTCGTCAAGAGATGTCAGATTTGAGCTTAGGAGTGACCAGTCCAAAATCAAAAAAACTGACTCAGTCCGGTGTTGCCCATGCCTGGAGGCACGAAACCGAGCTACCCGGAGGAGATTATTTGGGTCTTCTCGAATAACTGTTGTGCACGCTGAGTCAAAAAGATAACGGCCAAAGAGCCATTAGGTAAAATTTTGTTGCCGCAAAATCAAAGCCTAGGAGGTTCTTAATGGCCGTTATCGATGGAGTACTCCATCATGAATTGGAGTTTATATCATCACGCAGTTATCGCAATGGACACTTATGGGAGGTGCGTAAAAAAAGGAAGCCCCAGCCCTGTCGACGTTGTGGTTTATTTAGCGAGAGACGGTATGGAAAGGCCACGGCACTTGTACGTGAGTACGGACCTCAAGATAAGCCGTTGTGGCTCAAGGTGCATAAACACCGATACTACTGTGAAGTCTGGGTTCTTCACGGGTGAGGGTGTAAGGCAGAGTGTTAAATAAGTGCAGACATTAGCTCTTTTCAATCGATAAAATTGAGTTGCTAAAGACTTAATTTATTGAAATGAAAGGAGAATACTAATGTCTGCATCTAACAAAGT
>CAXREJ010000039.1:0-15895 GCA_964229765.1 Bdellovibrionales bacterium | reverse complement strand
GTTCTTGTTCTTGTTCTTGTTCTTGTTCTTGTTCTTGTTCTTGTTCTTGTTCTTGTTCTTGTTCTTGTTCTTGTTCTATAGGTTCAGAGGAAGTATCCACTTCCATCTCTTGCTTTTCTGGAGTTTCTTGTGCCATTGGTGGCTCTTGAACTTCAGGGGAGAGAGGGGGCTCTACTGAAGAGGGTTCCGCTTCATCAGAGACATTTTCATGATCTGTAAAATTATCCGGTGCCACTTCATCGACTTTATTTTCAACGACAATAGAATCCTGGTAACGGCTCCAGGCTTGGAGCATAGGGGCGTAAGGAGCGATGACAAAGCAGATTTTTTCGTCTGTAGCCAATTCTACCGGTTCCAGGCAAGCCACAAAAAGCGTGTTATTCCACAGGTAAATTGGGTAACAGTGAGAACTCCAGTTATAGATCTCACTTTTTTTACCTATCAAAGTAAAGTCCACAGCCATACTGAAAAATTCTTCTTTAATGGCAGGGAGTTGATAATACTCACTGGCCCACTGAAGGTATTCTTCTGGATTTACAATTTTATTTTCTAAACCCCAGAGCAATGGATCCACCCCTTTGGGGCGAGATTCAAAATCTTCTTGTGAGAGCCCGAGTGGTTTAGCCCAGGGAGTTTTCGTTTTAGCCATCAAGTGCTTATCGGCAATTTCCATCAGGTTTTGAGGAGAAAGGGGGGAGGATCAGTCGGAACTAGACTAAGAGTGAGGGTGATTTCACTTGTTAACCCTTGTGTGTTCTTAGAGCTTCTTTTCGGCTGCTGGCTCTACGAAATTAAGTCATTGAGGGTGTGTAATAATGTTATTTTGGACTCGGTTTATCCTTACTTATTTGGCGCTCTCGACTTTGGACTATACGTTGACCTTTATGAGTGATTGGGATAGGTTACCGCAAATGACACAAAGCAATATCTATCTCGATTACAATGCGACGACACCTGTTGCTCCAGAGGTGCGCGAAAAAGTTCCTTTTTGGCTAGATCAATGGGGAAATCCCAGTTCTATTCACTTTCATGGTCGGGGCCCTAAAAAGCTTTTAAGAGAGGCTCGTCGAAAAATGGCAGAGTCTTTGGGCATTCATCCTCTGGAAATGATTTTTACCAGTGGAGGAAGTGAATCTAATAATTTAGCTCTACAAGGTCCCTTGAGAGAATTAAAAAATAAAGGTGTGAAGCGCAATAAAGTCATCATAGGTGGAATTGAACATCCCAGTGTCCTAAATCAAAAAGAGCGTATCGAGTCTCTTGGTTATGAAGTCTTGATTCTGCCTGTTTGTTGTGAGGGGAAATACGATTGGAATTTTTACCAAAACAATCTCACTGATGAAGTGGCTTTGGTTTCAGTGATGTTAGCCAATAATGAATTGGGAGTGATTGCTCCCATAAAAGAAATGACCCGCTTAGCCCATGAAAGAGGAGCCCTTTTTCACAGTGATTGTGTCCAAGCCTTAGGAAAGTATGAGTTTGATCTCAATGATTTAGGTGTTGATCTTGCCACTTTTTCTTCCCATAAAGTTTATGCTTTAAAGGGGTCTGGTCTACTCTACATCAAAAAAGGAACTCCCTTTTCTCCTTTAATTTTAGGGGGCTCACAGGAAAGGAAGCGTCGGGCAGGAACTGAAAACCTATTAGCCATTGCTAGTTTTTCTTATGTTTGTGAGCATTTAGATACTTCAGCCTTTGTTGACTCCACACGGGCTCTGAGAGATAACTTTGAAGCTTTTTTGAGTGATAATATTGATGGCCTAAAAATTTTAGGAAAACAAAATGAGCGTTTAAGCAACACTTCCTGTTTTACCGTGGATGGAGTGGGAGCCGAGAGCCTTTTAATGAATTTGGATATTCGAGGTTTTTCAGTGGGGACAGGGGCGGCTTGTAGTTCCGGTAACCCTGAGCCAAGCCCTGTTTTATTGGCTATTGGCCTGACTCGTGAACAAGCTCAGTCCTCCTTACGAATCAGTTTAGGCAAAATGACCACACAAGAGCAAATGGAAGAATTTGGTCGCAATATGGTAGAAGTGGTTAAGCATTTAAGAAGCTTGGATCCAGAAACTGGAGAGGTAAAAAATGTCTAAAGGACGTGTTCTTGTTGCTATGAGTGGTGGAGTGGACTCCTCTGTTGCGGCTAGTCTCTTGGTCGATCAAGGTTATGAAGTTATCGGTGTGACTATGCAAGTCTGGGACTACTCCCAATGTGATATTGAGGAAGGAACGGGAACTTGTTGCTCCAGTGAAGACGTGGATGATGCCCGTGATGTGGCCGATCGACTGAATATTCCTTTTTATGTTTTGAACTGTGAGGAAGAGTTTAGAGAAAAAGTGATCGACCCTTTTGTGTCTTCTTATATGGAGGGTAAAACGCCCCTGCCTTGCGTGAATTGCAATACCTATTTAAAGTTTGATCATCTCATTAAAAAAATGAAAGAACTTTCCTGTGATTATTTGGCCACCGGACATTATGCCACTTTACAACAAAATGATTCAGGTCAATGGGGTATTGTTACCAGTGAAGATGATTGGAAAGATCAAACTTATTTTTTATTTACAATTGATCCTGAGTTAATTCCAAAACTTCTTTTCCCTGTCGGTGAGATGAACAAAAAAGAAGTGCGAGCTTACGCTGAGGAAAAAGGACTTGTGGTCGCAAGGAAAAAAGATTCTGTGGGCATCTGCTTTGTCGATCAATCAGGTTATGGCGAATTTATTGATAATCAGTATTCCCAAATTCCTAGAAAAAAAGGTTTGATGAAAAGATACCCTAGTGGGGAAGTGTTGCGCGAACACAATGGAATTCATCACTTTACTTATGGGCAACGTAAAGGTTTGGGGATTTCTGCCGAATGTCCTCTTTACGTTCTTAAAGTTGATCCCGAGACTCACGAAGTTTGGGTAGGGGAAGAAAAAGACCTTTATTCTCAAAGTATGACGATTGATAATTGCCATTGGCTAGAAAAGCCGGAAGAAAAAAAATATCAAATCAAAATACGCTATTCTCACAGTGGAGCAAGCGGTCAGCTTTTCAAAAAAAACGACGGTAGTTTTGAAGTGAAGTTTGATGAGATGCAAAGGGCCATCACTCCAGGGCAAGCGGCTGTCTTTTATCAAGGGCGACGACTTATTGGTGGAGGTTGGATCCGGTGAGTAAAACTCCCTTTCAGATCAAAACATATGGTTGTAAGGTGAATACCTACGACACAGGTCTTATACAAAAAAGATTGAATCAGAATGGTTTTTCTTTAAATGAAAAGGCCTCACTCCATATTTTAAATTCCTGTGCTGTCACAGCGGAAGCGACTAAAGAAGTTATAAGAGAATCGCGTAGAATTAAGCGAGCAAACCCCGAGGCAAAAATTGTACTGACTGGCTGTGCCGCTCAAGTCGATGGAGATCTAATTGATCAAGTGGATACGATTGATTTGATTGTTGCTAACTCCCATAAAGGTGAGTTGAACCATATTATTGAAGAGTTCTTAAAGAATGAAAACAAGACGAAGGTTCACCGATCCAATATTTTTCGCAATGAAACATTGGGCGAAGGGGGTGGTGAAGAGTCTGATCACACGCGCTCTTATTTGAAAATCCAAGACGGATGCAATTCCTTTTGTAGTTTTTGTGTGATTCCTTTTGCAAGAGGTAAGAGTCGTTCACTTCCTGTTCCTCTGCTTTTAGATAAAGTCAAAGAATTGCACTCAAGTGGAGTTAATGAAGTTGTATTAACAGGAGTCCATATAGGGGATTATCTTGACGATGAAACCTATGGTGGCCCCTATCAACTGGATGACTTGGTTGAGCAGGTGATTAATAGCACTGATATTCCACGCATTCGATTAACAAGTCTTGAGCCGATTGAGCTCACGGAAAAATTAATGCGTTTGTTTAAAAACCCAAGAATGTGTGCCCATTTTCATATGAGCCTCCAATCCTTATCCACAGCTGTTTTGAAGGAGATGAGGCGGCAGTATACGGCGGAGCAAGTGGGGACGGCTTTAAACTGGATTCACCAGGATTTCCCCAATGCCTTTGTGGGCCTTGATGTGATCACTGGTTTTCCTGGTGAGACTGAGGAACTGTTTGAAGAAACCTATAACAATTTAAAAAAATGGCCGTGGACCAAGATTCATGTATTTCCATACAGTGAAAGAAAAGGCACACGTGCTGATCAAATGGATGGCGTTGTGCCTTGGGAAGTTCGTAAGGAAAGAGCAAAGATTTTGAGAGAGTTGAGTGGAGAGAGATTCGATCAGAAAGCCAGTGAACAAGTTGGAGAAGTGAAGGATGTACTTCTGTTAAAGCCGAAAGACGATCTTATACAAAGTGTCAGTCAAGATTATTGGGATGTGTTTTTAGAAAAGAGCGAAAGTTTACTTCAAGGTGAGATTAAGCAAGTTAAGATTAAAGGTTATCAACGAGTTCAAATGGGACGTACTAAAGGTTATTTGGTGGGGGAGCTGTTATGAGTTTTGACCAAACCACTATAGAACAAAAAATTGGTTATCAGTTTAAAGAAGCAAAATGGTTAAAGCAGGCTTTTTGCCATAGAAGTTTTCATAAAGAGAATCCAGAACTTCCACACAATGAGCTCTTAGAATTTTTAGGTGATGCCGTATTAGATCTCGTGATCAGTGACCTTCTTATGGAAAAATATGAAGGGGATCAGGAGGGAAGTCTTTCTCGTAAAAGAGCGAGCGTTGTTAATGAAGAAAGCCTTTGTCAATTGGCTAAGAATTCTTCGATGGATCAGTTTTTGCTTATTGGAGAAAGAGAACTTAATAATAACTTAAGATCCAATCCTCGTATTATTGCATCGGTTTTTGAGGCTATTGTGGGAGCAATTTACAAAGACAGTGGATATCAAGAGGCCTTCCGTTGGATAAAAGGTCAATTCGCCGAACTTCTTTCCGGCTCATTTGAACAATACGACTTTGAAAAAGATTATAAGACACGATTTCAGGAGTGGGTTCAGGAACAATATAAAAAAACTCCAGTTTATAAAGTGCAAGGGGAGTCTGGTCCCGATCACGCTCGGGTTTTTCTAATGGAAGTTTTTGTGGGAGATGAAAGTTGGGGGACTGCTGAGGGGACTTCAAAAAAAATGGCGGCTCAAAAAGCGGCAGAGCAAGCTCTCAAAAGGATAAAAAAATGATTCACTGTGGATTTATAGGTATTCTGGGTCTCCCTAATGCGGGGAAAAGCTCTTTACTTAATGCTGTATTAGAAGAAAAATTAGTTATTGTGTCTGATAAACCGCAAACAACAAGGCAAAGTTTCAGCGGTATTATTAGTACCAAAGATTATCAGTTAATTCTTTTGGATGCTCCAGGCTATGTCGAGCCAAAAGCAGGACTCTTTGAATTCCTCAATAAAGAGTTTGTGAAGGTGATTGAGAAAAGTGAACATTTGTTGGTTCTAATCAGTCATGACCAGAAACAAACCGCTCAATTTGATAATTTTTGGAAGGAAATTAAAGCCTCCAATAAGCCCAAAAGCTATTTATTTACAAAATCAGATTTGAAAGAAACAGAGTTTGTGACTCAATTAAAAGAAGAGTTAAAGTCTGAGAGAAATCTTGAGGTGAGTTTAAAAAAAGAATTCAAAGAAAGTTTAAATGACTTTCTAAAAGAGATCTCCCAAACTTTAAAAGCCGAACATCATCCACTGTATGATACGGAGATGATTTCACTTGATAACACCCGTGAGATTGTGGCCGAGTTCATCCGAGAACAATGCTTTTTGCAGTTAGAAAAAGAAATACCATTTAGTACCGGTGTGATCGTGAAGTCTTATAAAAGGCAAAAGGGCATGCTTCATATTGAAGCTAATATTCTTATAGAGAAAGAAAATCATAAGGCTATTGTTATTGGAAAAAATGGGTCCAGATTGAAAAAAATTGGCCAAGAATCTCGTAAAAGTATTGAAAACCTTTTAGGTGAAAAAATATTTTTAGGACTGCATGTGGCTTTTAAGAAGAATTGGATGAAGAAAAAAAGTATAATGAGTGAGCTGGGGTATGAACATGATAAGCGATAAACCCATATTTGCCATTGTTGGTCGTCCCAACGTGGGGAAGTCGACTCTCTTTAATTATTTGGTGGAATCGAGAAGATCTTTGGTTAAAAATCAACCGGGCGTTACGCGTGACGTGATTGTTGAGGAGGCTGAGTTATGGGGTAAAACCTTTGAATTGGTCGACACCGGAGGGATCACAGAGGCCAAAGATGAAATCTCAGCTCAAATTAGAGAGCATGTTATCGAGTTTCTTAAGTCTGTTGATTATCTTATCGTTGTTATGGACTATAAAAGTGGTTTGTGTCCTGAAGATCGCGAGATGGTAAGACTGGCTAAAGAGTCTGGTAAAGAGATGCTGATTGTCGTTAATAAGGTCGACAAAAGCCATGAACTTGATATTGCTGGAGGAGAGTTTTACGAGTTTGGCCTTCCTCTAGTAACTTGTTCGGTTGAAAGCCGCTTTGGTGTGGATCAACTTTTAGAATGGATCAGTTCTAAACTTAAAAGTATTGAAACAACAGAGAAGCAAGGATTTGTCTTCTCAATAGTTGGGAAGCCCAATGTTGGAAAGAGTTCTCTGACCAATCAATTACTAGGTCAAAAGAAAATGCTGGTTTCTACTATAGCGGGCACAACGGTCGATTCTGTTGATTTTGAATTTAAGTACAACGATCAGGATTATCGACTCATTGATACGGCCGGTTTAAGAAGGTCGGCAAAAAGAACAGAGGCGGTCGAAGCCATATCGGCCATAAAAACCAGTCAATCGATTAAGAAATCAGAGCTTGTCTTATTAATGATTGATGGTGTTCAGGGACCGAGTGAGCAAGATGCCAAGATTTTAGAAGAAATTGTAGAGTCTCATAAGGCAGTGATCTTAGTTGTCAATAAACTGGACCTCGGAGAGCAGGATATTCCTGAGTTTAGAAAAACAACTCGTGAGAAACTCGCCGACCAATTTCACTTCTATATTGATATACCTATTGTTTTTATTAGTGCAAAAACAGGAAAAGGATTGAAAGACTTATTTAAGCTTATTGAAGAGATTAGAGGAAAACTTGAAAAGCGTATCAGTACGACTGAGCTCAATGACTTCTTTATGAACGTTATTCGTCAAGCGCCAGCTCCTGTTTATGGGCTTAAAAATGTGAAATTTTATTATTTAACTCAAACCAAGCAAAAACCTCCTAGTTTTATAGCATTTGCCAATCATCCTGATGGTGTGGATAATGCTTATAGAAGATTTTTATCAAAACGTATAAAAGCGCGATTCGGCTTGGAAGGTGTTCCTATCCGAATCTTTGTAATGAAAAGCCGAGGTTAAAGTGATCCCTCGTCATTTTATAATGACAATCACAGCGACAATTGTTTTGTTTCATTTATTGAGGTTCCCCCATTTGATTCTTGAAAATGGTGGGGGAGCATTTATGCTTCTTTTTTTAATTGTTCTTAATGGAGCGATATTTCCTCTTCTTATTACCGAAAGAATTTTAGACAATAAATTAAAATCCATCGACTTAAGAAGCCTTATTTGGATTAAAAAAGGTGGCAAGAGTTCATTGTGGGATAGGCCCCTGATTTTTATTTGGTATATATTAAGACTTGTGGTTCTCCTTTTTTTCTTGTGGTTTTTTCTTTATTTAAGTGGGACTTCGATTCTTTACTTTTTATTTTTCTTTAAGTATTTATTTGCTCCAGAACAGGTCAGTGATTTATCAAGTATGCCACAGTTGAATTTAGGTTTTCTAGGAGGACTCCTTTGGTCGGTTGGTGTTTTTTTTGTTTATTTAAAGTCCAAGAAAAAGTTTTTTCCTTTGTTTAATCAATGGATTCTTCCTGGTTGCTTTCTCATTTTACTCTTTTTGTTTTTTAAAATTATATTGTCCTTGCAAAATTTTGAGGCTTTAAAGGTGCTATTTTATCCCGATTTCCTCTCATTAAAGCCATCGTCCTATCTGGATGCTATCGGACATGGGCTAGGGTGTTTATTTATCGGGGTAGGGCTTTATCGTTATTTAATAATTGATGAATCAAAACTTGATAGTATTTCAGTGTTTATTCATCTCGTTATTACAACCCTGGTACTGGCTTTAATAACGGGGGTTATGGCCCTTCCCTTAATTCATCAAGTGAGTGACCTTCCTTTTGGATCCTCATGGGTGTTCTCTGTTCTTCCTCGTTGGCTCAGTTATACAGAATATGGACTTTATTATTGTGCTTTGTTTTATGCTGGTATCGGTGTTTTAAGTTTTTATTTTTCTGTCCTTTTAATCGATTTGATCAGTGGTAGTTCTAAAATGATATACGCTGCTCCCAAGAAGTCATTGCAGTTAAATTTTACGAACTTTATTTTTGTTTTAACCAATGGATTGATGGTTTATATACTACAAAATAATTTACAGGGTTGGTCAGGACAAAGCTTACTATTAAAGCTTGATTTTTTATTAATAAATATAGGTCTGCCTTCACTGGCTGTTATGACTATTTGGTTTGTTTTTAGGTACACGAGTCAGGGTGAGAGAAGTCAGGTCTTCAGTTATCAGCAAATCTTTTTTCATAGCCGCTATTTCTTTAAAGCATGGAGTTTAGTGACTCTTTACACCATCCCCCCTTTTATTTTGTTTTCATTTCTTCTTTATTATTATTTTAAATAAAATCTAAGGATTGTTGTACTCGCCAACTCCATAAAGTCCATTTTGTTCAAAAGGAAAAACCAGACGGTTATCATCGGCATCGTATTCAATGGTGTGTCCAACACATTTAATGGTTGAAGAGGGTAGGGTTAGAACTGTTAGGGTGTGTCATTCCAAAATATCTTTAATGCCGTTTTGTTAAGCTCTCAGCTTCGTTGACTGCGTTGTCGCGGTACCGTTCGCACAGCTTTCCTTAAAGCTCAGTGCGAACTTAACTAAATCAGTATTAAAAAATCCTTACTTAACGGTATTGATGATATCTTTTATGGATTTATTAAACATGTAGATTGGGTCTTATACGACAATTTATTGGGACCGTTTTTTTTGGGCCTCTTTTATCAGTTTAACTAAATCTTTTAACAAAACATTAGACTCGAGAGGGTGTCGCAAAGTTTTTTTAGGAATTATTTTATATTTGTTAGTTCTGCCCACTTTTTCTCTTTCTATGTAACCAGCCTGCTCAAGATCCTGCAATATGCCCATGACAGAACGTTCTGTTATACCTACGTTTAATGCAATTTCTCTGACAACAATATCTGCATTTGTAGCGAGCAAAAAATACACATGACTATGATTACTGAAAAATGTCCAGTTTGCTTCATTTTGAGACAAAAATACCTCCAATTTTTGAATAATAGGTCAATATATTGAAAAATAATACATGAAAAAATAAACATGAAATATATTGCATATAAAATGTTCTGTAGTTATAATGTGTTTGTTAAGGAGCTATTGATTATGAATTTAATATTACTTTTGTTAATATTTTTCCCGCGAATTATTAACTTTCTATCTTCTTATTTCAAATTTTATGACTTTAGAGGATTGTCTTTCTTAGGTGTCGTTGGGTTCGGTATTCTTACTGGGCTAACAATAGCATGGGGAGATCCAGTTAATATAATTTTCTTTTCGGTATCTGATTCAATAATATTTGGTTTTAGTCTAGATCCACTTTCAGGAATTGTTTCAACCACAGTTATATTTATAGGCTCTATGGTGATGAGATTTTCAGAGAGGTACCTTGCTGATGATTTAAATAAGTCTCTTTTTCATCAAAATATTGCTAACACAATATGTTTTGTACTTTTAATGTTAAATTCAATGAATCTTCTCTTTTTCTGGCTTTTTTGGGTTGGAACTTCTTACTATCTTCATAAATTGTTACTTCATTTTAACGAAAGAGTGGGTGCTAGAATAGCGGCTCAGGAGAAGTTTTGGGTTAGCCGGATGGGAGATGTATTCATTCTGATTACTATGGTTGCTTTATACCAAGTTTTCGGAAGTCTTAATTTTTCAGTATTGACTCAAGATGCTGAAAAATTAATCAGCGATGGGTCCAATCCTTTTTTGATAGGTGTAGCAGGAGTTTCATTGGTACTTGGTGTAATGACAAAATCAGCACAATTTCCATTCCACTTTTGGTTGCCTAAAACCATGGAGACTCCAACGCCGGTTTCAGCCCTTATGCATGCTGGCATTATAAATGCGGGGGGGTTCCTAGTTATTAGAATGGGAAGTTTTCTTAATCAACTTCCATGGGCATTAAATTCTTTGGCAATTGTTGGCGGAGTGACTGCATTCTTTGGTTCGTTTGTTATGTTATCTCAAACAAATATTAAACGAAGTTTGGCATATTCAACGATTTCCCAGATGGGTTTTATGATGCTTCAGTGTGGGCTAGGAGCCTTCACGATTGCAATCGTACATATCGTCGGACATGCTTTCTATAAAGCACACTCTTTCCTTAGTTCTGGTTCGGTCACTGACATTGGTAAGATGAACCGTTATGTGTCAGCGCCAGAATGTGAGCCAATGTTATGGACTCCTTTTGTTGTAGGCTTCGTTTCTGTTATCACTGTTTTCCTATTGGGACCATTTCTAGGGTATAGTTATGAGAAGCCGGGGGCTGTAATTCTTCTTCTCGTTTTAGGCTTAGCTTGTGCTCAAATATTTATTTCACATAAAATAAAATCGGCATCAATTTTACCGATTACTTCGTTAATTGTTATTTACTTTAGTTTATATCATTTTGTGTCTTGGGCTCTAGAGGGCTCATTACTTACAACAGCCTACAATCTTGAAGGAAATCAGGTGGTAATTCATATTTCTGTTGGAGTACTTTTTGTTTCTCTTTATTTGATCCAAAATAATCTTAATAGAATTTTAAAAACAGAAGTTGGGCAAAGACTGTATATTAAATCACTCAACGGAGGGGAACTTGGCTAAAAAAGTAAATGAAATGCCTAAAACAATAACTTTACACGGAAACAATAAAGAAAATAGTTATTGTGCTCCACAAAATACTAGTTTAGATCTCATTTTAGAAAGAGTAACTTCCAGAATTACACCAACTTGGGATACTAGAGACTATGTAGCGGTGAACCCACTTTTCGGTTACCGGAATACAAATTTCTTGGAAGTTATAGATAGGATTCAAAAACTTAGAGGCACACGACTTTTGCCTAGTCGGAGTTATTTAAGTCAGAAATATTGGTCACAACAAATTCAAGACAGAGATCTGACCTATGCGTTGATGCTCTTCCAAGGCTTGGAAAGAAATCATGATTTTGATAACTTAGAGTTTGATCAACTTATAGCTTTCCTTGATCAAAAAGAAATCCCTAGTGACGATTTGGAAAAAGTTAATTGTCTTACAGATTTGTATGATCAAGAGAATCAAACTGAAGAAACTATAAAAGTTACCAATGAAGTTTCAAAGTGGTTAGCCGCTTACTATGATCAAGGACAATCAGTTTGGAGGTTGCCGAAAAATCCTCTTGGTTTGTATGCAACCTGGAAAAATATGTTTAGGTTTGATGGATTTACCGTTAAAAATAACAAAAGCTTTGTAGAGTATGTCAAACGTTTACCAAATAATCCCCGAAAAACCATTGAACTCATTTTTACCGATTTACTTGATAAACTCTTGTTGAGTGAGGAACAGGTAGAAATTTACTTCGAGAGACTTTTGTTCACCGTTTTTGGTTGGGCGACACTAGTAAAAAAGTATGACTTTGAAAATCAACTTTTCGGCAATAAATTAAAAAGACAAGACCCGACGACACTTCTTCACCTGATTGCAATTCGACTAACTTACGATGTCGCTTATCTCAATGAATCATTGGATTTTGAAAAGCTAGCGAATTTTGTGCCCATAGAGGGTAAAGCAAAGACCGACATGTTAATAAACTACATCTGGTTATTGGCTGATGAGGTTGCTGTCAGGCGAATGATAGTAGAAAAAATGAACTTCAAACATTTAGACTCTTCTAAGAGAAGACCACTTGCGCAAATGGCTTTTTGTATTGATGTAAGAAGTGAAGTAATAAGAAGAGAGATCGAAAAAAAATCTGAAGAGATTGAAACCATTGGTTTTGCAGGTTTTTTTGGGGTACCAATCGCTCTAAAAAAACTCGGATTTGATAATCCAGATCATCAATGTCCTGTTTTGCTAAAGCCGGTAATTGAAGTCACAGAAAAATCTGAAGAACCAGAAAAGCTAATGCGAAAAAGGAGGGCTGAGTTTCTTAAGAGATATGGTTTAAAAAACTCTCAACAATACTCCCACTCATCATTTTCTTTAGCAGAGTCATTTGGAATCAGTTATGCATGGAAAATGCTTTTAAATAATCTTGGACTTACAAAGCCAAATTATGAATTTGAAAATCTGGCTGATGGTTTAGAACTTGATATAGAAAAAATTTCATTGAAGTCCAAAGTAGATTTAGCATTTAATGCTCTTTTCAATATGGGGCTAACAGAAAACTTAGGTAAATATGTCATTTTTTTTGGCCACGGGGGAGAATCGGCGAACAATCCTTATCAGGGTGCACTTGATTGTGGAGCCTGTGCGGGTCACAACGGTCGATATAATGCAGAATTTCTTGCAAAAATATTAAATGACGAAAATGTCCGCAATGAACTGAATGTGAAAGGTGTTAGTATTCCAGTAGATACTCATTTTTGCTCGGGTTGGCATAATACCACAACGGATGAACTAAATGTTCACAAAAAAATAGAAGATAAAGAATTTAAGAAAATTATGAACCTTGTTGAAGATGCAGTAAGCAAGTGTAAAGCAGAGAGATTCTCAAATTTAATAGGTAATAAAAGTTATCAGTTGGACTCTTTAAAAAAGGAACTGAGGGCAAGATCACGTAATTGGTCTGAAACTAGGCCAGAGTGGGGGCTGGCAAGAAATCATTCTTTTATTGTCGGTAGGCGTGAACTCACTAGAACAGTTGACTTACAAGGGCGATCCTTTCTTCACGACTACAATGAAAGGACTGATCCTGATTTGTTGAAGTTAGAGCTTATTATGACGGCTCCTATGATTGTAACAAACTGGATTAATATGCAATATTATTCAAGTACTATTGATCCTGAAAAATTTGGTACGGGAAATAAAGTCCTCAATAATGTTGTTGGAACAATAGGCTGCATTCAAGGAAATCAAAGTGATTTATTGACTGGATTGTCTGAACAATCAGTTCGTTTAAATGGTAACTATTTTCATGAACCTATAAGGTTACAAGTTTTTATTGAAGCAAAGACACCATCAATAGATAAAATTATTAATAAACATCCAATGGTATCTGAGCTTGTTTCTAACAACTGGTTGCATATTATTTCAATTGATGTCTTACATGAAAGTTTTAAATTAAGGCTAAAAAATAAGTGGATAGATATGAAGGAGGCTTTATGGAATTAAAATTAGACAAAATATGTGGACGAAAGTTTACATATAAATGGGATGAAACTTTGCATAGTACTAATGTTGAAATTCAGCTTCCCAATCTCCAAAAATTAAAGAACTCTGTATGGGGGGATTGGGGGCCAATGTATACTTTTGAGCTGATTGATGAAGAGCCAATAACCATCTCTTACAATGGTAAAGATAGAAAATTAGATCAGAAATTACTACTTATTGAGTCTCCAATGATTGCCGATGAAAGAGAGAAGTACCCCTACTATATTCTTGTAGAAGATGGTGAGTTTGGTTTTAATCATTACCTTTATCTTGATAGAAAGTTTGAATTAACCAAAGTTGTAATTAAAAGGCTGCCAGATCATGTCACATTGTTTGAAACCTTTCCAAGGTTTAGTCGCCTTTTAACCTCAATTTAGGACTTTTATGGATCACCCATTGTCAGGGAGTTTGATTGCATTTGCTACTATGCATGGAAAAGAAAAGATTCTAGATAGTTTGTTTCAACAAAGTATAGGGGCAAAATTAGTCGTTCCAAGGCTCATCAATACAGATAATTATGGTACTTTTTCTGGAGAAGTAAGCCGTTTACAAAGTGTAAAAGAAGTCTTGAGGGCAAAGGCAAGGGAAGGTGCAGATCTTCTTGGCTTAAATTATGGCTTAGCTAGTGAGGGGAGTTTCGGAGCCCATCCTCGGATACCTTTTCTTGAGTGTAACCAAGAAAGTTTAATGTTTCTTGATCTTAAAAATGAAATTGAAGTTTTCTCTCACGTGATAAGTACAGAAAACTGTGCGGAGTATCGACAAGTGAAAACGGAAGAGGATTTACTCGATTTTTGTCATCGTGTGAACCTAGGAGCTCAAGCAGTTATTTTGAAACCTAGTTATGAATATTCAAACATGGATTGGATAGTTAAAGGTTTAACAGATGAGCAGTCGGTCATTGAAGCCTTTCATAGAATAAAAGATAACTTTTCGCTTGATAATGTTTGGGTTGAGAAAGATAATCGTGCCCATTTTAATCCACAGCGCCAGAAGGTAATATACCAAGTTGGTGAAAAGTTGATAAATACTCTCAGTGTTTTGTGCCCTAGCTGTAAGACCCCTGGTTTTCAAATGACAGACTTTATTAAAGGCTTGAAATGTCTTGATTGTGGATTGAAGTCTGATAAGCCATTAAAAGAAATTTGGAGTTGTCCATCTAAGAAATGTACTTACAGTGAAACAAGGCCGCGTTTAGATGGTGTTAAAATGTTAAGCCCAGCAGAATGTCACTGGTGCAACCCTTAGATGGATAAGTTTAGAATTCGCTTACATCAACAAAGTTTGGCGTGACCTACTTAAAACTCAATACCAAAGACAATATGTGTAAAAAGTCTGATATATTTTTTTGGAATTTATTCTTTATGAGCTCGTAGAAAAAATATGAAATAAAATTTATTTTTTAAACATTTTTTCAATATTTAGTAACCGTTTTTTTAGTTCAATAATTTCCCTATCCTTTTCATTTAGTTTTTTATTGAAAGTTTGTTTGAGACTTGAAATTTCTCTAGCTTGATCGAGGATCTGTTGACTTTGCACATGATCAGCTGAGCTAAAGTTGATGTAAGCTTTGCCACTTGCCAACAAATAGCCAACGGGCTTTTGATCAAGAGTCCAAATTTTACCTTGCTTAATGACTACTTGGTTTTCTTTAAAAGGGACTTGTCCGACTAAGGCTACAAGAACAGTATTGGGAAGGCTTGCAAGCTCTGAGTTACCGATGACCCCAGGATCGGTTGAAACAATCCCTAAAATTTGATCTCCAGCTCTATAGGCCCTTACATGCCCTGTAGCAGGGTTGAGGCTGACAAGGTCTCCTGGTGTCAAGTCTTCCTCTGCCGTAAAGTATTCAGCATAGTCAGCACCGGTATTGAGAGTCGTTTCTGCTGAAATTTGACCACCAGAGGGAATGGAGCTACAAGTTCCGTCGCTCGTCACACATACACCACCACCTACACCGGAGCCATCAACATGGAGTTTAGAGGCTGGAGTTGTTTTTCCAATACCGACGTTTCCGGAAGGATTGACCACAAAGTTAGAAGACCATGATGTTCCATCCCAATAAGCAGCACCAAAATTGTTATCTTCAGTTCCATAGTAGGCATTGCCTCGCCCATAAAGCTGCCACCCTAAGTTACTAGCTGAAGAACCCAGAGCAGTACCATCATCTTTTGTAACCAGATTAATGGTTGCCTGCTCAGTGGCATTATCTCCAGCAGTTCGAGTGTAGATAGAACTTGTACCAGAACTGTAAATATCAAGTTTAGCCAGTGGAACAGTAGTTCCAATACCAACATTGCCAGTATCCTGTACCCTCATTACTTCCGTTGCAGCAGCTGTTGATCCATCAACCTTAAAAATGAATGCAGAAGAGGTATCGTCATTTTGATCATCTATATTGAACATCAAACTATCACCTGCGGAGATTAGA
>CAXREJ010000038.1:0-22981 GCA_964229765.1 Bdellovibrionales bacterium | reverse complement strand
AAGAGAATGGGCTATGGCTACAGCAACCCCATATCTTTTTGTCGAAAGATCCTCCAAAGATGTGGTTTTCTTAACCATCTATCTATAAATACTGATGAATTCTTTTTCAGAGTGCCAAACCCCGTTTAAATACGGAGAGGGGTAGAGTTGTGACCAAAATTGTCAGTATGAGCCGCAAAAAGACACTTTAAACACCTCTGTAATTTCATAAGTATTTGAAAATATTAAAGTGTGATTTGTGAAAGTTGGGCATAGGCTTTGCTAAATAAGAGAGTACGATCCCATATCCCCCTTTTTCGACCTGGCTCCCTAAAACAGGTCGTTTTTTTTATTTAAGACCGTCAGAACACATTTCTAAATTTTTTCTATGATCAATTCCATATTGATCAAGCCTGGCGGCTGTGGTGCTAACAACACCGCAGACTAATACTTTAAAGGTATCATCAGTCACAGCCGGTGGGCCACAGGAAAGTCCCCAGTTACAACCAACGGCTCCAAACCGACTTCCTACCGCCCCATTGATTTCGTTCCATTGTTTGTAGTTCGGACAAGCTCCTCCACAATTGCACGCTCCGGCCGTATTGAGGCAACCATCATCATTGGGGATACCAGGAATTAATCTTCCATCTTGAGATCTCAATCTGTAAATTAATTCTCCTTGGGGCTGAAAACCTGTCTGAACTAAATCCCCAGGATAATAACCAAACTCGGTGTGAGTAGCAGTGGCGGCTGTGTAAAAAGTAGTGGCAAGATGAAAACCTTCTTTTTGACGAGCTTTTGCTAAAAAAGTTTTATAGGCAGGAACGGCAATCATTGAAAGAATACCAATAATAGCGACGACGACCATAAGCTCAATTAATGAAAATCCTTTACGTCCCATAAGCCTGATACTCCTTTAATTAAAGTTCAAAGAGAAGTCCAAGTTTTCCAGACATAACATTGGTTTCCACATCTTCTGAAGGAGGAAAGTAAAGATAGTCAGCGCCAAGAAAAATTTCCCAAGTTCCAAAAGGAATGGCAATACCACCACCAAAAATAAGAAGACTGGTGGTTGAGATGGAGTCCTCTTGTAAAGCAGGATTGGCACCTAAATCAGTCGACATAGGTGAATAAATACCCATTCCAGCATTAAGAAAAATACCAAAACTTTCACTTCTCATTAGGTAGTAACGTAATAGTAAATCAATGGTTAAATAATTTATTGAAGTATCAAATGTTTGAGCACCGGAAGTGCCAGTTACGGAAAGCATGTCCATTCCAATGCGTGCTCTGACACCAAATTGACTAAAAAGTTCATAGTCAAAAAGTCCTTTAAAACCCATGCTAGAGCCTGACATATCCGATACGCCAGTTACATTCTGTGAAGCCGTACCAAAACTTCCCAATATTCCTAATTTAATATCGGAGTGTTGTTCGACTTTTTCGGTCATTACGATATCACTGGCCGATTCAACTGGGCGAGATTGGCGTGGGGATTTTTTAGCTTTGCGTAATTGGGTGTACATACCTTTCTTCGCGTTCCCTTTGCCGAGTTTAGCAATAACGAGTCGTCCTTTCATTTTTCGAATAATAACAACTCCAAACTTTTTACCGTTCTCACCCGTCGTATAAAGATAATCACCTTGCATGATTCCATCGACTTCTGAAGGTTCAAGTTTTATATAAACTTGTTTCCCTTTTACTTTTACAACTCGTCCGGCTTGAGAGTTTTGGGGAAAAATAAAACAAAGTAAAAAACTAAAAGCTAAGTATTTTATGATGGTAGAACGAGGCTGCATTTTCACTCCTTGATGAGCATCTCTGACACAACCTCTATGATAAGGAAAATACGAGTGAGAACCAAGTCCTAAAGTTTATGATTGATTAGGCATTACAAGAACTTAAGCCACCAATTTGGACCTTGGTGGCTTGAAAAAGGTCATTAAAAAGGAATTTCTTCGCTGCTATCAAAAGAAGGTTCTGGACCAAAATCTTGGCTTCCCATGCTGTGACCACTTTGAGATTGTGCTCGATCGTTTCCACCAAGGAATTGAACCGTTGTCGCTACAATTTCAGTTGTGTATTTCTTTTGACCTTGTTGGTCTTCCCAAGAGCGAGTCTGTAAACGCCCTTCGACATAGACCTGACGTCCTTTTGCAAGATGTTGTCCGCAAACTTCAGCCATACGTCCCCAAACGACGACTCGGTGCCACTCGGTACGTTCTTGCTTCTGACCATCACGATCTGTCCAGTTTTCACTGGTTGCGACGCTGAGACGGCAAACAGTTTGGCCTGAAGACACTGTTTTTACTTCAGGATCTGATCCTAATCTTCCCACAACTATTGCTTTATTTACACCTGACATCTATGTATCCCCTTATTGAGTTTTTGTTCTAAGCGAAATGCATTCGCCTGGCCATAGGCCTATCGAAGAATTTTCAAAACTACCTGATATGGTCCAGATGCCGCAAAGGTTTCTCGGATTTGCTGGAGTGCGCTAATGTTGAGAGTTCAGTTAAGTCAGCGAAAAGTGGTTGGTGTGCTTATTTTTAAAGCACGTAAGTGTGAGGTCCAGAAGCTCACCTTGTCTCTTTGGATTTCATTTAATAGGGCTTAATTTGAGGAGCCGAGTTGAAGTCTCGAGCACGTAAACCCATTGAATAACGAATTCCTCGAAGACTTTTAAACTTATACTTATCGCCAATGCCCTCGTGCATATCGAGAACACTTAAAAAGAGTTTTAGCTGACGTTGTAAATTTTCACTAATATTTAAGTTCACTTTAAGGTCATAACCGGCAGGAAGAAAACGTCCCCCAGGTGCCATTTGAAAGAAGACGTCGCCAGTCACTGTGCCATAAAGGTCGTCTTTTGTTTCTCCAATTTTTCCTTCACGAATAAAAAGTTTACCGTCATTGAGGTTGCCTTCAATTTTTAGCTCAGAGAGTTTTAAAGCAGGAAGGGACATACTCATAACAGCAGCTCCCATGCGTAAAGGAATAATGGAGGAGGGGATGTCCAAGTTTTTAACTTGAAAGTTGATATCTCCTTTAGGTTGTTTTTTAAACTTGGGATCAATAAAAAAATGAGAGTCTAATTGAGTTGTGCCGTTCATGGTAATGGGGAGGGGCTTTGATTCACTAATGTATTTTGTCAGCTCTTTTAAATCCACATCTTCTAGAGAAACTTCTAAACCGACTTCTTCATTGTCAATTTTTAACTCATTTGAGGGTGAGAATTCGACAGAAGCTTCACCCTTAAAAATGCCATAAGCCACAATTTTACCAGCAGCCGAACCAATAAAGCTAGAGACTTTCGGAGCAAAACCGAGAGTTTTAACAGCTAAAGTGGGAGCATAAATAGATTCCACCAGAACATTTTCCATTTTCACACCGAGCTGAGGCATCAGTCCAAAAGAGAGACCATCAAATTGAAGATAAACGTTGCTTTGTGTTTGTTGAGTCACTTGTTGAGTGATGTAATCACTTAAATCGTCATAGGGAAAGAGTATGAGAGTACCTAAACTAATAGAGCCAAAAAAGAAAAGTATTTTCTTTTTGTGAAATTTAAAAACATTTATAATGGATTGTAGAATTTGAGATACATTCATCTTGTCCCAACTTATTTTTTGTTTTTACGACCAAAGCGAGAATTCTTTTTATCTTCTACCTTTGTTTCTCGCGGAACAGAGAAGGCAGCCACTTCATAGTCAACATTGTAAAAATGGGGATCTTTAGTGTCAGCTTGAATCACCATATTCATTAACTGGGAGCTATTAATACTATTCATTTGTTCTCCCAGTTTAATCACTTGTCTTAAGTTTAAGTTCTTTAAACTTGTTTTAACTCCGGATTGAGTGATGCTATTGGGAACAAGAGATTTTGCAGCCACATTAGAAATTGGAGTGATTGAAAGCTTTTGGCTGGATAAAATCTGCTGAGTTTGTAATTGTCTTTCAATATTAGAAGTCAACTGTTGGGTTGAAGGAGCTGGTGGCGGAAGGCGAGTGGTTTTTGCAATTCTTCCGGCGCGGATAAGCTCTCTGGTGAGTTGTCTATTTTCCTCAAAATAACTTAGTTTCTCATTAGCCGAAGCTGTGTAAGAAGCAGGGATACTATACAAAATGTAAAGAACTAAAAAAACACCAAAAGCCTTAAGAAGGGATTGAACATTGGGCGTTAACTTGTCGTAACCTTCTTTAAGTCGAATGTAGTATTCAGACTCTTCTATGCGACTTTTATAGTTTTGAAATTGTTCAATAAATTGTTCTTTGAGTGATTCAAAATCCATATTAGTTCTTTCTCTTTACGTTGAATTTAAATCCAAATTTTGTTTTTCCGGGCTCGTCGGGGATTGTCGCTGGAGCCGGAGAAACTTTGCCGTTAAGGGCGACACCTTTTAATGCTTTATTAATGGCCTGAATCGTTTTGTCTGAAGTGGCCACACCTTGAATGTTGACTTGTTGGTCTTTGATAAAAAGTCTTCTGACATCGTAATCTTTATTTTTTTTATTAGATGGTAGGATTTGACTAATTTCATTAATGAATTTGAGAGGTGAATTGATCTCATCCAATTGGTCGTACAGCTTCACCACTTGTGCTTCTTTATTTTTTTCTTTTACAAAGGCACGAATTTTTCCAGGTGTGGCGCTTCGCCCCTTAAGGTTGGCAATTTTACTAGCTTGGTTAGTAAGAACATCGTAAGAAGCTTCTTCGAGTTGTGTGCTTATGGTATCAAGAGCAACAGCATAGATAATGTAGCAAAAGTAACCCACTGCGAGCAGTTTGGCTGTTTTTCCCCATTTTTCCCAAAACTTTTCAAAAGAAAGGTTTTTCTTAGCATACTCTAACTGACGAAAGTTCACTGAAGGGTTGAGGGGTTTACGTAATCCTTCAATGGAAAGCCCTAAGGCCATTAAAAATTCATCACCGATCTTTTCATTGTTTTTAATAGTTCGACTATCAAATTGATGGGCAGGGTTAGAAATATTAGTGGAACTCTCTAGTTCTTGCGTAAAATAAGGAGCAATGTTTTTAATTTTACTAGGGGACCCAATCAGCTCCACTTCTGTAATATTTGTTCCATACTCTGTGTTGGCGAGCATAATTGTGAGTCTTAAAGCTTGAATGAGAGAAGAAAAGGATTTTGTAATTCCCTCAGACATTTTGAGGTGCTCTTTACTAGCTCCTGAAGTTGAGAGTAGAACAAAAGCTTTATCAGGCATCATGTCGTGAGCGGCACTAAAAGGAACTTGAAAAGATTGTGAAATAGCTCCAGCTACCTTTTCAGCGCCCCACATTATACTACGGCCCCAAACGAGATGACCACGACTGATCACACCGGCAAAGGTTTTGGAATGACCAATATGAACGACAAGTTTATCTGGTGAATTAGAGTCATTGTTGTCTTCGTTCACAGTCTCAGGGGCTTTGTACCATTTCTCATAAAGGTTTGCGATGGCACAGAACTCAGGTGTGATGATATCAGGGTCAATACGACCTCTTTCCATGATATCAATTGTATTTTCTAGCTCTTCACGCACACAAGCCATAGCGATAACTTCAGCAGACTTTGAATGAAATCGTATGATTTTAGAATCGTAAACAGCCTTTTCAATGGATAAAGGAATGTCGTCTTCAAGCTCAAAAGCGAGACTTTTATAAATTTTCATTCTCTCTTTAAAGGGAAAGAAAACCTTTCGAGTGCTAATAAACTGTTGGCGTATTGAGCAGATTGTTTTAGCGGACTCAGTATCAAACTCTTTAGAGATTGTGTGCAGGGTTTGTAGAATGTCAATTTCCTGATTACTTGTTTCCATATTCAGGATTTTGTATTCTTTAACTCTTGTAATTTCGTAGGTACGATTGTTGGCTAGGATCTCCACAACTTTAATACTGTTTCTTCCTATATCAATTCCTACACTTCGCATATTTATCCTTTTTGAGGAGTACGATTCTCAATTTAAGTTCGACCCTGTCTAATCCTGTTTCATTCTATGATATCAGTGGGTTGCTGTCTATGTATGCCTTAGCTAGAAGGTTTTTCCTTTCACTGGAATGGTAAAGCTCAGCCTAAAGTCGAGTGAGAAGCTGTGGAGATAAAAAAACCATCTTAAAGAAGTGACTTATTGTGATGAAAAAGCTCAATTAATAGAGTTAATACCGTTTAGTTAAGCATGCTTTCGTAGTTGCTGAAGATGTCATATTCACTGCTTAAATCTTATTTGTAGCGCTGAATAATCATTCGTGGAGGTCCAGGGGGAAGGGCCTGTTGCTGATTATTTTGCTGTTCTTTTTGCTGAGCCGCTTTCTTTTTTTGTTCAATGCACTGGTTGCGTTTTGTATCATCTTGTTCATTGGCACATAAACATTGATAAAGAGCCTCTCCGGTTTCGTTTTGGCATTGTGGGTTGGGGTTCACACTTTGTTGGTCTTTCATCAAAGCTTCTTGTAGTCTCGTTTTAACGGATGTGGCGTCGTAAACAACGGCGTCAATTTCTCGCGTCATTTTCCCAGAGACACCAATGCAATTAATTCTAAAGTTAAGTTCAGCTCCAAAAAATAAAGGAACTTTATCTTTTTCATTATTGAAACCTTGTGGGTCAATATAGGCACCTAGGAAACCCACAAATTCTTTTTCATCACGAAAAGGGCCACCCAACTGAGGGTCACTCCGTCTTTTTAAGATCTCAGAAACCAATTCACCGGCCACTCTAGGATCATAATTGTTAAAAAGACTTAATAGAACATCTCGATCGGCTTGGTTGATATTGATCCCTTTGACTCCATAAAGGGTAATATGACTTTTGAGTTCTTCGTATATTTCATCGGTCATACCGGCGACCATATGAAGTTCTTCCATTGTCTTAAAGGGGCGGTTGGGAGGGATAAACTCATTGCGATATTCTGTATAATAAGCTTGTTCACTGCCGCCATTGAGGCTTTCTTGATCGGTATCAATCCAATCGGCAATATTGTTGATCAACTCTTGAAAATTAAAGTTGGCATAACGTTCTGAAAAAAGGTCATCTCCATTGAGAACTTTTGATTGCAGTCTTTGTAAAATTTGAACTTTAGTTCTTTCCCTCAAGCCTTCGGCCGGAGAACCTAAATCATTAATATCAATTTTCCCTCCTTCGGAAGTGATCGAGGAAATAAATTGACCCGTCAGCAAAGAGCCACCAACAGTTTTTTGTATGGTCGAGCTGTCAAAACTGCTCAGTTCTTGAGGGATTTGCGGTGGCCAGGAAAGGGGAAATTGCCAGATCATATCGAGCATAGTCATGTCTGGTAGAGTGTCACCCAGTGCTCGTGTGGCTTGTTGATAAGCTTTTATTCTCAAAAGGTTTAATCTCAAACAAGCTTTTGCCATATGATGAGACTGAACTTTTTTGACTTCAGTTGCCGAAGTGAGATATTCCATTATGGTTTGTTTGGAGATTTCAGTCGCCATAAAAATAACAAAAGTGACGGTAAAAATAGCCAACATTATGGCTGAACCTTTTTTGTTTTTAAGAAGTCTCATCGTCGGCTCAAATTTCATATGAGAACTCCTGAGACGTTTGCGACATTAGGTGTTTCTATTATCATTGGATTTAATAATACAAAGGGTTTCTTAATAAGGTCAGTGATATTCGAGCAGATCTTATTTAAAGTTATTAAAAGGAAACCTTGTTTTTTTATTCCCATTATTGAAAGGCTCCTGAATTTTGTTGTAACTGTTGTTGTTGCTGCTGCTGTTGGATATGGGTTTCATTATTGGGAAAAGCCACTTGCACCATTATTTTTTGAGAAACTTTGCGTGATTTTTTATCATTTTTATTGTCAATTTCGATTTCAACTTCGACGAAGCTAGGAAATTTGTTGCGATGATCCGAACGCCCTTTGTTGTCAGAACGCCACTGGTCAACCCAATCGTCATCTTCTCTAATACTGCGGTAGCGAAGATTAAACTTTTGTACATCTTCGGCAACAACAACCTTCGCCCCCCCTTTATCAACTTCGTTATCAATTTGTGGTGAAGTGCGACGCCAAAGACACTTGGTTGTGCCCTCTCCATTCCTGCGGTCACAGCTATCAAGAAAGTAGCCCACTTCCATTTGATCACTTTCAGGTGCGTTATATCGAGTGCGAAAGTGATTGAGGGAGGTAAAGTGCATGGAATTTTTTTCGCCCAAAAAATGAGTCAACTGAACCGGAGGTTGCGACTGTTGAGTCGGAGCATTTAAAGCTCCAAATGCTGGTTGATTGAGATTGGGAGAACTGCCCGTGTTATTTTGTTGTTGCTTTTCTCTTTCAAGTTGTTGAAGTGCTAGATTTTCAATTTCCCAGAAAACATCTTGATAATGGAAAGCCTGTTCAATATCCAATTTTAGGACTCGAAGAGTGTCGAAGAGAATGGTTTCAGAATGTATTCGTTCTTCTAATTTTTTTTTGTTTTGCACAGCTGTTCGGATGGAAGCTGAAACCAAAACGGTTAGCATAGCCATAATAAACATAGAGATCATAACTTCGATCAGAGTAAAGCCAAATGATTTATTATTGCCGGAGTTCATTGTCCAAAACCTCCGCCGCCCCCAGGAAGGCCGCCTCCCATGGGAAGACTTTGGTTGTAATCCACTAAAAATGTTGAAGCGGAATAAGACACTGAGTTTTTACCTCGTTTGTATTTTACGGTGACCTTCATTTCTTTTATGCTTTGATTCAGGTACTCGGTGAGTTTGTCTACAATCAACAACATGGCTTCATTACCTTGATCTTCGGAAATTAATACGGAACGCAGATCGGGCATTTCAAAATCACGAGACTCCATTTCCCATGAATAGTTGGCTTCGCCTTCAAATGTGCCGCCCTCATTCTCTGGAAGTTGTGTGATTCTTTGAGAATATTTAATTTCAAGCTCTGACATAATTTGATCCAGCAAAATGGCCGCTTTATTATTGATGGCCATCTTTTGAACTCTTACTTGATTACCATGCCATGACATGTACATTAGGATAGCGGCTGATGACATAATAGACATCGCAATAAGAACTTCAAAAAGAGAAAACCCTTTTTTGCCGAGACGTTGACCCATCAATCATCCACCTTAAACTCTTTTAAATCTCGTTCTTTTGAGTAAATGTCCACTCGACCCGTCAGTCCTGAAAGAACCAGGGTCCAGTTGAGAGTGTCTCGGTTTGTTAGATGTATAGCGCTGCTTTGCACGTATCCTTGTGGGAAAAAGTAAATATAAACCCGTCCAGAATCTATTTTCTCAATGGGATCACCATCAATTTCTATGGATTTAAAAAAGAGGCCCTCAGGTAGGGTGGCTGGTGCTTGTTTAATAACGGAGTTATCAGTGACAAAACCTTGGGGATCCGGTTTCACATCTTTGCCATCTTGATCTTCAACGGTTTCGATATCATCTTCTAATTCTTCACGCTGCTCACTGGATAGTAAAAGAGCAGGTTTACTTGTAGACTCCACCCAGTAACCTTGAGTTTTTGATTTTTCAATGGGAAGGTCGAAAACCAGTCGATAGGTTTTGTTATCCAGTCTTGCACGATTACGTAACTTTTTAGCCATGGTAGAAAACTCTCTAACGGCAGCTTTCATTTCTGTTGAGCGATTCACCAGCTTGCGGGCGCTAAAAGTAATAAACATCCCCACAATAATAAGGACAATCATAAGTTCCATGAGAGAAAAGCCTCTTTGGTCTGATGCTTGCTGGATTGTTCTGTTTGAGGGATGGTTAAACATCTTGTTTTTCTTCTCCTAAGCCAGGTGGAAATGACAAATAGGTCATTTTACTTTTTAACAGTTTTCAGATCTATTGTAGGCAAAAGGTCTTTATATGAAAAGAGAAGAAAGCTGAGGGGAGTCAAAAGGGGAAAGAATCTTTCCCCGAGTGCATTAAAATAAATTGTAAGAGTTAATTAGAGGTCTTTAAAGCTAATATCCTCACCAAATTCACTTCCACCTTCTCTTTTGTCTTTTCCAAGGGATAAAATGTTGAATTCAACTCCATCGGATTCATAAATGTACTCACGGCCCCAAGGGTCCTTAGGAACTTTTTTAAGATAAGAAACAGGTCCCCAGTTTTCGCAAGCCGGAGAACCTTGTGGTTTTTGCATTAAAGCATCAAGCCCCTGCTCAGTGGTGGGATAGGAATTACAATCCACTTGATACATTTCTAAAGCATCTGCAAATTTTTGCATCATGATTTTAGCATTTTTAACCTTGGCTTTATCAAGTCCACCGAACAATCGGTTTCCCATTGTTGCAGCAATAATACCAATAATCACAACAACAATCATAATTTCAACTAGTGAAAAACCACGTCTATTATTTAAAAGCATAGAAAACTCCTCAAAATTTCTTAGATATATAACCTTACTCTGCGATGTTGGCGAGTTCAAACATTGGTACCATGAGTGAGAACACAATAACCCCAATGACGCCACCCATTACGATAATCATGATGGGTTCTAGTATTGAAGTAAGTCCTTCCACTTTGTTTTTTACTTGAAAGTCATAAGTATCACTCACGTTGTTAAGCATATTTTCAAGATCGCCTGTTTTTTCACCAATTCCAACCATATGAATAACAATGGGAGGGAACTGCTGAGATTTTTTTAAAGGTCCAGCAATCGATTCACCCTCGCTAATATTATCTCGGGCTTCCCGGATGGCTTTCGCTAGAACTTCATTATTAACCACATTCTTAACAATATCCATAGCGTTCAGCATAGGAACTCCACCAGCCAGCAAGGTGGAAAGGGTTCTTGTGAAGCGAGAGACGGCAATCATGCGAGCTAGACTTCCCGAGACAGGAAGTTTTAGTTTAATAGCATCCCATTTGGGACGTCCTTTTTCTGACTGCGTCCATCGGACAAAGGCAAAAACGACAATACCGATACCAAGTAATATCATCCACCAGTAGTTGACCATGGTTCCACTGATATTAATGACCAGCATCGTATACCAAGGGAGTTGCATGTCGGCATCATCAAAAATACTCATCATTTGGGGAATTACAAAAATAAACATGACAGCTAAAATCATGATCATAAAGAGGAACATGATCACCGGATAAAGCATGGCTGATTTGATTTTAGAGTTTAATTCAGCACGAGCTTCCGTGAATTCAGCTAATCTTAATAAAATAACATCTAAGGTACCTGACATTTCACCGGCTTCCACCATGGAAATAAAAATCTTATCAAAGATTTTAGGATATTTTCTGATCGACTTATGAAAAGTACTTCCTTCATTCACAGCATTTTTACAGTCAGCGAGAACTTCTTTAAGTAATGGGTTGTCCATTTGGTCAGAGCAAGCTCCCAAGGCATCGACCAGTGGAATATTGGCTTTGATGAGTGAGGCAAGTTGACGAGTCATATTCGACATATCGTTAACGTTGACTGTAGAGGTGTTATTCACCTTGGATTTATTTTTACTTCTTTGTTTTTTGGTTTTGTCACTGAGGTCAATGACATAAATCCCATCTTTTTTTAATTTTATACGTGCGGACCTGAGATTGTCAGCATCGACAGTCCCTTTGATGTTTTTACCAGCCTTACTTAGGCCTTTATATTCATAGATAGGCATTAAAGAGTCCTCTTTCGTCGGCCCATTTTTTCAGAAAATATTTAAATTTCATTTTTACGATTTTAATATTCAATTAAAAGGCTCCAAACATTGATAGAAAATCAATTATAATGTGATTTTAATCGTAAACGAAAGGGAGTTCAAACTTCAATCCTACTGAGAAGGTCTTTTTACTCGCTCTGGTTCATTGATCTCTGTACTGAAGTTCAAGAGTCACTTGATTATTTAGACTCCATTGCCAATAATAGGCTATGACGCGAATTTTAATTGTTCTAATGATGAGTCCTCTCTTTGCATGGGGACAGTATGAAGACTATGAGTCCTATCAAACATTCACTGATCTAGATCGTGAACAAAGGGATTTTGGTCTGGTTTTTTCCCCGACCATGACCTATGCCCTTGTTGACGAAAATAATGATGTGTCTGGAAGTGCTGTTAACAACCGATCTCGCAGCTTGTTTTTCTACGATATTCATATGGGTTATATTTTTCGAAGTGGTTTTTATTTTGGACTTCTTTATGCTGGTGAGGCTGTTGATATAAATGAGGCCTCTCCGAAGACTGCCCGAGAGTCAGTGGGACTTAGCTTTGGCTATCGTCATCGAGGATGGTCCTTTGTTGGAACTTTTTTTCCCTACTCAAAGCAAGACTTAGAAAACACAGTCGATATTGAAAGTTACAGTGAGGGAATGGGTTTTCAACTGGATGCGGGTTATTTTTTTAGAGTGAGTCCTTATATATCTATTGGACCGCAGTTTGTTTATAAAAACTTACGCTATGGAAAAGCCACAAATGCTGTCACCAACGTTTCCAGTGACTCCAGTTCCAGCCATACGATCTTTACACCGATGGTCAGTCTCCTTTTCAATCTTTATCGAGGATGAAAAGTCTTTTTAATTGTGCAGATCCTAGACCATTATGAGGTCTTTTTGTGGGGTCTAGGTAATACCGTTTAGTTAAGCTCCCAGTTTCGTTGACTGCGTCGTCGCGGTACTGTTTGTACAGCTTCCTCCTTGCGCCTCACTGCGAACTTAACTAAAGCGGTCTTAAATAGATCTTTAACTTAACGGAATTGGGGGTCTAGGTATGGGAAATTGAGTTTTGCTAAAACTAATCCACAGTCCAGAGACTTTTTCCTAATATTTAGAATTAGTTTTTGATAGACTTTCATCAATGGCACGCCGTTTTAACTTTAATTTTGATTTATCGCGATTTTCAGGACTTTCAACAAAGCTGGGGCTTAAAAATCCACGCCCTCCCTTTGAAGGTGCTTATATTTATATTCTCTTGTTTTTTATTGGGATATTAATTGCGGATTTTACCACCACATATGTGCGCGCTCAGATGTTACCTATCGGGGGTGTTACACGTGTTGTACCAGGAGGAAACCGCTTTCAAGGTAAACAAACTCAAGCCTCAATTTTTTCTAATATAAAAGACAAAAATATATTTAATTCCGATCATTTTATTCCAGACTCTATAGGGGAAAAGACTTCCGAAGAAAAAGGGGAAGAAACCAATGACCCAATTCCGACAACCTTGCCACTTAAGTTAGTGGGCACCATTATTCATGGGGCGAGGCATCTCTCCGTTGCTACTGTACAAATTAGTGGCAAAGATATTCAAGCTGTGATGGAAGGGGAAGAAGTGGAAGGAATGGCTAAAATCCGTGAGATACAACGTTTTAAGGTCATTTTCAGAAACCTTAGGAGTCGGAAGTTAGAATATATTGAGATAAAAGACGAAGGAAAATTAAAGATGGGAATTGCCAGTAATGGTGCTCCTAAAGAGCCTGAAGCTGAGCAAACTAATTTTACTTTTCAACGTTCTGAGATTAATAAATATTTAGAGAACCTGCCTCGAGTTTTACAGGATGCGAAAGCCGTTCCTTATGTGGCACCAGGCTCGGGTGGTGAGGTCAGTGGTTTTAAAATTGTGGCCATGAAAAGTGGCAGTATTTATGAAAAGCTTGGTTTGAAAAGAGGAGATATTATCAAGGGGGTCAATGGTGAGCCTGTTGATACTCCACAAAAAGCCATGGAACTTTATCAAGCCCTTAAAAGCGCTGATGACATTCAGCTTGAAGTCACGCGAGGTGGTTCTTCAACCACTTTAAATTACCGTCTTGAATAGTCTGGTTGAGAGAAGATCTTAACTAAGTGACATTATTTATCTATATTGAGAATTCTATAATGTTAAAGTGACTGAATGGGGCATTAGGCTTGGGGGAGGTTTCATTGGGTAATATCAACTCTAAAAAATATGGCCTTTATATTATCTTAGGTATGGTTATCCATTTGCTTTATGGTGTTTACTTTCATAATAACTTCAATCCCCCAGGTGAGGCCTATGGAGCCCGTTGGTTAGTTTGTGGATTGGGACTATTTGTCGGAATCATTTTAATTTTTGGTAAATTCACGGTCGATGTTTCTGAAAAAATATTCTTAGCGATGGCCTGTATTTTTACATGGCACTTTCATTACTTATTGGATCAAACCTATCTTGATTTTTATTATCTCCAGGGCAGTGTGATGATTCTCATCGGATGCAGTTTACTACTTATGCGACCTGCGAGTTTGAGCTTTTATTTGGCAACATCACTTGTTGTTACAACTTTAGTCATTGCTCGAAAAGAGGACGAAATTCATAAATTCTTTCAAATTGGCAACTTTGTGGTTATTAATTTTTTTATTTATATAACTTCTCTGTATAAAATACATTTAGTTCAAGCTTTGAAGCAATCTCATCAAGAGGTTAGAAAGCGGCAAGATCAGCTCGAAAACAATTACAAGCTTAACTTGCAGGCCGCTCACGATTTAGCATCCCCAATTTCGGCGATTTCAGTAGCGGCAGATAAAATCAAGTATGAATATCCCAAAGCTTTTCGTATTTTAGGTTCATCCATTGAACAAATTAAAACCATAAGTGCCGATCTACTGTTGGACCATAGAGAGAGAAAAGAATCTATTGATGCTGATTTTTTTGATTTAGAAAACAATATTTCTCAAATCATAAAGGATAAAAGACAAGAGTTTAGAGATGTTTCTCATTTTTTTATTATGTATAGGGTGACGGCTCCTGTTATTGGCCAAGTGAAACTTCCCAAGTCTGACTTTTATCGCGTTCTATCTAACATTATTAACAATGCGGTTGATGCTATGGAAGAACAAGTTGAAAAAAGAATAAAAATCGTCATTGATCCTCGCCATGATGAGGTGTCCGTAATCATTTCAGATAACGGGCCAGGGATTTTAGAAGAAAATGTCAGTCTGATTTTTCAAGAAAATATTAGTTTTAAAGAAAAGGGAACGGGATTGGGTCTCAGTTTTGCCAAGAAAAAAGTAGAAGAATGGGGTGGTCAAATTTGTTTAAAGTCCAATAGTGCCAAAGGATGTGCTTTTGAATTAATCATCCCCTATGTTTGATGCTGTTAAGTTAAGCGATCGCAATGTGTTCAGATTATTTTTTAATTCTTTTTCAAGAGAGCATCAGAATTCTAAGGAAGGCTCTATCAAATAAAGACTATCATTCATGTTCTTTGTCGTATTTTATAGTGAAATCAATTTGAGTCAGTCCTTTTGAATTTAAAACGAGATTCACTTTTTACATATCAAATCTTGCTATCGAGACAGAGAGGATGTAGTAGAGTGACAATTTTCTGTTATAAGAAAAAAGAGTAAGGTTGTTGTTTTTGATTGTGAAATTTCACAGTCCATTTTCATGAATTTGGTTTTGTATGGATATGAGTATGTGACTTTTGGATGTTCGTTCAAATCATCAAGTTTTAACTTGAGCTTAGATGGTGTGGGAACTCAACTCATGATTTTTGGAAACAAAAGCCTTGAGTTTGATATTGAAAGTTTGGAGAGAGAGTGAGGCTTTCAATCTTTAAATTAAGCGGATGTTAGACAATCTTTATTTTTTAATCAGAAGTTGAAGGGTTTGATGCAGCGACAGGCTGGTAAGGTCCTTTGTTCCTAAAGATGGGAGTCAATGATGCGGTGCGATCTTGATCTCCTCCAGAATAGCTCTCGACCTTGGACGCGATCCGTACCAAGGATTGGTGAAGAAGCTTAAGTTCTGGAAATTTTTAGGTTTTAATTAATATGTTGCACCATAGGAAGGTCAGAATGAACACAATGCGAATCATGATGATAGCACTTATCACTGTTATAAGTTCTCCACTTTTGCATGCTGAGCAAAACTCACATTCATCCACAGTGAAGTTAAATCAACCTTTATGGACTGTGGCTCAAGAAGATTTTTTTGACAATGAACCACTTGATGGTGAAGTGATTGAAGACGTTGATATAGAAGAAGAAGTTCCTCCTTTAGAAGATAATTTTAATGAAGAACCTCCACCGCCATCGAATTCTCGTTTTCGTAGAAGTCGTTTTCAGAGAAACAATCCATCACCAGCTCCAGTAGTAGAATCACGTCCACCTGTCAATAACAGGCCTGCAACACCTGTGGGTGATATTAAAGTCACTAAAGTTAATAAAGATAATCAGCAAAAAAAGAAACTGACTTTTGCCGAAGCTCAGCCAGAAGATATCACCGATGAAAACTTCCCTGATATCATTGAAAGTTTTAACTATCCCAACGCCAATATTATGGATGTGGCCAATGCCATTGGAAAGTTAACGAAAAAGAATTTTATTATGGAACCTGGAGTGAATGGTAAAATCACGATTGTTGCTCCAACACCTGTCACTGTTGCTCAAGCCTGGAAAATGTTTTTATCGGCTCTTGCTATGAATAGTTATACTATTGTTCCGACAGGGGATGGTTATTTAAAAATTCGTAAAGAGACCAATGCTAAAAACGACTCTATTGAAACTTATTCTGGTGCTTATTTTCCCACTTCAGATCAATTAATCACTCGTATTATACAGTTGAAGTATATTAATGCTGAAAGCTTAAAGAAAAGTCTTGAGAAGTTTGTTTCTAAAAAGGCAGGAGATGTTGAGGCTTACGAAAAAACAAACTCCATTATCGTTTCTGGATACGGATCCAGTGTTGAGAGAATTTCACGCATTATAGAAACTTTAGATAAACCTGGTTTTGAAGAAAGATTGGAAGTGATTCCTATTCGTCATGCTAAGGCTAAAGACATCTCTGAACTTATTGATAAGATTATTAACGAAGGTGAGGATAACGATAAAAGTAATAGTCGTTTTCGTCGCTCTCGTTTTAGCCAAGGTGATGCAGGGAAGACAGAAAACTTAAAGCTTGTGGCTCCAGATGATCGAACCAATTCCATTATTGTGGTTGGAAACTCTCAAGGGATTGAAAGAATTCAAACCTTGGTGAAAAGATTAGATTATCCTCTCGATCCAGCCGATGCTGGTGGAGTGTATGTTTACTACGTTAAACATGGTGAGGCCGTTAAGATTGCTGAAACCTTATCGGGAATTGCCGAAGAGTCTGAGAAAGCGGCTGAGCAGTCTAATAAAAGTAAGGATGATAAAACTTTTACAGCTCCTAAAGTTCAAAAACCTATTTTTGGCGGAAACGTTGTCTTAAAAGCCGATGAGAACACCAATTCATTAATTGTGACAGCGAGTAAACAAGATTATAAAGTGGTTAAAAACCTATTAGCGAAAATTGATATTCCAAAAGATCAGGTCTTTGTTGAAGCTATTATTATGGAAATGGAAGCTAATAACACCAATCTTTGGAACATGAACTATATGAAGTTCTTTCCTAATCCAAATAGTGATGGTGGAACTAACAATGGTGAAGGGATTGCTCGGGCGGGATTCTCAGGAGGCTCATTGGCAGAGCTGCTCAATCCTATTGGCGGATCTGGAGCGATCTTAAACTTAGGAGATCCTTCTGAAACTGTGCAGATTCAAACGGGGAATGGCCTTTTGGAAATTCCATCACTTCTTGCCTTGGTTAATGTTTTAAAAACAAAAGCCAATGCAAATATTCTATCAACTCCAAATATTCTGGCCATGGACAATGAAGAGGCTGAAATTGAAGTGGGTGATGAAGTGCCTGTTGGGGCAACTCAAAGTGCAACCAACGCTGGTTTGTCTACATTCACTCCACAATTTAAAGATGCGACGATCTTATTAAAAATTAAACCTTTTATCAGTCCAGACTCCGATATTGTGAGGTTAAATATTGAGCAAAAAATCCAAAAAGTTTCTACGGCTCAAATTCAAGCTGAAAACTTAGCTCAAAACGCCCAGGCACTGACTAAGAAGTCATTAAAAACCAACATCACTCTACAGTCAGGTCAGACAGCAGTCCTTGGTGGTTTGATGGAGGATGAAGATAGGGTCTCTGAATCTAAGATTCCTCTACTTGGAGATATACCGATCTTAGGATGGCTGTTTAAAAATAGTAATGTGAGAAAAGTGAAGAAAAATCTTGTTGTGTTCTTAACTCCAAAAATTATTAGAAATTCTCAAGGACATAAAGATATCTTGAAACAAAAAATGACAGAAAGAATTGATTGGATCAAGCAGAACTCTGGTGGACGTGACCCTTATGGTGAGCGTTTTAATAACTTAATACAAGATTCAACCGCTTCGTCAAAAACTTTTGTTCCTAGCAATGAAGAAATCGAGTTGGATCTAGAAGAGGCAATACCAGTGGGTGAAGAGCCAGCACCACAACCAGCTCTTGATCAATTTGAGAGTGAATCTCTTGATGATGAAGACTTTGAAGGGTTTTAAGAAGAAGAGATGGCAGGCAATCAGGTCATAGAAAATATTATTCAAAAGTCCACCAGTCTGAATGATGAGCAATTGAAAATTTTGCTAGACTCAGACTTTGGTGGATCTAAGACAGTTCGTGCAAGTCTGGAAGAAATCACTGACCCAACAACAGATCGAGTCATGGAAAAGTTGAGCCAAAGAATCGGTATTCAATTTGCCAAAGATATTATTATTAATGATATCTCCATGGATATGATTCGAGGTATCTCAATCAATTATGCAAAGAACTTTGAAATTCTTCCCTATAAAGAAGACGACAGACAAGTTTTAGTTTTAACAACCAATCCTCTTAATATAACAGTGCTTGATGATCTGAGACTGCTATTTAAAAAGAAAGTGATTCCCGTTTTAACCACGAAAGTGAAACTTCTTGATGCTATAAACCGTGTCTATGAAAAGGGAACAGCGGCTCTAGATGGCCTCGATGAAATAGAAGAGGATGATTACGATCTTGATGAACCTATTATTGATCTATTAGAGGCTGCTGATGATGATGCGCCGGTCATTCGTTTGGTGAACACTTTGTTATCAAGAGCCGTTAAAGAAAAAGCATCGGATATTCATATAGAGCCCTATGAAAAAGACATGGTGGTTCGTTTTCGAGTGGATGGTGTTTTGTATGATGTCTTTAAACCGCCTAAAAAGTTACAGAATGCGATCACTTCTCGTATTAAAGTTATGGGAAATTTAAATATCGCGGAAAAAAGACTTCCTCAAGATGGTCGAATTCCACTTAAAATAGGTGGTAAGGACATTGACGTTCGTTTAAATACAGTTCCCACAGCCCATGGTGAAAGAGCTGTTATGCGTTTGCAGGATCGCTCCAATGTTATTTTAAATTTGGATCAATTGGGTTTTTCTGAGGAAAACTTGTCAAACCTTGATTCACTTTTACAGAGAACCTATGGGATTGTTCTTGTGACCGGACCAACTGGAAGTGGTAAGTCGACCACTCTTTATGCTTCATTACAAAAGTTAAACTCAATTGATACCAATATTATTACAGTTGAAGATCCGGTGGAGCAACGAATACAGGGTATTGGTCAGATTCAAGTGAACTCAAAAATTGGTCTTACTTTCGCCAGTGGATTAAGGGCGATTCTTCGACAAGATCCCGACATTATTATGATCGGGGAGATTCGTGACTTGGAAACGGCAGAAATTGCGATTAACTCCTCATTGACGGGTCACTTGGTTTTATCAACGATCCATACCAATGATGCTGCTGGAGCCTTCCCGAGACTTATTGATATGGGGTGTGAGCCTTTTTTGATAGCCACTTCGCTACTAGGAGTCATCTCTCAAAGGCTGGTACGTGTTCTTTGTCCACATTGTAAAGAACCACACGAGCCATCGGATCTTGAAATGAAAAACTTAGGTCTTAAACCTCAAGATCTTGCAGATGCGAAAATTCATAGAGCTGTGGGTTGTAATAAGTGTAACAACAAAGGTTATATTGGAAGAACACTCATACAAGAGCTTTTAGTTGTGACAGAAGAGTTGCGTACCTTAATCATGCAAAGAAAAGACTCTGGTGCAATTAAAAAGAAAGCCATAGAACAAGGTATGAAGAGTTTTAGAGATCATGGTATTCAGAAAGTCTTGCAAGGCATTACCACGATTGAAGAGTTACTCTCCAATACTCAAGAGGACTTGTAGAAAAGTCCCCTTCTTTGCATTCACCTCTCTAAAAGGTGCGAACCTTAATGGTGTTGGTTAGGCTGATTTCCAAAAAGAATTTAAGATGGGATCTAGGTCAATAGAACTCATAGAGGCTAGAGTCATCATGCTTTTCTTTTCAAACTCATCCAACCAGAAGTCATAAGTTGGTCCAACATGGATACATTGGGTGAGAAGATGTTTTTTAGAAAGATCTTCTAAAATACCAGGAGCATTTTTTTGTTTGCTCTCGATCACTTCGTAGTAACCATCGTGGTTCCACTGTAAAACTCCGTACTCTTCTAATTCCGTTCCAAAGAGTTTAGAGTTTTTTTGATTCGCAAAACGTCCCATTAAAGTGTTTTCTTGGCAAAAAGGACTTGTAACTACGAATTCCTCAAAAGTTTGCATTTGTGCACACACTTTTAAGGCAGAGAGTCCGTTGTTGCGACCAATTAAAAACTCTGGACGACTACGATATTTAATAAAACGATCAAAAAGTCCCACTTGCACGCAAGAAGCGACTAAAGATTTAAGGTTTGAGATGTTGTCAAAATCTGAGTCTGGAGAATTGATGTAAGAAATAAGGTCGACATAAATATTAGAGTCGATGGCTTGATCTAAAATTTCTTGCGCTTGTTTCAAACGTCTTGAAACTTCTGGAATACGTAAAACTGATTGTCTAAATTGTACGTCGTCTAATCCCCGCTGTCCCGCGAATAGCAAGCAAATTGATTGCATGAATGCCCCTTTTGTCCCTCAAGCTTAGTCCCTGTAAAAGCTTGAAATTGTTTGTGTCCCATGGACAATCAATCAAAAATTAAACTTAATGAATATGAAAAAGATTTCACACTCTCTATATTAATTACAATTATTTCAAGCAAAAGTACGCCAACCTATTGAAGTTCCAAAGCTTGTTGAGTTCTATAAAATATAATTGGGGTAACTATAAGATTGCGCGGAACATCATCTCTTGGTTCTGTTTCGTGAAATAAATTTAATTCAGCCATCGTTTTAAATTTAAAACGATGGCTTCATTCTTAATTATTAAAATGCGTAAATATTAAAATCGGGGGCAGGAATAAAAGGGTTGGGGTGAAGAAAACGAGGAAGTTTCGTTTCGTGATTGAGTACGGAGTAAAAACCGTAGGGTATTTTAATGTGCATAAAAGAAAGAGGGGGGCGAGTGGCGTAATCCCCATAATAGTTTTGATAAACTAGAATTTCTTTATTCTGACATTCGTTAAATGCTCGGTTTAAGAGAGAATAAAAAATATCAGGATTATCATAGGTTCCATGAGTGATATGTTTTACCCTCAAGCTAGAGCCTGGTTTAGGAAAAGGTCTAGCGAGTCCTAAAAGGCCAAGAGTTTGACTTGTGGAAAAAGCTTGAAAACTTTGCCGTTTGTATTTTTTTATAATCATCTGCTGTACATCACGATTATTCCACGGAGCCATACAACCTATAATTTGATCTTGATTATTACGGGCAATAAGAAAATTTTGAATGGAAAAATTGGGCCAAGTCCGAAGTCGGCGTTCCAACTCTTCACTGTTGATGTTGTAGCGCAAAGGTCTTCTAACTGATTTGCTTTGTAAGTAGTTGCATAAGGGTTGGATATCTTCTGTCTTACCAGAATCAATCTGAATAGATGTTAGCGGTTTCTCAGCAAAAAAGTGTTTCCCATAAATAGCGACTAAATTGAATTTACGAAACAGATGATAGCGAGGCATGTATGTGTTTCGACTTCTACGGCGTAAGAGTGTGTTGTAAGCAATATTTTCAAACTGCTCAAGCTCAGAAAAGATGAATTGGCAGTTACGCTTTGATCTTTCAAATTCAAAAGCAGGTACAAATTCTTTTGTCCAGGTGAGAGTGGCTGAGCGCGACTTAGAAACTCTTAAGTCAGTCACATAACCGATAGTCTGCTCTTGGTCATTGATGTAACCTTTTTTAAAAAGCATAGAGGCCATGGCTTGAATGCTGCCCGAGGAGTCTCTTAAAATATAGGTTTGAAAATCATCAGTTGATATTCTGTATTGATCAAAAAAAGAGTTGGGCCGCTCTAGGCGATAATCATACACACCTTTGAGAATTTGATGATTGAAAAAAGACTTGAGATCTTCATCATCATGTTCAGTGGCTAAGCTCAGTTTCATCGAATGGGGTTTCCTTAAAAATTTTAATGATTAATCTAAAATTCGCAATCTATAGAGAATAGTGTTTTCTTAGGGCTTCCACTCATGACAGGGGATACCCTTTAGAAAATTGATATAACGAGCTAACACAAAAAAGTAATCACTTAACCTATTAAGAAATGCAATGGCGGGAATGGGTAATGACTTTTCCTCATTGAGTTGAACGACTAATCTTTCCGCCCGTCGACACAATGTTCGACAGATGTGTGCTTGGCTGGCGCCTATATGTCCTCCAGGAAGAATAAAATTCTTTAAAGTGGGTAATTCTTTGTCCATTTTGTCTATTTTGTCCTCAAGTTCTTGGATCAAACTTTCTTCAAATGGAGGAAGTTTTTTTTGCATATCCTCTGTGGAGCAGGCTAAATGACTACCGAGATGAAATAAAAAAGATTGCAGGTGAAGTATGTCGTATTTGCAATTGCTTAACGTGTCATCACCCTCAAGGTGGGATGTGAGAACCCCTAGATGAGAATTGAGTTCATCGACAGTTCCATAGCTTTCTAAGCGTAGATTGAATTTTTTAACTTTTGAGCCATCAAGGAGGGAAGTGGTCCCTTGATCTCCTTTTTTTGTGTAAACTTTCATGTTACTCCTCTGAGCTGATAGTCATTGGATATCTATTTTAAGCCTCAGATATTAAAAATTGGCTTGAGTCTTAAAAAAAATGAAGTTGTCCAATACTGGTTCTACTCGGTAGATGGTGGAACTATGTCTAAAACCCACTAAACACCAGCATTTAAAAGCCTTAGCCGATAATTTTCAAAGTTCTTATATCCGAAAGCCCGCTTCTGGTAAAGCTTTGCCAGGTTATTAAAACCTTC
>CAXREJ010000037.1:0-40957 GCA_964229765.1 Bdellovibrionales bacterium | reverse complement strand
AATAAGCCCAAATCTGTCTCGACTTTTGTCGAAAACTGAGACGATCACATAAATTTTTTCGAAAATTACACAGCCTATCAATTGCTTGATGAGGGTCTTCATGAAGGGCCCTTAACTGGATGTGGATTTGATGGATGATTTGCCCGAACAGTCCCTTTTTAACCACAGGTTCTTGTTGTGAAAAAACAACATTCTCATAAATCTTTTCGAGCAACTGGCCTTGCTTCCAGTCACCGCCTCGAATTGAGACCTCCATCGCCGCGGAATACGACAATCCTCGGCGCATTCCAAGAATGACCATTGAAAGGAATCTATCAAACTCGCTGTAGACCTGTTGTTGATGGTATCGCAGGTATAGAAATAATAGACTTGGAATTCTGATTAATGACAAAAAACAGTGAAGCCAAAACCAAAAAGGTTGTTTAAAAAAATAGAAATACGCTGTGATTAGATAAATAAAGTAGAAAGTGCCAAATTTTGTCATCATTTTCAGAGGGAAAACATGTTGTCTTTTAAAATGTCCGAAAATCCGATTTACGAACGTAAATACGAATACAAAAATCAGAAAGGAAAGTAGTGAATTCATCAACATCATTAGTTTTCCTAAGCAAAAAAAGTGCTAAAGAAATACTTTTCTATTGACGAATATAGTCACGTGAGTAAACTGAATGCAGAAGTTTAAACAACAAAGAACTCATCGTTTTTGAGGAGGCATAATGGCAAAGAAAAAACGTACTACTAAAAAGAAGACGACTCGTAAAAAAGCGACTCGCAAAAAAGCAACTCGTAAAAAAGCTGCTAAGAAAACAACAAAGAAAAAAGCGGCTAAAAAGACTAAAAAGAAAGCCACTAAGAAAAAAGCAGCTAAAAAAGCTAAAAAGAAAGTTGCTAAGAAAGCTAAGAAAAAAGCGACTCGTAAAAAAGCCGCTAAGAAAACAACTCGTAAAAAGAAATAATTTTAACGAGTTGATAGCAAGAGACCCCGACCCATTGTCGGGGTTTTTTTTTGTTTATTCCATTCAATCTGATTCTTTTTTAATCAAAACTAAGAGATATAGCTGAAAATTCAGCAAAATAATTAAAGATCTGACCATTCACTGGCTATTTTAAAAATAATAGTTCATTCCAAAAGATGCTGTGGGAGCTGACTGCAAATCTTCTGCGGACACAAGATAAAGAGCCTCAAGAAAGAGTCCGTAGCCCGCCCACTCACCTTGAGTCATAATATATTGCAAACCAAGAGAGCCATGAATCAGTTTTTCATCAATATGTCCGTTTCTCCGATCTTCTTCAGACATAAATTCCGTGGCAACATATCCTGGTCTAATATCGTTTGGATTAATGGGTCGACTTGTTCCCCGTTCCCATCTTTGAAAACCAAGAGCAAAATAAGGATTAAGGGGAGAAGACTTTAGCATGGTTCTTTTTACTCTAAATCCAAAGGATTGGAAGTGACTGCCACCACCGAATCCCATATCCACACTCCATTGAGGATGAAAATGAAATGCCACTAAAGCACCGCCGATACCATAAGCTCCTGCTGTTGCGATTCCCACCGACATTTTACGATGAGCCCAAAAACTAGACACCTCTTGGGCTTTAGGAGTTTCATCATAATTAAAACGATTGGAAGTTCTTCTTGCTGGCTTAGAAGTTCCCCATAACAATGCTTCAGCTCCTGCCGATTCATGTTGTATAAAAACAATAGAGAAGAGTATAAGAATTATTCCTAAGGTTCTCATACTTGTCCGTTCTCTACTCTTTGATCTACCAGCAATTAAATGAGGAAAAAAAATCATAGTGCCACCCGAGCCTTAATTCCCTCTTCCTGCAAAAAGTCTCTAATTTCTTTTTCTTCAATCTTATCCAGCTTCTTTAGGAGATTTCTCATAGTCGTTAAAGTATCACGAATATTGCCTTTGTTGGCGTCCCGAAGCAAAACTGTCATCTCGCCACTCAATTGACTAAACTTACTAACAAGGTCCGAGTACTCGCGCTTGGTCGTTACTTTATCTATTGTTTCTAAAACTTTATTTAATGATTTCACAAGATCACTGATAGAGCCTATGGTATCAGTCACCGACCCTTCGTTTGTTTCAACAACGGATAAGATCTTACCCGCAAGGGCATACCCTTGCGAAATAAGTTGATCGACTCGCGGTGGATCCACCCCACGAACAACCATACCTGGCTGAACAGATTTTGCTTGCTGAGACCCTGGAGATATTTCTAGATACTTCTCTCCGATTATACCGGCCATATTAATAAAATACTGACTATCTTCTCTTATAACAGGCCATGCACTTTGTGCGACTTTGATATGGATGTGTAAATTTACCTCTTCGCCACTGGAAGTCTTATAACCAGGCTTGAACTCAACTTTTTCAACTTTCCCGACCTTAACTCCCATAAGGCGGACATGAGATCCCTCTTCTAATCCTCCTACAAAGTTATAGGCAATGATCATTCTCTTATACTGCCCAAGGATTTCAAATTTACCGAGGAAAGAAACAAAGACGACCACAGACAATCCTGCTAATATAAATAAAATGGCAATTTTAAGTTGTGAGTTCATGCTCTCTCTCTTAGTAAAATAATGAAAAGATCAATGTTAATAAAAAGTCTAATACGATTATAGCAATTGAGGAAGAAACAACACTTTTTGTTGTCGCGCGGCCAACCCCGTGGGCTCCAGGTTCACAAATAAAGCCAAAATAACAACTAATTAAAGGAATGACCCCACAAAACACCATACCTTTAATTAAAGAAAACCAAAGGTCTTGGATAAGAACAAAGCGCCGAAAAGATGTTTGAAAAAACGAAAAGCTCTGATCCAAGCTATAAGTGGTTACTAAAGCGGCCGTTAATATGCATATTCCATTAGCAATAAGCGCTAAAAGAATGCCTCCAACCAAACAAGCTAACAATCTGGGTAAAACCAAATAATTGAAAGGATTAATACCTAATAACTTAAGGGCATCAATCTGTTCCGATATTTTCATCTGGCCCACTTCAGCTGCAATCCCAGCTCCTATTTTAGCTGCCAGCAATAGAGACATCACAACAACAGCCAATTCCCTCACAATAAGCATCGCTGCAAAACCGGGAACAAGACTATCATCGTGTAAAACAAGCTTCATATGAAAAGAGGCTTCTAAAATAGTCACAGCGGCGGCAAAGGAGACACAAATAATGATAATATTGAGACTTCTGTATGCGAGTTTTTCTAACTGCTGCATAAACTCAGTCATACGCACACCAGAGGTTAAAAAACTGGTAATGGTTTGATAACACATTGATAAGAAAGTGAGCCTAGCCATTCAATAAACCTTCGAGGATAAATGTACTGAACCAGTCCGCAAAGACTAGGGCGATCATTGTTTGTGTTGCTGCAACAACAACTCCCTCACCCACATCTTTTGCCCCCCCTATTACTTTGTAGCCTCGATATGTACATAAAGTGGCGATCACGAGAGAAAAAATTAAACATTTTACAACCCCACTAACTATAGAAAAAACATGAACGACATTGGGTATATGGGAGATATATTGCTCCCAGTGAAGTTGACCAAAAGTTATTGCCATAAGAAGACCACCGCCAAATGACAACAGCAGTCCCATTGTTAGAAGAAAAAAGCTTGCTATTATTATACCCAAAAACCGAGGGACAATAACTTCTCTTAATGGATCAGCTCCCAAACAGCGGATGGCATCAATCTGCTCACTCACCTTCATAGTGCCCAACTCGGCCGATGTGAAAGCTCCAATTTTACCACTTAAAAGAAATGCAATTAATAATGGTCCCACCTCTCTGACTGTCGCGCTGGTTACCAGTGCTCCCAAATAAGATAGGGCATTAAACATTTTCATTTGTAAAGTAAACTGTAGAGTCATGATAGCCCCCACAAAAAAACCAGCAAATAATGTGGTCAATAAACTTTGGTGGATCACCTCTAAACTTTTCTCAAAGATCTCTTCTCGTCTCTGGCTACTAAAAGATGTACGAATGAGCACTTGCTTTAAGTAGAGAAGAGTGTCACCCAATTCAAAAAGAAAATAATAAAGTTTCATTCACTGACCTCTAGTAAAAATTCTCGTACTAAGGGAACAGGACTGGTCCTCATTTCCTCAGGTGTACCTTGAGTTAAAAGGCCTCCCCCATCCAAAACAACAATATGATCCGCAACAGACAGAGCGCTTTCCATATCATGACTAACAACGATTGATGTGGTTCCTAGGTTTTTGGAAAGATTTAAAATCAACTCATTCACTCTATTCGTAGAGATGGGATCAAGGCCGGTTGTTGGCTCATCAAATAGAAGAATTTTCGGCTTTAAAGCCACTGTTCGGGCCAGACTAACTCTTTTTTTCATACCGTAGGAAAGTTCATGAGGCCATTTATGCCCTATATCTCCCAGTGCAACCAGCTCGAGACTTTCCTTTACTTGTTTTCTTATTTGCTCTTCCTCTAAGTTAAAATGTTTTCGTAAGCCATAGGCCACGTTCTCAAAGACAGTCAGAAAATCAAACAATGCCGGTTGCTGGAAAACCATTCCACAGAATTTTCTCACTTCCATCATTTCAGTTTCGCTTAATTGATGAACGGCAAAATTGTTAACGTGAATTTCTCCACTATCGGGCTTTAAAAGACCTACAATATTTTTTAAAAGAACCGATTTCCCAGTACCTGACATACCTAAGATAAAAACAATCTTCCCCTTCTCAATTTTTAAATCGAGATTTTTCAGTATGGTTCTCTTGCCAAAACTTTTAGTTAAGCCTTTAAACTCAATCACAGTGCCTCCAAGGGGCCCTGCACTTGACCGTGAATAAATTGTTGAACTCTTGGATCGTGATGTTGACGTGTTTGCTGTTCATTTCCAGTAAGAACAAAATCCTCTTTAAAGCAAAACAAACATTGGCCAGCCAACTGAAAAGCTCTCATCATATCATTTGTCACCGTTACTAAGGTGCCGTCCCACTTCTTTTGCAACTCAAGAATCATATTTACGATTTTCCGGCTGGTTATTGGATCAAGGCCTGCTGTCGGGTCGTCATAAAAAACAAGAGACGGTCGAACCACTAAAGCACGTGCTATCCCAAGCCTTTTTTGCATTCCTCCACTGAGTTCGCCCGGGAAATTATCTAAAACATGATCCAAACCCACCGCTTGCAATAGTTTTAAGATTTCCTGACTTTTTTCTTCTTCGTTCGCTGTTGGTTTTATTTCATTCAAAACAAAAGAGAGGTTTTGAAACACTGTCATAGAGTCAAAAAGGGCGTTTTGTTGAAAAAGCATTCCCACCTCCGATAAAAACTGGAGATGGTCTGTTTTGCTTAGTATTGAAAGACTTTTACCTCGATAAAGAACTTCACCACCGGTTGGCTCAAGTAAACCCGTCATTAATTTTAAAAGACTACTCTTACCGCTCCCACTAGGACCGACCAATACCAGTGAGTCACCTTGGTTAATAGTTAAACTCAAATTATTGAAGATTGATAACTCACCAAACTCTAATGAGACCGATCTCAATTCAATTATCGGGGCTTCCTTGCCCATAGTTCCTCGCTCAAGATGACTAGTGATTCTAAAACAAAAACCTCAATTTCATTAAATATATTAATGACTTGAGCTTCTCAATCGGCTTACTTTTACCATCCCTATGCATTTATATGGAAGATCATCTTAATTTTTGTCACATCAACTAAAATAAGAACAGTAAGCATAAGCCGCACTATTTTTTTATTCTAAACCAATAGGCAAACGAGGACCAGTTGTAAAACCAGTCATCGTGAGCCCAAAAATACAGCAATCACTCTCGGCTAGTTGCACAGGTAATCGGGAGCTTATACCTAAAACCCTTTTCATTTTTGACATCAACCTGAAAGGTGAGCCCCTTCACTCCAAGACTCCATCATCAATCAAAAGGATCCCAAAACGGGCTCGTCTCTGGTGACCCCTGTTTTATTAAAGACTCCGACTGAGAAATATTTAAGTCCACAGGCCATAAAACTATAAATACCCCCATCTGAATTACACAAGGCAAAGCAGGTATCTGTCGAGTACTCACGACAGCCAAGTCAATGATGTAAAAAGCTTAACTAAAGGGCATCGCTATGAATGTTTGAATCTAAATCGCGCAACGTCATGAATCTCGATCTTTAGATGAATTTTCTGGGATTGGTTTACTCGGCAAGCACTTAGGTATAAGAAGGGATGATACTTAAAACTTTTCTTTATATATAGCTCCCGCTAGGGGTTTTCCGATTCAAAGGAGGAATAAATGAGTCATACGAGAAAGAAAATAACGGTAGTTGGTGCTGGTTTTGTAGGCTCCACCTGTGCTCACTGGGCTGCCAGTAAAGAGTTGGGAGATGTTGTTCTAGTGGATATTAATGAAGGCTCGGCCAAGGGGAAAGCACTGGATCTTTTTGAAGCCTCCCCCGTGGAAGGATTTGATAGCCGCGTGATTGGTACTTCTGACTACAAAGACACAGCTGGTTCAGACATTGTTATTATTACGGCTGGCCTCCCCCGCAAACCAGGGATGAGCCGCGATGACCTTCTTGCTTCTAACGCAAAAATTATGAAAAGTGTGTGCGAAGGCATTCGGGAAAATGCTCCAAACTCAACGGTCATCGTTGTTTCTAACCCACTCGACGCCATGGCAATGGTTGCTAAAGAGACTCTAGGATTTCCTAAAGAAAGAATTATCGGAATGGCCGGTATTTTAGATAGTGCTCGCTTCCGTTCTTTTATCGCTGAAGAAACTGGTATTAGCGTTAAAGATATTCAAGCTTTCGTTCTCGGTGGACACGGTGACACCATGGTTCCAATGCCCCGTCACTGTTCTTTAGGTGGAGTACCATTAACCGAAATGCTTTCTCAAGAAAAGATTGATGCTCTTGTTGAGAGAACCCGCAAAGGTGGAGCTGAAATCGTCGGCTTATTAAAAACAGGTTCCGCTTATTACGCTCCCTCTGCGAGTGCTGTGGAAATGGCGGAAGCTATCCTAAAAGATCAAAACCGTATACTTCCTTGTGCCGCCTTTCTTGAAGGAGAGTATGGAATAGAAGGAATGTTTATTGGTGTCCCTTGCCAACTCGGCAAAAATGGATTGGAAAAAGTCATTGAGCTTAAACTCAATGACGAAGAAAAAGCCGGACTCGAAAATTCACGTAAACATGTTGAAGAATTATTAACAGCTTTAAAAAGCTTGGACTACTAAGGAAGTGCAATGAATATACATGAGTATCAAGCCAAAGAAATATTTAGGAAATACAACCTTCCCGTTCTAAAGGGACAGGTCGTGAGTAACGGAGAACAAGCCCAAGAAGCGGCTCAAAGCCTTGGTGGAAATATTTGGGTAGTAAAAGCTCAAATCCACGCCGGTGGCCGCGGGAAAGGTGGAGGAGTTAAAATTGCTAAATCTCTTGAAGAGGTTAAATCTCTCACAGATGAAATGATTGGTATGAATCTGGTCACTCATCAAACCGGACCCGAAGGAAAAGAAGTCCAAAAAGTCTATATTGAACAAGGCTGTAATATTGATAAAGAATATTACTGTGCCGTTTTTCTTGATCGTGAAACTTCACAAGTTTCCGTCATGGCCAGTAGCGAAGGTGGAGTCAATATTGAGGAAGTGGCTGAGACGAATCCCGAAGCCATCCATACAATAAATATAGATCCTGCTTTTGGAATGCCAGACTTCCAAGCTCGCCAGTTGGCTTTCAAACTTGGTTTTGAAGGCAAACAAGCCCTTAAAGCCGCGGCGTATTTTAAAGGTCTCTACGAAATTTACATGCAAGAGGATTGCGCTATGGTGGAGATTAACCCTCTCGTTACCACAAAAGAGGGTGATGTTATGGCTCTTGATGCTAAAATGAACTTTGATTCCAATGCACTTTATCGTCATAAAGACATTATGGAGTTGAGAGATCTATCTGAGGAAGATGCCTCTGAGGTTGAAGCTTCTAAATTCAATCTTGCCTTCATTAAACTCGATGGAAATATCGGCTGCTTAGTTAATGGTGCCGGACTAGCCATGGCTACCATGGACATCATTAAGCTCCACGGTGCTGAGCCTGCCAACTTCTTAGATGTTGGTGGTGGAGCCACTAAAGAAAACGTTATAGCCGCTTTCAAAATTATTCTTAAAGATCCTAACGTGAAAGGAATCTTAGTGAATATTTTTGGCGGTATTATGAAATGTGACATTATCGCTGAAGGTATTATTGCCGCAGTGAAAGATGTCGGGCTCAGTGTTCCTCTTGTTGTAAGACTACAAGGAACCAACGTTGAAGAGGGTAAAAAAATCCTATCTGATAGTAATTTGAACGTAACTCCAGCTGATTCACTAACTGATGCTGCTGAGAAAATCACAAGCGCAGTGAAGGGAGCGTAAGACATGGCTATATTAATAGATAAAAATACAAAAGTTATTTGCCAAGGAATCACCGGTGCTCAAGGAACTTTTCATACTGAACAAGCAATAAAGTATGGAACACAAATGGTTGGTGGAGTGACTCCTGGAAAAGGTGGTACAAAACATTTAGACCTACCTGTTTTCAACTCCACTCACGAAGCTGTGGAAAAAACAGGAGCCAATGCTACTGTGATTTACGTGCCCCCTGCCTTTGCAGCTGATGCTATTATGGAAGCTGTTGATGCTGAAATAGCTCTAGCTATCTGTATTACAGAAGGGATTCCTATCAACGACATGGTTCGAGTTAAAGCTTATATGAAAGGTAAAAAAACTCGTCTTATTGGACCAAACTGCCCAGGAGTCATTACACCTGGCCAATGTAAAATAGGAATTATGCCAGGTCATATCCATAAAGAAGGACGTATTGGAGTGCTTAGCCGTTCGGGAACTCTCACTTACGAAGCCGTTCATCAATTAACAGCCGTCGGACTGGGACAAAGCACCTGTGTTGGAATTGGTGGAGACCCTGTCAATGGAACAAACTTTATTGACGTTTTAGAAATGTACAATGCTGATAAAGACACCGATGCCGTTATTATGATCGGTGAAATCGGTGGATCCGCTGAAGAAGAGGCTGCTGAGTATATTAAACGTGAATTCAAAAAACCTGTAACATGTTTTATCGCCGGAGCGACAGCTCCAAAAGGTAAAAGAATGGGACACGCTGGTGCTATTGTCAGTGGAGGCAAAGGAACGGCTGAGGGTAAGTTTGACGCCCTTAAAAGTGCTGGGTGCTCTATCTCACACAGTCCCGCTGATTTAGGAACAACTTTAAAAGCAAGTTTATAAAAGGAGAATCAAATGAGTGAAGTTACATTTTCAATTATCAAACCCAATGCAATGAAAAAGAACGCTATTGGTGCGATCATTAATAAGTTTGAAAGCAATGGTCTTCAAATTGCCGCTGCTAAATTAGTTCAATTAACAAAACAACAATGCGAAGAGTTCTACGCTGAACACAAAGAACGTCCTTTCTTCGGAGAGCTTGTTACATTCATGACATCTGGACCCGTTATGTTAATGGCACTAAGTGGTGAGAATGCTGTGGCTAAAAACCGTGAAATTATGGGAACAACGAACCCATCGGAAGCGGCCGAAGGCACAATTCGTAAAGAATTTGGTGACAATGTTGGTGAAAATGCCGTTCACGGTAGTGATAGCCCTGAAAGTGCTCAAAGAGAACTATCCCTATTCTTTGAAGATTACGAGATCGTAAATAAATAAATGAAGGGCGAACAACATACCGTTGTCGTGACCTCATTGGCCAACTCTGGTGAAGGAGTTGGCCACATTCAAGACAAAGTTTTTTTCATTCCTTTTTCTTGTCCAGGAGACAAACTCCTTGTTGAAATCACCCAATCTAAAAAGTCCTATGGCCGAGCTCGAATTGTTAAAATTATTGAAGCGGCCGACACAAGAATAACTCCCCATTGTGAGTATTTTGGCTCCTGTGGTGGATGTGACTGGCAGCACCTCCCCTATAAAAACCAACTCTATTGGAAACAAGAAAATCTAAAACAAACCTTAAAAAGAATCGGCGGAATCACTGACCTTTCTGTGATGAAAGAGATCAAATCGAGCCCCTCCACTTTTTCCTATAGAAACCGCATTCAACTCTATAAAATTGGGAATCAGCTTCATTATTCAAAAAAAGGAAGCCATTCAAAAATTGCAATCACTCATTGCCCAATTGCAGACACTGCTATTAATGATTTTATAAAAGTAAGTGCAAATTGGTTACATCTCAAAGATGGAAAATATGAGTTTGCAACCTCAGATAAAGATTCCATTGAGATGTATCCCGTCAATGAGGTTGGACAGTCGGAGTTGGGATTCAGACAAGTCAACACTCTGCAAAATAAAGCGATTGCAACTCGAATAATTGAACTCGTAAAAGAGTTCACCATTAGTGATGTTATTGATCTTTATTGCGGGCAAGGTAACTGGGGCATTGAACTGACCAATCAGGATAAGACTCTCACCTGTCATGGCATTGATTCCAATGAGATTAACATAACTAAAGCCCAAGAATGGGCTCACTCTCGCCTCAGCTTTCAATTGGGTGATGTTAGTAAGGTTTTGCCCACCTTAGATGTTTCAGGAAAGCTTATTATTGTTGATCCTCCACGTGCTGGGCTTTCTCCTGAATTTCAAAGACTTATTGAATCTTCCTCTGTCCCCTACATGATTTATATAAGCTGTGACCCTGCCACCCTTGCCAGAGATTTAAAAACTTTATCGGAAAAATGGCTGATCAAAAGCATCGAACCTTTTGATATGTTTCCCCAAACTTCCCATCTGGAATGTTTGACTTTATTGCAGAGCGACAGTTGCTCAAAAACTGCTAAATGCTGAAAAATTTGATAGTTTTATCAAATGTTTCGCTCCGGCTTTTTAGTTCTCTTTTTATTAATTTCATCCTTTGCTTTGGTTCATTGCCAATCAAATGACAAAAACAATGAAAAGATGGCCTATAACCACTTCCGAATTGGAGTGAACCTCCTTGCAAAAGGTCAAAAACCACAAGCCCTTGAACAGTTATTAAAAGCAAAAGAACTCGATCCAAAAAGTGCGCTTATCGCAAACCATCTTGGACTAGCTTATTATTTTCTCGGCGAATATGAACACGCCGTTCTTGCGCTTAAAGAGGCCTTGGAGCTGAACTCTAACTACTCGGAAGCTCAAAATAACCTTGGTCGTGTCTATATTGACATGAAAGATTACGAAGCCGCTCGGACTCACCTGCTGGCTGCTGCTAATGATTTGACTTATGCAGCCAAAGATAAAGTATGGCTCAATTTAGGGCTTAGTTACTTTTTTCAAAATCAATACGATAAAAGTGAAGGTTACTTTTTAAAATCCATCAGTTTGAATCGAAAGAATTGCTTAGCTTACAACTACTACGGGCGGGTCCTTATTGAAAAGGAACTCTTCCAAAAAGCCGCTCAAGCCCTTGATCAGGCCATTTATCAATGTAGAAAAAGAGGCTTTGACGAACCACACTACTACAGCGCCATCGCTTTTTTCCGTTTAGGCTATAAACAAAAGGCTATTGCCAGATTGCAAGAGGGAGTAAAAAGATTTCCCAACGGACCTAATCGTTCAAAAATAGATGAAATGATGAAACTTATGAAAATTACGAAAACACAATAACATGAAAGAACTCGGTAAATATTTAAAAAAACTTAGAGAAAGTAAAAACCTTAGCCTCAATGATGTTGCTGAGAGTACTAAAATTCATATTTATAAACTTATGGCAATAGAAGAGGGGAACAAATCCGCTCTCCCTGCCAAAGTCTTCTGTGTTGGTCTCATAAAAAGTTATGCTAAAGAATTGCAAGCGGACATGCAAAAAGTGGATCAGCTCTGTATAGAAGCTTTCCAGGATGAAGTAGAAATCGCAACTGTTGAAAAGCCCGTGGCTCAACATCGAACAGAAGAAGAACCCATTGAGTCGCAACCTATGGGACGTTTTCAAATACCTAAAACTGTCGGCATAATTATCAGCCTTATCATTATATTATTTCTTGTCACTGGTATTTATTTTGTCGTCAAAAAGCTTAATTCCTATTCGGAAGAAGAAAATCTTCCTCCAACAATGTACAGTGAGAACAAACCTATAGTGAATGAGCCCGAAACAACTGAAAAAAAAGAAACTGAAAAAAAACCAACATCTAAGCCTAAAAAAAACGAATTAAAGAGGAAAAATAAAAAACCTTCTAAAGAACAAACTAAAGAAGAGAATCAAAAAGCGGATCAACAAAAAACACAGGTTGTAGCTAATCCCATTGAAGCAAAAGACAAAGTTGAATCCTCTGAAATAAAGAAAGCCCCCGTCAAGGTTGAATCAGACAACAAACTCATTATCACGGCCCTTGAACCAATACGAGCCGAGATCATCTGGTCGGATGGTTTTGTACAAGTTATGTTATTAAAAAGTAATGAGTCTAAAACCCTCATTTTTTCCACTCCAATTAAAGTAAAATTTAATAATGGAGGTGCTGTACAAGTTTCTTTTAACGACAGTACTAAGAAAGTACCAGGAACCCTCAATAAACCTATTGAATTAAATTATCCGTGAATTTTAGTTTAAAAAAGATTTTCGTCATTAGTTTTATTATCAAACTATGTTTGGCTTGGCTTTTACCAGTCACTCTCGATGAGTATTATTATTTTATCTGGGGCAAGTTTCCTTCTCTCAGTTACTTTGATCACCCCCCAATGGTTGGTTGGATCATGATGCTTTCTCAAAACTTAACATCCTTTGGCGAGGGTGCCATTCGATGGCCTTTTATTTTATTGAGTCATTTTACACTTCTGATTTGGACCGTCATTCTACGGCCACAAATACAATCAAAAAAACTATCTTGGTTTTTAATTATTGCTCTACTAAATCCTCTATGGGGTCTTGGGGCAGTGATTGCAACCCCTGACATACCACTTGTTTTTTTCTGGTCTCTCGCCATTTATTTCGCCCTAGAAGTATTGTCGAAAAATCGACTTACAGATTATGTGGGACTAGGCCTCTCATTAGGACTAGGTTTCCTTTCTAAATACCAGATAGTTCTATTTCTACCCTGCATTTTTCTTGTCATCGTACAACAAAGAAACCTCAAAAAGTTTTTAAACTATAAAACTTTGATTAGTATTTTCATAGCAGCACTGACTTGCTCCCCTGTTTTTATCTGGAACTATTACAATGACTGGAGCTCCTTTTCTTTCCAATGGGAACACGGCATGGCAGCGAAATACTGGAAGTGGAGTTTTCCAATCGAGTATGTTTTCACTCAAGTTCTTCTTGCTCTACCACCCTTTCTTCTTTTCTTCTTCAACAAGAATTCCAATTGGAAAAAGGACCCACTGTTACCATTTATGGTTTTTCCTTTTTTATTTTTTCTCTACTCGTCGTTCAAGGGTCGCGTTGAAGCCAATTGGGTTATTATGTCGTTTCCTACTCTTTATGCCCTTTCCATCAAATACACTTCAACCCAACAGTTTGTTTGGGTTAAACGGAGTGCTCTATTGTGGGTCCTATGCCTCATCGTAGCGCTTGTAACAATTCCATTGAGGGATAAAAAGCCTTTTAGTCAGATTAATCTTTATGAATCCTATAGATTCGCTCCTATCCTTAAAAAGATCGCCCCATCTACACAATATCTCACATATAGCTACCAACTTTCTGCCTACTTAACTTTCAAAACTGGTGAATTATTTTGCAAACTTCCAAAGGCAGGTCGCTTAGATCATTTTCATTTTGTAGATGAGTGTAAAGACCTACCAGAGAAATTTACTTTTATTACCGAGGACTGGAGTAATCCTAACTTTCCCGAACTCTTCCCTGGTTATCAAAAAATAGATGAGCATCATATAAATGAAAAATTCAAGTTTATGAGGGTTGAAAAATTATGAGAAAACTATTTCTTTTTATAAGTCTTGTTATACTTATGTATTTTAGTTTCGGTTTTTACTTTGCCACTTTTGATATAGAAATTTTTAAGGAAAATACAGATAAGCAGGAACATAAACTCTACCATGATTATAAAGGAGTCTCTCATGTAGTGACTTCTTATTCAAAAGGAAGCTCAACTCCTCCGCAGATCTTACTTGAAGCGACCAATTCAAATCTAAACTTTCTTTTTTTTACAGATCTTAACTTGTTGGATAGACCTTATAAAATATCTGGCTATCATAGTAATGTCTTTACTTTCTCAAGCCAAAAAATTAGTTATCTTGATTCGCATTTACTCATTTACTCCCAAGACCCTCAGTTCTACTTTAACAGCTTAAGTGCTGCCCATGCGCAACTACATCAACACCTTTATGAAGAACCTAGTCCCCATAAAAAGTTTTTAGCTGTTCTCGCTCACCCTTTTAAAAAAAATCACACTTGGACTGGAGAATATCCTATTGGCTTAGATGGTATCGAAGTCGTAAATTTAAGACATATCTGGCAAGAGGTTTGGTTCAAAGATAAACTAAGTTTCTTATGGTCTATGTTTACCTATCCATTCAATCCTAAAATTTCACTTTTGCGCCTTATTAAAGAACCTAGAAAAGAAATTGAGCTTTGGGATCAATTAAGTCAAAAATCAAAAACTCTCGGATTTATGGGAAACGAAACAACTGCTAAAATTTTTAAAATACTAGGCTTGAACTTTACTTTTCCCAGTTATGCAAAATCATTCCAATTCGCCTCCAATCACATACTCATGGAAAGCGAACTCACGGGACATGTTGATTCCGATAGAAAAAAAATCTTTAGCTCTATTCAAAGCGGACACTTTTATTTTTCATTTGATAGTTTAGGTGACCCCACTGGTTTTGCCACCTATGTCGAAAATGGTGAGAAGCGGTATCTCATGGGATCCGATTTAAAAATAACAGACCGTACACATTTAATCATTGATCTGCCCAAAGGAATTAATGTGCCATTTATAATAGAGATTTATAAAAATGGTCAGTCTTTCTTTAAATCAAATAACCTTAATAATACCATCAAACTCGACACAGCAGGAGTTTATCGAGTGGAAGTAAAGATCCAGCCGATGCTTCCTTTACCCGAAGGAGAACGGTGGTTTGGTTGGATATACTCTAACCCTTTTTATATTTATTAACATCTACGATAATACCCTTAAGTTAAGGATTCTGTTTAATACTGCTCTAGCTCAGTTTGAAGAGAGTGAATCAAAAAAATCAACAGACCCTGAATTTAAAAGTATTTTTTTGAAATGCTCAGATCTATTTAGAATAAACTTAATTCCAGTTGCTTCTCGCTTTTTTCAATAATAGGAAATCGGTATTCCGGTCTCCCAGTCAAAGCAATTAAGTTCTCAACAACAACTTCTTCACCTGGGTTAAAAATCTTTTTTAAGATCTCTATAAATAGGTTTCCGCAATAAGAAGCATCTTCTTCTGCTCTATGAAACTGGCCCGCTGGCAAATCCAAATGCTGAATTAAGGTGCCTAATTTATAATTAGCAAGGCCAGGAAAAACCTTACGAGCAATGGGTAAAGTATCCAAGATGATTCCTTTGGGGCCTGGAATTTCATGCTTCACAATATCAGACTTTAAAAATTGGGCATCAAATGGAGCATTGTGAGCGACAATAGGAAGTTCTCCACAGAATTCAGTAAAAGATTCTAATAAATCTTCAATGAATGGTTTACCTACAAGCATGTCGTCAGTAATTCCGTTCACAGCTGTTGCACCAGCCGGCATGGATTTTCGGGGATTTACCAATGTCGAAAAAGTTCCCTCCGGTTGATATTGACGGTAGCGAACAGCTCCAATTTCAACAATTTGATCGACTCCAGCCACAGTTCCAGTGGTCTCTAAATCAAAGGCTATAAAATCCATAGTATCCCCTCTAAAAAGCCCAACAGTCAGGGTAAAGAGCTATGTAACCATTAAACTCAAAGTGAATCAAGAAGACCTTCTTAATTTTAGCAGTAAAAATAAAAATACAGGTATTATTTCAATGATTTGATATACTTAAAAAATGGACGGCAGAGACAACAATATAAATCCTCTCAACTCACCACATAATAGCCCACAAGCTCCGCTCAAATTAGCTCGGGTTAACAACTTAGGTCAGTTATGAAAGCCCATTATATAACTGAAGATCTATGCTTAGAAATTAAACAAGGTGAAAGCCTGTTAGAGGCCTGTATCCGCAAGAAGATTCCCATATCTCACTCTTGTGAAGGAATGGCTAGCTGTGGTACCTGCCGCGTGATTATAACTAGCGACCTAAACCTACTGCCGCCAAGAAATTCATTGGAACAAGAAATGGCCGATGATCGCGGTTTCAAGCCCGAAGAACGATTGGCTTGTCAAATGGAGATCAATCATGATTTTTCTTTTAAGCTTCCCTACGATGAAGATTCTCAATAAGACCTACGATCTATAATTTAACTGATTTGGCAGTGTCTCTTCGGCACTGTTCGCACAACCTTCCTGTTTAACACTCAACTAAAGCTGTACAAAAAGAACTTTACTAAACAGTGCGAATTTTAAGATCTTGCTCGATGAGCAATGGGCATGCGTCGCCCTTGACCAAAAGCATGATCAGAAACTTTTAAAATAGGAGGACTTTGCCAGCGCTTGAACTCAGACCAGTAGAGTCGATTTAACACCCAATTATCAGTTTGATTCTCGGCTTTATGTCGGTCATTAACTAACTTAGCCACGGATTGATCTAAATCATCGTAAGCTGGTAGTGAGTCTGAATCTTTTTGATTAAAATTGAGCTCAGCACTAGGGGCTCGTTGAATAATTTCTGCAGGAATTAATTCTCTATCTTTATTGTAATAGTGGCATAACTCATAGACTTGATGCTTAAGCAAATCACCAATAGGTGCCAGTCCACCACACATATCACCATAAAGTGTCGAGTAACCGACAGCAAACTCACTTTTATTGCTCGTATTTAAAAGTAGACTACCCTCTCTATTAGAATAGGCCATTAAAAACATTCCTCTAATTCGCGATTGTAAATTTTCATTCATCAATGAAAACTCTTTGGAATTAAAGGTATCTTCAAAGGATCTCAATAAACATTCATAACTCTCTTGGATTGGCAAAGTATAGAAGTGACAACCTAAATTTTTTGCTAACTGTTCGGCCAATGATAGACTTTCAGGGCTATTAAACTGGGAGGGCATGGCTATCGTGGTTAAATTTTGTGGTCCAATAGCATCTGCAATCAAACAGGCCACCAGAGCAGAGTCTATACCCCCACTGAGTCCAATATGGGCTCTTTTCATACCAACTTTTGCCATAAAATCACGAATACCAAGAACTAAAGTTTGATGTAGAAATGAAGTATCACTGGGAGGTAAAGCTCTCATTCCCCCAACTCCCTCTGTGAAATCCACTACGTTTAAGTCTTCAACGTAATACGCATTTTGCGCAATCACCTGTCCAGATCTATCTATCGCAAAAGCACCCCCATCATACACCAACTCATCTTGAGCCCCCACCATATTGACATAGGCTAAAGGAGCTTTCAGAAGAGCTGCTGTGCTCCTCGCGTGCTTTAATCTTAATTCTCTCTTTTCTAGTGTAAACGGTGAAGCACTCAAATTAACGATGAAATCGGTGTTTTCAGGTTTTAGTTCCAGTATAGGATTTCTTTCATGTAAATCATCCCAACCCCACATATCTTCACAAATGAGGACTTGAATTTTTTTTCCATTAATTTCAAAGTGATTGTGAGACATATCGCCGGGTGAAAAATGGCGACTATCATCAAAAACATCATAAACAGGGAGAAGTTCTTTACTAAAAGTTTTTTTTATTTCCCCGTCATGTATGAGGAGGGCCGAATTAAAATAAGGCTTTCCCTTACCATTATTGAGGGTCACAGCTCCTACCAAACAATGTATATTTTTAGGAAGTTTTTCAACGAGATTATCAATAATTGATTTTTGTTGATCAATAACACTTGGTCGTTCCATCAAATCAAAAGGATGATAACCGAGAGTGCATAACTCTGGGAAAACAACAAGATCACATCTTTTTTCTGAGGCCTCTATAGCCATTTCTAGAATCTTGTCACGATTCCCACTAAAATCACCTAAAAACGAATTCATTTGTGCTAAAGCAATGCGCATATTTGCTTTTAACTTTTATTCTGATTTTTGCCAACTTTTTTTAATTTGCATTCCCTGACCACCCAAGAAAATGACAATGGCTATGATAATACCGGCAATCAGTAAGAACTTAATAAAGACAGAAAAATTAAAGCCTTTTTCTTCCTCTTGAGAAGAAACATTTCTCGTTTTCTTAATTTCAAGCTTCATTAAAGGTGTTCGTAATTGATTAACATCTCCCTTTTTCTTTTCACGACTCTCGTTTAAAGTCGCTTGTTTCTTTTTCTTTTTTTCGTCCTCACTTAAATAATCATCCCCTAAATAAATAATCCTTTTTCGCCTAATAACTTTTCCATCAGGACCAACTCCTCGACCACCACTACCATTGAATCCAACATTTTTACTTTTATCGTCTCCTTTTGAGGAATTCAGTTTCTGATTAAACCGCCCTGGTCGTCCTTTTTTTGTATTAGCTGTTTGCCCATCACCATTGGCTGTACCACCAGAGCGAGTAACCGTTCTCGGTCGACTTCGACTGGGACCTCTTGATGATGATGTTGAGTCACTCCCTCCATCATTCTTTGTTGGAGCTGAATCACTACCTCCGCTGCCACCACCATTTCCAGAACTTGATTGCACCAGTGCTTTTCCAGAATCCAATGAAAAATTTTGCATCGGCGACTGACAACTTGACTGATTGGCCCCTTGTCCACCCAAGGATGGTAATTCGCCGGTTTCTAATAGACAGGCAATATAATCCCCAAAGTATTTGTCGAGAAAATTTCCAAAAGCATCACTAAACTGATGCATTATTCCGAGTATAATGGAAACTGTAACTATCAGAACAAGGATATACTCCAGCACAGCCTGACCTTTCTGATCAGCTCTGGTCCTAAGTTGAGCAAATTTTTTTTTCAAACCTTCCGATAAATACATAGGTAATGACCTATCGGAAGGATTATTGATTTAATGAATCATATTAAAACATTATTTTTCTTATTTTGTACTGCGACTATGTTAAATAGTACAACCGCTTTAGCGGACCTTGGCCGTCCTCTAAAAAGTAATGAAATTGAGGTCTTAAATAGTAATGTCAAAAAAAATCCCGATAATATTAGAGCCCGACTTTTTTTAGCTCATCATTACTACAATATTAAAAATTGGCAGTTGGTTGTTCATTACCTAGAGCCAGTGACCGAAAAACTGCAAGATAATGACCTCTATAAATTGAGCCGTAGTTATCTCAACTTGAGACGTCCACGAGATTCTGATGCTTTGGTCAATATATTACTTAGTGGCGAGAAAATACGAGCGAGAGATTATACTCTGGCCGCTGAAATCTATTCAGAGATTATTGAATCCCATGAAGACTTAGAAAATCGAAGGCCTCTTATTCAAAAGCTCTTTGAACTTTTGAAAAAAGGCAAAAACGAGCACCCGCAAGAGGTCGCAATTTACGACTCTTGGTTTAAAATGGCAGAACTTTATCTTCCCCATTATCCACATGAAGGTTTACGCCTCTTCGATGATATGAAAGAAAATAAAATACAGTTAAAGCCTGAGCACTATTCTTTACTCTGTAAAATTAATTTTTTAGCCAACTTCTCAAAAGGCACTCAAGAAAGTTGTGAAGAAGCCATTAAAAATGATCCTACCAATCCTAGCAATTATATTTATCTTGCCCAAAACCATGTCAACTTAGGAGAGGAGAAGAAAGGCAAAAGAATGCTCGCCAGTGTTGGACGTAAATTTTCCTCTTCCGAAGAAGCCCTTTGGGCAACAGCAGATTCTTATTATAAAAGTAAAGATCTTAGTTCCGCTTATAAATATTTTAAAATGGCCAGCTCTCATAAAGACGCTCAAGCAAGAGATTTTTTGGGACTAGCAAAAACGGCTTTTGAACTCAATAAATATGGTGAGGCCTTAGTTGCTTTCACCAAGCATTGTGAAATTTCCGAGCACCTTGATCAAGAGTTCCGCCGTGCTTCAGGACTTTTGAAAAATCAAATTAAATGGCAAGAAAAATACAGACAAAAAATGTTGGATTGCCGCCCAACTTCACATGATAAATCAAAATAAATTTATACATAACGAAACTAATACACTTAAGTAAAGGGTTCGATTTAATATCGCTTTAGTTAAGTTTACAGTGAAATGTAAGGAGAAATTGGTACGAACGTTGCCAGCACAACACGATCAAAAATTCTGGGAGTTTAACTAATGAGTTTTAATATTGAGACTGTTGCCACCTTGTTAGGTTCAAGGCGCTAAACCTTCAGGTCAAATGAGACGTAAACCACATAAGCGGAGTATGAGCTGAAGTTGAGTAACACAGAAGATGATCCTTTAGCGACAGTCTCAGAAGCCTGTTTCAATGTGAAACACTTAGAGGAGTTAAACTTAAAGTTTTGTCTTCTTATGATAAAATAAAAGTATAAATAAATACGAGCATTTTAGTTTTTTTGAATGGCTCTTTTGTATGGGAATAGATTGAAATATTCACTAAAGTTTTATGACAAATAAGCCCATCGATTTTCTAGTCTAAGGTCGCAGAGATTTTATGGTGCTCCTACAGACCTAATGTTTCTCAACTCTTAGACCGATATAAATTTGAAAACTTTTGTACCTAATGAGGGGGATAAAATGAAAAAACAAATTAAAAATCTTTGGCAAGACGAATCCGCTCAAGGAGCCACCGAGTACATTCTTATGTTAGTTGTGGTTGTTTCCATTGCTATGATGTTTCGTGGAAAAATAACTGAGATTATTAGCGGAAAGGTTGAAAAGCTCGGTTCAGATATCAGTTCTTTTGAATAAGTAAGGCTGATGAATGACAACTGAACTCATTCTCTTATTAGGTCTTTTTGCTTTTATACTTGGGGGTGCTTTTCTTGGCGATAAAGGTCCAAGAAAGGTTTTTGAAGAGGCAGCACCAAAATTAGGTGCTCGAGTCGAACAAAACATCACTTTTGGCAACCGTTTTAATTGGGAAAACGGTGGCCCCCAAGCTTGGGCAAAACCTAGTGGAGGTCCTCCTTTAGGGAGTCCATAATGATTTTCAACGGCACAGCCTTAGTTTGCTTAATTTACTTAGTAATCGCTGTGGTTGATGACTTATGTTTTAAAAAATTCCATAATTGGATTTTTTTAAGTCTTTCCTTTTTTGGATTCAGTTTTGTTATTTACACCGGAACTCTAGCGACAGACCTTGCTATTTATGGTTTTTTTACCGGCGGTCTCGTTATGCTTCCTCTCGTACTTATGGGAGCTATTGGCGCCGGAGATATGAAGTTTATGATGTGTTTGGGGATATTAATGGGTCCATTAAAAATATTTGAAGTATTTTTATATGCTTTATTTTGGGGAGCTCTGATTGGAGTGCTTCAAATATTTTTATCTGGTAAAATCATGAAGCTTAAACAGAATCTAACCCTTATGTCAGTTAGAATTAAACCGACTGATACTCATAAAATTCCTTATACTGTTGCCATATTGTTTGCTTGGTTCAGTTTTCACTTTTACGGAGGTTTTTTATGAAAAGAAACTCCGGTCAAATAACAGTTGAAGCGGTTCTTGTTCTCGTTATTCTTTTTAGTACGGCTTATGCGGCTACTAAAGTCCTTAGCGATGGCGCCTATCTATCGAGACTCGTTGAAAAACCTTGGCAACATCTAGCTGGAATGATGCAAAATGGAGTTTGGGCTCCCCCTGAAAAAGGAATGGACCTACACCCCAACCATCTGTCTCGTCACGGTTCACCACGAGGAGACACACCATGAAAAAAACTCTAGGAAATAATCGAGGAATTCTCACACTGGACTTCATCTTCGCCAGTATGGTTGTTTTTGGGTTTTCAGCCATCATTTTTAGCTTTGGTATGACTTTATCTGTGGTTGAAGTGGTTCAATATATCTCTTTTTCAACAGCCCGCAATTACTCTTTAGCTCATCTTAACGAAGAAGAACAAAGAAAACGAGGCTTAGCAAAATTTCAAGAACTGATCACCGACCCCTCTATACAGCCTCTTTTAAGTGCTGGCTGGTTCAAAACGGATGATGTTGAAATATCTGATTTTAATGATGAGTACTCAGCCGCCTATGATGATGAAAACTTTATTGGCGCAAGGATCGCTTTTGGAGCCCCTATTTTATACAAAAGAATTCCATTGATAGGTACCACAGGCAGCGATCCAGATGGTTTTAATACAAAAATTCAATCCTTTCTTGGAAGAGAACCAACATTTCAAGAGTGTAAAGACTTTATTGGTCTAAGAGCCGAAAAGTTTCAAGGATTAGGAAGTTATTCTTTTAATGTCGATGAATACGTTATTCAAATGGACAATGGGTGCTGATATGAAAAGTTCAAAGTTTTCTAAACAGCTAAAAAACAACAAAGGCTTTGCTAGCATTGAAGCAACCGTTCTTATGGTTTTGTTTGTATCCATGCTTTATTATACCTTCGGTTTTTTTGGAATCGTTCATACCGGCATTCTACATAATATTGGCGCAAGAACTTATGCTTTTGAAACTTTTCGACACAGAAGCAATGTTATGTATTTTAGATCGAACAACGCTGCCGCTGTTCTCCACTATTACAATCATGGTATGAGGCTTCACGGCGTCAATACCGACACTCAAGCTAATCCCGACACACAAATTGCTACTGAACGCCCTATCTCTATGGGCCTAGAATTAGACGAAAAAGGGCGAAAACCCTCAACACATAATAATGATATTTTTCAAAAAGTACCAGCTAATGGCAGAAACACCTCAATAGCAGTGAACCCTGTGTGGATCATGACAATGTATGGGCTTTGTTTAAATAGTGAGTGCGGAGGATAGTCAATATGCAACAAAATGAAACACGAACCTTATGGATTTCAATAGCCTCTGCAGTCTTTGCCGTTATCCTTCTCTATGGATGGGCTCAAGATAAACGTGCCAACATGGCTCGTAAGTTTGGTCAAACAAAAACAGTTGTTATTGCTCGCGAAGATATTCGAGAAATGGAAATCATTGATGAATCAAAAATGGAAGTGGTCGAAAAGCCCGCTGACTTTATACAGCCGGCAGCCATTCAAAACCCCACCGAGATTGTAGGACAAATTGCACTAGCCCCAATTAGTAAAGGGGAACAAATCCTTAATACCAAGTTAGTTTTTCCTGACAAGAGCACCGGCCTTTCCATGCAAGTTTCACCTGGCAAAAGAGCCGCGACAATCCCAGTTACAGAAGTTCAAGGAGTTGCTAAGTTAATAAAACCAGGGGACCGAATTGATCTGATCGTACCCGTAGATGATGGTAAAGGTGTGGATAAAGTAAGGAAAATGAAAACTTTAATCCAAAATGTACCTGTCCTTGCTACTGGTCAAAGTATTGTAGACAACTTACCAATTCAGGTTCTGCAAGGTGATAAAGAAGACTATGAAATCAGAAATCTAAGAGTACAAAACGATTACGAATCGATTACCATAGAAGTATCACCTGATGAGGCGATGAAAATCTACTTTCTCATTTCTCAAGACATGCCTATTTATTCTCTCTTAAGAAATCCAAATGACAGAATAACTGGGGATTTACCTGCTGTTACTGTCGACAGTGTTCTTAATCGTCGTAAAGTAAGAAAACCAGCAACGAAAAAACCACAAACACCGGCAAAAGTGCAACCAAGACCAAGACCTCAACCGCGTAAGGGACGATATGAAAAATTATAGTTTTATCATTTATCTCTTAATATTTTGCTTCGGCTGGTCAGCTTATGGACAGCAAGAAGAGCCTATTGGGAAAAAGTACCTTATTCTCTACATGGGTATTAAACAAAACGAGGTTCTTTCTCACCTTCCTCCTGACGCTGAATTCTATGGTGACTTTAAATCCATTGTTGATGCGGAACTAGATCGAGAAAGAAAAACACTACACTTCACACCTAAAAAGCCCGGTTTAGCTACTCTTTCTATGCATGATAGAAAAGGACAGAAACTATTTGAATACAGAATTGATGTCAGAAAATCACAACTCACCAAAGTGGTTCGAGAAGTTCGAGGTCTTTTACATGATATCGAAGGCATCAGTATAAAAATTGTTAACGATAAGGTCATCGTCGATGGTAATGTTCTTTTACCACATGACTTAAATCGAATTTTTGGAGTCATAAAACAGTACGATGGACAAGTAGCTTCTTTAGTTGAAATCAACCCCATAGCTCAAAAGCGTATTGCCGATATTATTGAGAGAGACATTAACAATCCTGATATTGAAGTCAGAGCTATTAATGGAAAGTTCATTCTTAAGGGTATCGCCAATTCTGATACAGAAAGAAAACAAGCAGAAATCATTGCCAAAATGTATGTGCCAGCACCTGTTATCAACGAAGCCGAGGCTCAAGGTAAAATTAAGAAACGTAAAGAAGAAGTGGTCATCAATCTCTTATCCATTCGTCCACCACCTCAATCAGCTCCACCTAAAATAATACAACTGGTTGTTCATTATGTGGAGTTGAGCAAAAAATACTTAAGAAGCTCAGCTTTCAGATGGTCGCCAGCACTTGTTGATAATACTGAAGTGGCTTTTACTAAAGATACCACTCAAAACAGCGATGGAATTATTGCTGAAATTTCAGGAGTCATTAGTAATCTCCTTCCAAAATTAAACTCCGCTAAACAGCATGGCTTTGCCCGTGTCTTAAAAAGCACATCAGTGACCACCAAAGAAGGGCAACCAGGGAAAGTGGAAACTGTTCAAAGAATCCCAATCCTTGTACCACAGCCAGGAGTGGCCGCTGGAGGATTCACCAACGATTTTGCAGAAGTGCGAGTGGCATCTGAAATTACACCTACAATCACTAATCCCAGATCCGATATAATCGAGTTAAAAATGTCATTTACTGTAGGAACACTACTGGGAATTACTGACAGAGGTCCACAAACAGCTCAAAATAATGTCAATACGATGGTCGATGTTAGAAGTGGGCAAAGTGCCGCCGTTGGAGGTTTAATCGCCAATGACTCAGGAACAGACTACAATCCTGAAGCCAATCAAGATGCCTTATTTAACTTATACTCAGAAAAAGGTTTTAGAAGAAACAAATCACAGTTTGTTGTCTTTGTAACTCCGATAATAAAACCTTCGGCTAGTGCTGGATCAGAAAAAATTAAGAGTAAGTTTCGTTTACAGGAGTAAAAAAGCTTAGATTTTCTCTCTAAAAAACCGATAGAGTACTGTGGAGGAAATGTGGCATTAAATCCAAATTGTTCAATAATTTCAGTTGTCGGCGGCAAAGGTGGCGTCGGCAAAAGTGTCTTTACAGCAAATCTTGCCACAGCAACATGTCTTGAACTAAGGACACCCGTACTTCTCATAGATTTTGACCATAATACTTGTGGTGATCAAAATTTTATTACCGGATTTCAAAAACCAAAAACAATTAGTGAAGTTTGTAGTTTTACTGGAACAATCAATTCAAGAAATCTAAGTGCTGTACTAAACATTCATCCTCAGATACCACTTCATTATATCGCAGCAATTAAAAATCCTGGTGAAGTTTTCACCGTTAATTCCTCTATCGCTATCAAGCAAATACAAACCTTAAGTAATTTCTATAAATATATATTTATTGATTTAGGTAACCAACTCGAAGAACTTCAGTTCTCTGCACTCGAACAAAGTACGGTTATATTAACAGTCACAACACCTGAGGTATTAACGGTTAATCAGACTCTTCGACTGCATAATGAGCTTGCTGCCGCTACAATTCCACAACCAATGATTCAAACTGTTGTTAATAAATTTAGCAATGCCGGTCTTGCAGTTCCTAGTATTGAAAAATCACTACGTAAAAAAGTTATAGGTGTAATTCCTTTCGATGAACTTACGGCACAAGGAGCTTTAAAAAGAGGGGTTCCTTTTGTACTTGGTGCTAAGCAAGCTAACGTGTCCTCAGCCTATCACAGTTTAGTAAGAAGCTTGTCTGGTGGACTTTTACAAAAACTAAAAACTCTCCAAAAACCATCTTTAGACTTAAAGAAAGGTTCTCAAGCAGGTGATGAAAAAAATAACAATATTACAAGTGCCCCAAAAGTTGATGCTAGAACTCATCTTAAAATGACCATTCATCGTCGACTCATAAGAGATCTCAATCTCAAAAATGATGATATCACAAAAGCCAAAGAAGACCCTGAGCTTGATAGAAAACTTCAGAATGATGTAAAAGTTGCTATTGGTAAAATATTGGATAGCGAAACAAAAGGTCTATCAACGACCGACCGCAAACAAATTATAAAAGAAGTGCAAGATGAAGCTCTCGGACTAGGACCACTTGAAGATTTACTCTCTTTAGATTCTGTTTCAGAGATTATGGTGAATGGATATAATAAAATTTTTATCGAGAAAAGTGGAAAAATTCAACTCAGTAAGATTCACTTCACATCTAATGTTCAATTAAGAAATGTTATTGAAAGGATCGTCAGCCCCCTCGGACGTCGAATTGACGAAAAGACTCCTTATGTTGACGCAAGATTGGAAGATGGCTCTCGTGTCAATGCTATAATTGAACCCTTGTCTATTGATGGTCCCGCATTGACTATTCGTAAATTTAGAAAAGATTCTTTTGGGGTTGAACAATACGTTCACTATAACTCAGCCACTAAACAGATGATGGATTTCCTCAAACTCTGTGTCGGTCATGGTAAAAATATTATCATCTCTGGTGGTACCGGATCAGGAAAAACAACTCTACTTAATTGTATGTCTACATTTATTCCCGTTGATGAACGTATTATAACTGTAGAAGATGCTGCCGAATTGCAACTAAAACAAGAGCATGTCGTAAGACTAGAAACACGCCCTGCCAATATGGAAGGAACCGGAGCTATAACCATACGTGATTTGGTTAAGAACTCTCTCAGAATGCGTCCAGATCGTATTGTTGTGGGAGAGTGTCGTGATGGCGCTGCTCTTGATATGCTCTCAGCAATGAACACGGGGCATGATGGCTCGATGACAACGGTTCACTCCAATAATCCTCGTGAAGCAATTGCTAGGCTTGAAACACTTTGTATGATGGCCGGAATGGATTTACCAGCAAAAGCAATAAGAGAGCAGATAGCCGGTGCTGTTGACTTAATCGTTCAAATTTCAAGACTCTCCGATGGAAGTCGAAAAGTTATGAACATTACTGAAGTTCAGGGTATTCAAGGGGATGCTGTAACTCTCCAAGACGTTTTTTCATTTAAAGAAACTGGATATGATAAAAACCGTAAAATTGTAGGAAAATTTCTTTCTAAAGGTCTTATCCCTAAATTTGTACAAGACCTTAAAGAACGTGGCGTTTCTATTCCTAAAGACCTTTTCTCAAATGAGATTGACGAAAGCGAAGCAAATAAAAATCAACAAAATAGACCAAACGCTATGAGAAGACCACGTGTCAAAAAAGCGGGAGGTAATTAATGGATGAGATGATTTCAAATTTCACTCTCGGCATTCCTCTACCACTGCTCGCTTTAGCTATAGCTGCTTGTGTTTTTACCATCAGCTATCTTTGGATTGATAAGATTTTTCACTTTATCAATGAAAGAAGCCTTGGCCAAAGAGACGAAATTATTAAATACCTTGAACTTATGTTTGTTGAAGTCAATCGTGACAAGTTAACCAAAACATTAATGATAGGAAGTTTTGGTTTAGGTGCCCTTTTCTTTATTCTTTTTTGGCCCAATATTGTTTTAGGTTTAACATTCGGCTGTGTTTTCACCCTTCTTGGTTGGACATTGCCAAAACATATAGTCAAACATCTTTATGAAAAACGTTGTAACTTATTTACAGAGCAAATGGTTGATGGAATGACTATTTTATCTAATGGGGTTAAAGCGGGTCTCAGCGTGACACAGTCCATGGACCGTGTTGTTAAAAATTTACCTAACCCTATTAGTCAGGAGTTTCGACTCGTTCTTTCACAGAATCAGCTAGGTCAAACAATAGAGGATGCTCTCACTGAATTGGGTGAACGTATTCCAAGACCCGATGTACAAATGTTTGTTACTTCCGTAAATATATTAAAAGAAACTGGTGGTAACATGGCAGAAACCTTTCAAACTATTACTTTTACTATTCGAGAACGGCAGAAAATTGAGAAAAAAATTGAAGCGTTGACGGCTCAGGGAATTATGCAAGGAATAATTATAAGCTGCATCCCCTTTGTCTTAATGGCGGTCTTTTTCTTTGTTGATCCCACTTACATTAAACCTCTTTTTACCACAACCTTAGGAATTATTGCGCTTATGGTTGTTTTCACTCTTCAAATTATTGGAGGTTTAATGATCAAAAAAGTTGTGACTATTAAGGTGTGATGATTTCATGAAAAAATTGTTATTCTTTTTGATTTTATATTTTTCCACTCTTGCATCTGCCAGTGTTAATCTTCGTAATGGTAGTTACACAGAGACTTGGATTGATTTTATTTCACCTCAGAGCGGTGTTGAGATGAAGATTGAGCGATACTACAGCTCAAGATCTCTTTTTATTGGAATTTTTGGCTTCGGATGGTGTTCCAATATAGAAACTCACTTAACTATTACTTCTGATGGAATTATCAATCTCACCGAATGTGGTGGTGGTATGGAAGTTACCTATTATCCACAGGACTTTGACATGATTTCCTCCAAAGACACTATTTCCAAGATAGTCAGTGACTTTAAGAAAAACAAAAAAATGAAAAATAGTGATCTAAAAAGTTTAAGTGCACAATTACAAGCAAATACGAAAATGAGATTTGAACACGCCAACAGACTTGGGTTAGTGAATATTCAAAAAATTAAATCAAATAAAAATACATTTCTTTCAAAAACCAAAGGTTTTGAAGCCATACAATTTGATGGTAACTATTACATGCGAAAAAAAATGGATGGAAGCATTGATAAATTCAACCGTAAAGGTCAACTCACCCAGATTATTAATACCACAGGCCAATGGATAAAAATACATTACAAAGGGAGTCAGGTTGCGTTCTTAGTAGACTCAAAAGGACGTAGACTCAACTTTGCCTATGATCGCAATGGGAAGCTTGCAAAGATATTCGACGGACAAAACTTATCAACAAACTACAAATTCCAAGGAGAAAATTTAGTCCAAGTGACTAACATGTGGAAAAAAACATACAATTTTTCTTACGATAACAATCACAACCTCACCATGGTGGGTTTTCCTGATAACACTCAAATCAAAATGACATATGATATTTCTAAGGATTGGATTAAAAGTTATACTAACAGAAATAATTGTAAAGAAACTTTTGATTTTCAACTCTCTCATGATGATCCAAAAAATCATTATTGGAGTGCCTTTAAAAGAGCTTGCCCTGGGGAGACAGCAACGTCTGGAAAACATGAATTTTGGTATCAAAACTACAGCTTTACTAAAGACAAATATCTTCATCGTGCGCAAGAGAGTTACGACAAAACTTTCAAAGACATCTTCTTTCATCCTTATCTTGGAAAACCCATTTCTTATAGAGATAATAATATTTATCAAGGCTTTGCATACTACTCGAATGGGCTTATCAATAAGCGTGAATTTAAAAAATATGGTAACAAACGTAATATAAAAGACTGGAATAGAATTTCATTTACTTATGACTTCTCTAAAAACCAAGTGGTGAAAACAATTAAAGAAATTTTAAACGAATTGGGTAAAAAAACTGAAACCCAAATTATGAACTACAAATATAATAAAAATTTGCTTCATGTTGCAATTGATACCAAAGGGAAGTCCATCACAATCGGCTATGATCAAAATGGCAAAATCTCTCAATTGGTAGATGAGAAGAAGAACATAATGAGTCTCAAATATAGTCTGGGTTATGACAAGCCTTCTACATTAGAGCTCAATGGTGTTGGAAAAATTTCTATCACCTATGATTCTGAAGGAAACATTACTAATGTCGAGAATCTTGGAAAACGAAACGTGGCAAGTTCAGTTGTCGATACTTTTTTACAAATGATTAACTTTTTGGGACCAATGGGAGAAGGACTTGCTTTATAGAGTCATTTTACGGAATTTTGTTTATTTTTTGTTATATTTATCATTTTGATACACAAAATTTCGATATAAACAAATTTCTCTGAGATTTTTGAAATGATTGATATAGTTAAAAAGTATAGAAAGTGGGCTTTAATATGAATATATGGGGCATATTATTCATTTTTATTTTTTTATTATTGAGTCAATTTTCACTAGCACAAGATTTAAGCTCAGTGGAAGTTTATTCTAAATGTTATTCACGACTATCGGACTTCCCAGTTGAAATCAATTCAGAGGAGTACAAAAAAGTAGCCGAAGGGACTCTCGACCCCATTGATGCTTGTACTAAACTTCTTGATCGCGCCACTTTTAAAAAGTCTGGCAATAGGCATATTCTAAAGGATGAGAATGATGTTGTCGCAAGATCTGTTTTAAGAAACCTAAACCAGTTTCATATAAGTTGGTTCACATCTTTAGGCGAATACATTAATATTTCAGCTTTAAGTAGTTATAATTACAGTGATGCTACCGAACCAGCACTCTTTATTACAGACACTTTATTCTCAGATTCAAATTTTAAATCTATTCTTACTCGAAACCAGTCGGTTCGTGGTATTCGCAAAGGTGATACTCCAACCACATTGTACACTGTTGATAGAACTGAGTTTTCTAATCGCCCCTTAGTAACAGGTCCTTTTGAAAGACCTGGAAATAATATTACCGAAGGAAATTGGGAAATTGTCGATCTATTGCGTGTACCCCAAGGTTATTTAATTGGTATTGAGAGTGCTCCCAAACTGGAGGTTAAACTTCGATTTGGTTACTATAAAGACCGTGTCACCTCTTCTGATTACACCAGTGCAGTGGATGATTTAACACACGTTGATCTGACTGAAAACTATGGTGGTGGAATTCTGGGTAGCCAACCCTATATCACCTCTAATTCAGAATCTTTTGGCCGTCCTGATGGAGGCAATCGTGTTTATCGCCGACTAGCTAACAACACATTTAATGATCTCATGTGCCTTACTCTACCCACTTTATTAAATAGTGATGTTGATAACTATATGGAAAAATACAAAGCCTCTGAACTCAGTTTTAGGAGAGATCAAAGTTGTGCCCGTTGCCACGCAACACTCGATCCTTTTGCTCATACATTACGAAATATATCTTTTGTAAATACCACGACCAATGGTTATAGGGATTTATTAAGAGCTGATGGAGTAAACAATGCACTCAATATGGTTATTCCTAAAAAATATAAGGTCCGAGTGAGTGCACAGTCCAATGCAGATTCAGACAACATCTATATTCGCCGCTCTCCGAAAGGTCATCTCTATTACAGAGACTATGATGGAAACTTAATTGATGAACTCGTAACCGGTCCTGTTGAATTGGGACAAAAAATTAGTGAACAAAACGACATGTATGTTTGTGCCGCCCAAAGATATTACAAATTTTTAACAGGAATTTCCATTCCAGTGGCTAATCAAACAGGAACATCTTTTTACTTAAAGCATCGACAAAAAATTATAGAACTCGGTTTAAAGCTTAAAGAACACGGTTCTTTAAAACAATTAATTACTGATATCTTAAAAACACCAGCTTTTCAGACACGTAATCCTGCGCTGGAACTAGAGCAGGAGGCAAACTAATGAAACGTCGTAAGTTCTTAAAATCAACAGCTCACCTTGCTTGTTCCTCCGCTTATTTTTATGGATTAAATAGTTTAATGGAAACTATTTTAGGAGCCAATATCGCTCAAGCTTCTTCAAACCGTGGTTTGTTTTATCTTAACATACAAATGCCCGGCGCTGCCCCTAGATGGTATTTTGATCAGCCTCTCAACCCCTATAATGTAGCTACTGATGTTATTAGTGGAAATTTTGGTACTGAGCTTGCTAAAAGTGGTGGTACCGCTCGTCCTATTTTAGCTGGGAAAAAAATTGAATTTGGTGGAGAAGAGGTTTTTCTTCCACCAGTCTGGAATCTTAAATCTGATGCAACAGGAGTCGAGTTTAAAGATATTCTTAACGATACAATGATGATCCGTGGAATTAACATGGAAATTAACAGTCATACGGTGAATAGAACTCGAATTGTTAGGCCTGTTGCAAGTTCACCGAGTATTCATGGACTTCTCGCCGATAAATCCGAACTACCTATTGCCGCTTCTGGATTAGAAGGGACTTTTGCTTCACAAGCCTTTAAAAGTCAGAAAGGAACTTCTATTGTTCAAGTTAATCGCGCTAACCCTATTCCAGGATTGATTGCTGCTTTTCAAGAAAACATAACTAAAGAGAATGAGCTTAATCCTACAACAAAACAAATTGTTGAAGCCCTTGATCGCTATGCTTCTTCTAGAAATTTTTCATCTCTTGGAGCCGAAAAACAACAGATGGCCGCTTATGATATGTTCACAAGAAAGCTCGATACATTTAATAAAAGATGGAACGACCTCTATGCTAAATATCGAAATATTATTTCTAAAGAGATTAGAGCACCATTTCCTAATGTCACTAACATAGGCAACACATCAGATGAGTCTGTTTTTTATAATGTCGATACCAATAGACCTGTGAAAGAATCTTTTGATAGCACCATCCAAGCTAGCACACATATTAATCAAACAGCTCAAGCTTTTGCTTTTGCCGAATTTGCATTAACTGAAAAAATATCTTCGTCTGTTACTGTTGATGTTTCGACCCAAGTCATGCAATCCGTAAAAGGATTTGGAAATGTCACTTGTGACCAACACCGAGTTGGATCTTGCACCTCTGTCTTTTATTCCTCACTCTTTTATCGCTCATTCTTAGGCTGCCTTACAGAGCTAAGAACAGCCCTAACTCAAGCAGGTATATATGATCGGACACTTATTCATATAATGAGTGAATTTAGTCGCACCCCAAAAAGTGATGGTTCGGGATCGGACCACGGCTTTCTTGGTGGCTCTGCTACTCTCATCAGCGGTATGATAACTACGCCTGGACTCATAGGAAATATCGGAACTCAATCCACAAATAGCTTAACAAGAAGTCGTTATCCCGGAACCTGGGGTGAAGGAGCTCCATTCTTCTCGGGCGAAGATCGAACGATGGTAAATGATGATATCGTCAATACTGTTTGTAATATTTTAGATGTTCCCCAGATAGCGGTTAAAGGACAATCCCTTATTAGTCAAAATAGTGGGAAAATTGAATGGTCGAAAAAATGGGAGGTTAAAAATGTTAAAGTTTAAACCTCACGCTTTTCAATTCACTATTCTTTTAGCTTTCGTTTTAGTTATCTTTCAAAACTGTGGAGATGGATTTAATGCCACTATTACATCTAGTAGCGGTGTTGATTTTGGAAATCAAACAGAACTCATCTATGGACACAATGGTCATCTGCAATTTCAAGAGGCCAGCACTGAAGCACAGCCTGTCTATTCTAATCGAATGCTTACTTACAATATATTTGTAAGTGTTTTTGGAGAAAGCTTAAAGCCTAAAATGGTCGATATGATTGCTTGGGCTGCATCTGATGTTGGCTCTGGTTGGGATCTGTATCAAAAACGACGGGTTTCTAATGCTAGTTGCAACTCTAGCAAAAGTCCGCATTATCGTTGTGATAATGTCGCAATGGTAGGAACCTTTGTCAATATCTCTGGTGCCAGCGCCCCAAGAGAAGGTCGAAGAATGACCATCTGTGAACTGGGAATAAATGACGATCCATCTCTACTCCATGCACTTAACAAAATTGATAAATCTTCTTCCTTAGAAGCACTTCCTGAAGCGAACAGAACTAACTTCGAAAGTGCTTTCCAACTTTTCTTTAGAGGAAAACATCTACCAGATAACGATTTTTTTGATGCTCTTACTTTAGTTTATAACAACCATTACGATAAAAAAGAAGCTTGGAAACAAATTATACTTGGAATTTGTTTAAGTCCACACTGGCAGGTGCTCTAATGAAACAGTTGATTTTACACCTCTTATTTCTATGCATTTCAAGTTTAGCTTTTGCTAATAATTACCAGATTATCTCAATGTATGAAAAAGACGCTTTAGTGACCCATAGACTGCTTTCTTTTAAGGTAAAAGATTCTGGCGGAAATGCACTTGATGTAAAGAATGTGAACGTCAATGTAGGTTGCGAAGCCATGATCGATATACACTTCAATAATATTTTTCATATTATGTGTACTGAAGAAATGACTGTTCAAGGTTCAATCTTTTTATCAAATGGTGAATTGGTAAGCCTCACCCCTTTTACCGTAAGACAATTAGGAAAAGTTTTCTCTTTCCCAACAGATGAGCCAATCGGACCTAGCACAGAGCCATCTATTGCTCTTGGAAGATCTATTTTCGCAAACAATTGTATGAGCTGCCATCGTACACAACCAATCGAAAAAGGGCAAACAGACACAAGTGTTGCAACTGCACTAGGGACTGATCCAATGAAAGCCGCTGGTTTAGATACAAAGTTTGCCAATGATCAACAAAAACTGCAATCCCTAGTTCTGTATATCAACGAGGAGCTGTAAAATGAAAAAAATAGTATTCGTTACTCTCGTATTTATACTCTCCGTAATCTTCTTACAGAACTGTGGTGAAACATCTGCTAAGCAGTTCGGCTACACAAGCTCAAGCATGTACAATCTTTATCCTTACCACAAAGAAGCTCCCAGTTATTTCGCTGATGTACAGGTTGTTGATAAACAAAAAATTAATGCATCAACCACAACTTATCGCCTTATCGCCACAGCTGTATCCACCGCCGATGAGAACTCTAACATTGATGTAGAAATCTTAGTCATGGATTCTTCAGAAACCCTTTTATGTCCAAGAATTATTACCTCTGCCAATCGTGGCAATAATCACATTGAAGTGGATAATTGCATCTCCACAGATGACGTCAATTCTATTATAGTAAAAGTGTTGGCTGGTCCGGAAGGTGGAGAATTAGAAGAGGCACGATCTCAAAGCTTTGATCTACAACATCTCTGATATTAAAGACTAAAGCTTAGACTTTTAAGTCTAAGCTTTAGTTCTTACAATATATGTTTTGTGCTCTATCAGCATTGGAACACTTCCACATTTTTAAAACATTTAAATTGAAGTTAACTTCAATTCCATTCAATAATTGTCAAACTATTGAAAGATAATTTTCTTTAAGAGTGCGGATTTGTGATTGGAATCTATCACAACCGTACCTAAATGGACATTGAGGATAGGTTGATTTTCTGAAGCCAGCAGATTCATAATATACGATTTAAAACGAAGATGAATCAATGGAATTGATAACTATTCAGTTATAATATCTTCTGATTTCTTCTCGTATTGTTCCCACTTTTCATTAACAGATTTTTTTATTTCCAACATCTTCTCTTGCAGGCGTGATCCTGGTTGATTACTGGATTTGTGTTTATCAAAAAAACCTGACTTCAAGTGACCTGTAGCACGGTTGTATTGCACACCCACAAAAGTAACAGCTCCTTGCGCCACTGATTGCAACACACCAGCAATTTGAGAATTGTGGGTTAACTCAATCGCTTTTTGCTCAATAGTTGTCGAACCAATTTTAACTTGCATTATAATAACTATAATTACTGTATAAACAGTCATTTTGAGTATAAAAAGTAAATCACCCATACTTTAAGCCTCCACGCTTTTCCACCAAATTTTCAATTTGATGTATCAGCTGTACAGCTTCAAATGGTTTGGCCATAAAGTCAAAACATCCTGCCTGTAAGGCTTTCTCTCTTATCCAGTCTTCATCCAAGGCTGAAATCGCTAGCACTTTTATTTCAGGCAATACTTCTAGTATTTCCTTTGTTGCTTCAAAACCATTTTTCTTAGGTAAAGCTATATCCATAATAATAACATCTGGACTGTATTTAATAGCCAAGCCTACGGCCTCTTCACCATCATAGGCTTCACCTATGACTTGAAATCCTGATTTTTCAAGAGCTTGTCTACAAAACAAAGTAATAAAAGATGAATCATCTACGATAAGAATATTCATATCTAAGCTCCCCTATATTTTTTAAACACAATCACTGCAAGACTCTTTAAATAATATCTTGTCCAAAGAATTCTTACATTTATATCATATCAAATCCTTCTCTCGTCGTCAGGAATGTATGTTGTGGCCCAACTTAAGTCCTCTAACTTAGACTTCATTTTCATGAATGAAACTTAATTCTACACGCCTTAAGCCCAGAGTCTCTCAGCAAATATCTTGAGTTCTATGACCCTTTTTATGTGTGTGTTTATAATATAGATATGAAGTTAATCCTAATTCGTTATTTTACAGGCCTACTATTTTTAGTGTCACCAATCTTTGTACATGCTCAAGAGGTTGAAAACTCCACAGAATATGTGAGTCAGTACGATGAGAGTTTAACTTTTAAATCAATGACCTTTCTTCCCTCTAAAGATAACGTTAATGGTATTTATGCAAAGTCTGTTGATGAAATCCTAGAAAAGCTTATTGATAAAAATCATAAATGGAATTTGGCTTCAGCTCCCACAAGTGGTCAGAGTATTAATCCTGAAGATCTCATTAAAAATAATAGTTTAGTGAAAAGCTTTTCAAATAGTTTAAAAGCTGATGGCTTTTTTATATGCGACATTAGAAAAGATCCCAATGATATTACAATACATCTTTATCTTTTCAGTTCTAAGAGTGGCCTTCTCGTAGCTGAACAGAGTTTATCACGAAAATCTGATAATACTGAAATCGTACAATCAAGCGTCGTATCACTGATGTCACGGATTATCGAAAAAATCCCGTATGACGGTCTTGTTCTCAGTAGAACTGATAACCGAGTGACCATAAATGCTGGTCAACTTGATGGAGTTTCTATTGGTCAAACTTTAACAGCTATGAAAATCATTGGTGCAAAAAAGCATCCTGTCCGAAACTTTATCATCAAAAGTAACAAAGCTATTTTAGGACAAATACGGATTGTGAAGGTCGATGATAAACTTAGTTTTGGTGATATTATTAGTGAGTCTGAAGCAGGTGTCATTGTAAAAGACACCAAAATTACAGGAATATCAACTGTTCAATACGAATCAACGCCTTGGACAAAAACCTACACCCCTCCTGAACAACTACTTAGTGAAAATAATAAGTCTGTTTTTGGAAAAAATGCCCGTGAATGGATTGCAAAAAATCCGCCCACATTTGGTAAGGTTGGTGCTGATTTTTCTATTGGAAATTTTGATAATAATTTAGCACTCAATGATGGGACCAACCTTAATTCAAGTGTTGGAGCCTATCCCAGAATTAAAATTGCCGGAGAAGTTTGGATAACACCTAAAGTTTATACAGATGCCTCTTTCGCCCAAGGAATTGGTCAAAGTAATAATCCTGGTGGCAGTCCATCAGAGATTTCTAATTCATTAACTCAGTACCGTCTGTCTGTAGGATATAATTTTATTTTAAGAGATGAGTTTTTCGGACCAAAGCTCACACTTGATATTGGTTTTAATAGTTACAGAATGTTTGTCGACACCACTTCAAATTCTGGTTTTACCACACTACAGTATCGTAGTATGCCTATTGGAATTGGGGGTTATGTTCCTATTAACAATACCAGAACTTGGGCTATTGGTGGAAAAGCTTATTTTCATATGTTTCCTAGCCTCACTGAGACGCCTTTTTCTTCGGGCGGAAGTTCTGATAATACAATTAATGACTTTATGTTTTATGCTGAAAATAAGATTAGCCAAAGACTTCGTTGGAAAATTGGATTGGAGTTTTTATTATTATCGACGAGCTATTCCGGTCAAGGTGGTCGTACTGTGCCAGCAAATAATTTGAGTCATCGCTTTACAATGCTTAGCACTGGAATCGACTATCTCTTTTAAAATGAAAGCAAATATTTATTAACCAATAATATTAATAAAAGATAATTAAAAAAAAGGCACCCGAAGGTGCCTTTGTAATTGCAGTGGGATTAAAGGATTACATCATCCCTGGCATTCCGCCCATTCCACCCATTCCGCCCATGCCACCTGGAGCAGGAGCAGACTCGTCTTTTGGAGCCTCAGCAATCATAGTTTCAGTTGTTAGCATTAAAGAAGCAACAGAAGCTGCATTTTCAATAGCACAACGAACCACTTTAACAGGATCAATAACACCCGCTTTTACAAGATCTTCATACTCTTCTTTGTAAGCATTGAATCCATAAGTAGCAGAAGTATTACTTAATACTCGATCAACAACGATCGCTCCATCAAGGCCAGCATTTGTAGCGATCTGACGGATAGGAGCTTCACAAGCTCTTTTTACAATCATAGCACCAGCTTGCTCATCTTCAGCAAAAGTGTCTTTATTAATTTTAGCAGCACCTCTTAAAAGAGCTGTTCCACCACCAGCAGTAATACCTTCTTCAACGGCAGCACGAGTCGCATTCAATGCATCCTCAACGCGAGCTTTCTTTTCCTTCATTTCTACTTCAGAAGGGGCCCCAACGTGAATAACAGCAACACCACCAGAAAGCTTAGCAAGTCTTTCTTTGAGTTTTTCTTTGTCATACTCACTTGTTGTTTCGTCAGCTTGAGTACGAATTGTAGACACACGCGCATCGATATCTTGTTTATCGCCAGCACCATCAATGATAGTTGTGTTATCTTTATCAATAACAATTCTTTTCGCTGTTCCAAGGTCTTCTACTGTAGCCTGCTCTAGACGACGACCAAGTTCTTCAGAGATCACATTACCACCTGTAAGGATAGCAATATCTTCAAGCATTGCTTTACGACGATCTCCAAATCCAGGAGCTTTAACAGCAGCCACTTTTAAGGCACCTTGCAATTTATTAACAACAAGAGCTGCAAGCGCTTCACCTTCAACATCTTCCGCAATGATTAGTAGCGGACTTCCAGACTTAGCAACAGACTCAAGAATTCCAACAACATCTTTAAGCTGGCTAATTTTTTTATCAAAAATAAGAATAGCAGCGTTCTCTAGAACAGTTTCCATTCTTTCAGCATTTGTTACAAAGTAAGGAGAAAGGTAACCACGATCAAATTGCATACCTTCAACAACTTCAAGTTCAGTTTGAGCTGTTTTACTTTCCTCAATAGTGATAACGCCTTCACGTCCGACTTTACTCATAGCTTGAGAAATCATCTCACCAACTTCTTTATCGTTGTTAGCAGAGATCGCTCCAACTTGGGCAATTTCTTCATCGTTGTTAATCGGCTTACCTAAGCTTTTAAGCTCATCGGTAACAATTTTAACAGCTTTATCAATACCACGCTTTACAGCTGTTGGATTGTGACCGGCTGATACGATTTTTGCTCCCTCTTTATACAAAGCCTGAGCTAATACTGTAGCAGTTGTTGTCCCATCACCAGCATCGTCATTGGTTTTAGAAGCCACTTCTTTAACCATTTGAGCGCCCATATTTTCAAACTTGTTATCAAGATCAATTTCTTTGGCAACAGTCACACCATCTTTAGTGATAAGAGGGGAACCGAATGATTTTTCAATAACTACGTTTCTACCTTTAGGACCTAAAGTCACTTTAACAGCATTAGCAAGAGTGTTTACACCTTTTAGGATAGCTGTTCTTGCATCTTCGCTAAATCTTAATTCTTTACTCATTTCATTTGCTCCTTAATTAAAAATTCCTAAGACATCGGTCTCAGTAATCATAAGATATTCTTCGGTTCCCAATTTAAGATCCGTTCCTGCATATTTGCTAAATAAGACCTGATCACCTTTTTTAACTTCCATAGGACGAGTTTTTCCATCATCCGTTACACGTCCATTTCCAGTGGCAACCACTTCCCCACGTTGAGGTTTTTCTTTTGCAGTATCAGGGATGATGATTCCACCAGCCGTTTTTTCTTCTTCCTTCATGCGACGAACTAAAATGCGATCATGAAGGGGACGGATATTAACATCAGTCATTGTATTCCTCCTTACATATATTAGACTTTTGGTCTTCGATGGACCCAATATGAACCTGTGGCTCAAACTGTCAAGGTAAGATATGGATATTTTTTAAATTAAATAAGGGATTCAAAGGGAATATCTATATATTGTTGAAATTACTTAAGATTCTCTTTTTTACTTTCCACAAGTGGCAAACCATAAAGACTGGTTCTATAAGCAAGTAGCAATTCTGACAGTTCATCAGCCGTCAGCTTGTCTATAACCTGCTCCACTTGTTTTTTAGACTTATCTTTTAAGTACAAGGCAAAGTAATCATGAATGGTCAGGCCTTGTGCAATCTCTAAATTGAACTCAAGTTGTCTTAATTCCTCAGCTTTTCTATTTAAGGCGATGTCCGGCTCTCCTGAGCTTAAAGAGGAAGACTCTGGTTTTTCAACAGGCTTTTCCACACTTATTGAATCATCTTCAGCTGAAACTCTTTCTTCAGAAGCTTTTGGCGGAGCCTTAAACTTATCTAAGTTGTTTCTAGCCTCTAGAACTCTTTTCGCTTTCCACTCTTGAAAACCCAATAAATTATTGAAAATGATTGTTTCTTTACTCGCTCCAGCTTCTGTTATCTCATTAGAACTCTCCAATGACTCTGGTGTCGCCATAGCAACCATGGAGTTGAGAGCTAAAATCAAAATACAAAAGCACTTTAAGATCATCATTCTATATCTATTTATACAAAATCGAGGCCAATCTCTATCCCCCTCATCTCCTCATTGTTTATATTTGAACGGAGAGATCGGACCCATTTTAGTCACTAGAGACATTTTTTGTTACTTTTCTAACCCTCTCCGTATTTAAACGGGGTTTGGCACTCTGAAAAAGAATTCATCAGTATTTATAGATAGATGGTTAAGAAAACCACATCTTTGGAGGATCTTTCGACAAAAAGATATGGGGTTGCTGTAGCCATAGCCCATTCTC
>CAXREJ010000036.1:0-69464 GCA_964229765.1 Bdellovibrionales bacterium | reverse complement strand
TGGAGTGCTTTAAAAAAAACATTTGAAAACCTTGGACTTGAGATTTTAACAATCAACGGTGAGGAAGGTTTACCTGATATGGTTTTTTGCGCAAACCAGTGTTTTCCTTTTTTAAAAGAGGGTCAGCTTAATATTGTACTTAGTGAAATGCATTCCGAACAACGTAAGCCGGAAGTTCCTTATTTCAAAACTTGGGCTGAGAACGAAAATATACCAACCCATAAATTAGGTGACCGTCCTCTGGAAGGCATGGGTGATGTTATCTGGGATTATTCAAGCGGTAAAATTTTTGGTGGCTATGGACTTCGCACCTCCATTGATACATACCCAAAATTAGAAACTTTAATTGATCAAGAAATAATAAAATTTGAATTGCTTGATGAGAAATTCTACCATCTCGATACCTGTTTTTCTCCCTTAGGCAACCAGACAGTCGCTATTGTAAAAGAAGCTTTCACTGATGAAGGTTTAAAAACAATTTCTCAACATTTTAAAACGGTACTCGAAATCCCCTTGGAAGAGGCGATTAATCAGTTAGCCTGTAACTTATGCTGCCCTAATGGAAAAGATGTTGTTATCCAACAAGGGGCAAACAGAACCAACAAACTTCTAAGGGAGCATGGATATACTATTCATGAGGTTAATACATCAGAGTTTATTAAGTCCGGCGGCTCTGTTTTTTGTATGAAAATGCTACTGCATTAATTGAGTTAATGCTGTCAGATTCAACTGGCAACGTCCATTAAGGTTCTCTAACCAAGGAGGATTAGCAAGCTGTAATTCGAGCCCACTTCTCGATTGCTGCTGAAGCACAGACCAACTGTCTATTAGACTTTGCGTTGCCACACAGTAGCTCTCCATTTGAGCCAAGTAAGGTCGAAGACTCTCAACCACCTCAGCCCTACGTTCTAAATGCTGGAAGTGCCTTCTTCTTTTATGATAAAGTTCACTGTCCAAATTAGAAGAACGATTCGATAAACTCGCATGCAACTGAGTAACAGCGTGAATACGACGAACTAACAAATCACGGTGCGCTCTCAACCCTTGGATAATATTTTCTTTTTCTTCTAAGTCGTGAGTTGCAATAAACTCGTCATAAGCCGTTTGTATTCTTGACTCTTCTTCGCGATGACTATTTTGTTGAGTTTGTAAGAACAGTATTTCTGAAGTCACAGATGTTTCAAAACCAGTCATTAATTCCTCAAAGTCAGAGTCGAGTTGATTTAGTTGTTCCGTTACCTCTAATGCGAGACTGTTCGTTAAATTAAGACAATTAAGAGGTTGTTGCTGGATAATAAAACAGTTGAGTTGTTGAGAATGGACAGACTCAGGATTAAGTTCAAGGTATGTACGAATATAGCTACTAATGTTACTAACAAAACCTAAAAACAAACGCTCACTTTCTCTAAAGTCTATTAAGCCTGTAGAGTATTGCCCTTGAATCATAGAGATTTCAGCTCTAATTTCTGAAACCCTTGCTTGTCGTGTGGTGATTTCGGTGGTGATTTCATCGAGAACACCTAACAAACGAGGTAATGTCACATCGTTAAAGCTGAGATCTCGACTTTTAAAATACTTCCATCTTGCAAAAAGAACTTCTTCCCATTTCGCCGTCAATTCCTCCACAGGCACGACACTCCACAGGACCGTCCAATCTAATAAGATCTCTTCCATAAAATTTTGATCATTGAATCTTTGATTCCCTTTACCAAACAGTTCCCCTAGTTCAATTAACTGATCTGATGGAAGGTTTTCAAAAAAATAAATGATACGACTTTGATTTTGAATATCTCTAATATCCAAACAATGACCATGATAATCTCTCTTAAAAGAGTCTGTATTGCAGACTATCTTCGGAATCAAGTCTGATCGCTCTAATGATTCAGCCACTTCAATTAAGTGGCTATCAAAAGACTGATAAGAACTTCTTACATCATTTAATAGGTCCGTAGAGCTTAGAATACTTTCAGCATTACCACTTTGAATATTAGTTGTAAGTAATTCGCGAAGCCTAGCATCTGACAGCCCATAGTATTGGTCAAATAGTAAGGCTATTAAGTCCAACTCATTTTGTAACTGACGCTCTTGATTTACTATTTGCCTTCTATAATTCAGTATAGACTCTCTTTTTTCTAATATTTCTTGATTAGCAACTTCAAGTCTATCTAACTGACCTTTAATGAGAGCGATTAAATAAAGGCTATTCTCACTCTGTTGAAATAGAGAACGATTATTTTCTATGGTCTCCACATGACTCATCAATTCAACAAAGTTATCATGATTTAATTGTGGAGAAGCTGCTGATAAATCTAATTCTGATATTAAAGAACCAAGAATAGGATGGGCAGACAACTCATCAATAGCAGCTATTTTATTTTCAATATCCTGTAAACGCGCCCTCGTTGTAGTTAAGTTCACTCCGATAAGTGCTAATTGAACACTTAAATCATCAAACTCCCTCTCATTGATTGATAACTCATTTTCTACTCCCCCTTGACTCTCTTCCAGTTTTTGAAGAATAGAATTGAGCCATTGCAAACGCCCATTCAGTGAGCCTAGTTGAGCATTCAAATGCTGTTCACCGATTTCTGGATTATCAAAGTTTGTGATCGCTAAATGATAAAACTGAAAATTACGTAAGAGTGGATCTATGGCTTGAAGTAATTGTTGGGTCTCGTTACTTCCTTCCAAAAGTGAATACTCATTATAAATGTCTAGGTAAGAGGATAACAAATTTAAAGACTCTGAGAGCCTTATCGACTGTTGTTCTGGATCACCAATAAGTTCAAAATTTTCTATATATAAAGGATAAGACAGACTCTTTATTTGACTAAAATCAATAATCCCATAGGAGTTTTCCCAAGAAGCTCCCACCCCTTGAACTCTATTCACTCCTTGTAGATAAGCACTTGTCCTTGTCGGAAAGCAAGATTGAGCCATCGTTCTAAAGGCTATATCACTACCACTTAAAGAAACTTGTGACTCACCTAAGACATGCCCAGTACGACTCTTGACTATAATTCTAAAATCCCTCTGAGAATGAAGAAGTGATACAAAAGTCTGAACTCTAGAGAAACCCCAGAACCCCCCACCGAATTCTAAGGAGCTTTCAGCATAAAGTGTAAAAGGAGATGATAAGTTTTCTCTCACAATATTTTCATAGTTTTGATCAAAAAAACTCTGATTTCTTGAATTAGCCAATTCAACACTTGGCCATTGAATTTCAATGATATGAGACTCATTAATGATTGTGTCTGTTTCTAATTTTATTAACGGTATAGGAAATGAAGTATTAAGAAAACTCAATGTTACTTGTGCAGAAATTGAGTTCTCAGCGTTTTCTTGTTCAGAAGCCAACTCTATATTAAGAGGTAGATTCATCGTACATGACGAAATATCCGAACTTACTCGAGCCAGAGCTTTTTGTGTAATAAGTAAGAGAGCGAGTATTAATATTTTTTTTATTGGCATTGCAATACCCCTCTATTAGTTAATCCTGCTTTTGCTTGCAGACATTCACCAAGAAAATCGTACATCTCACTTCTAAACTCAGGCTGGCTGGGAGAGATAATTCTATAGCCGACGAGAAATCCTTGTTGATTAGCAACACGTTCGCACTGGCAGCGAGAAAAAATATTTATTGTTGGCCCAGGAAACAATCCTCCTTCATTATTGAAGTTATTATTTTGAAATTGATTATTGAATTGTGGGTTTGGGCTGTTCGATAAAAAGGACTCAATTTCCGGTAGATGATTTAATCCTTCTTCAACAATATCCATGAAAATAGGAAGTGCCAGTTGACCACCTGTCGCCCCTCCTGGAATGGATCGAAAATCGTCATAACCAACCCAAACTCCAATCACAAAATTCTTAGAAAAACCAATAAACCAAGTGTCGCGACCATCATTGGACGTTCCCGTTTTTCCTCCAAAACAAGATTGCGCATCAGACCCAGCTAATCCATTAAAGCATTCTCTTTGATAAACTCCGCCATTCAAGCTTCGAGTAAAGTTTCTTAAACGCGCAGCCGTTCCTCGATTGGTCACACCAGCTAACATTTGCTGTAAATTACTTAAAGTGGAGAACCGTCGGCTATGTACATTTATGGTCTCTGGCTCTTTTTCCATAAGTGTATTGCCAAAATAATCTTCCACCTTCTCTATCATGTAACTTTTCTTGATATTTTCACCATTTGAAAAATAAGTATAACTATCAACTAATCTCTGAAGCGTAGAAACTTGCGCACCTAAAACAATAGGAATCTGGTTCTCGGTTTGATCATAAATCCCAACTTCTTCTAAATGAGTTCGCAATTGTTGAAATCGGTCATACCAAGACGGCTCACCATCCCAACCATTTGTTTTTAGCAAACTAAATGTTGCGATGTTATAAGAGTAAATCATTCCGTTCATAAGAGAAACATAAGGAGTCGTCCCACTTGAAAAATTTCTTGGTCGATAAGTACGTCTTCCATCAGCATAAGGAAATTCGACATAACTATTATTCAATGGTGTTGAAAGAGTGAGTCCGTTATCCAAAGCCAAGTGATAAATCCACGGTTTAAGAGCAGAACCATATTGGCGTTTCATATCAAGACTTCGATCAAAAAATGAGGTCTCAGCCTCATATCCAGCAAAATTTGATAAAACCTTACCTGAACGACTATCAACAACCAGTACAGCTGCTTGTAGTTTCGGGGATTCTAAACGATATGATATTTCGCCAGTTTCTGTGGACCTCTTTCGTCCCCAGAAAAAAGTCGTTTGCCCTGATGAGATACTTGCGGCTCTATTACGATCAGATGAACTTAAATGAGCATTTTCTAATTCTAAATTAAGAATACGCCCGTTCTCAGTCCTAACCAGTGGCTCCAGCGTCTTCCTTTGTTTGTAACGATCTAAACGCAACAAAGAATTTCTCAATAAGGATCGACTGACAACATCTGCTGAATAATAATTATCAAATTCCTCTTGCAAAGCTTCAGATTCAAAACTCATTTCCACTCTCAACTCTTGCGGAGAAAGAATTCGGAAATTTGTAGGCCCTATTTCTATAAAATTCACCTGACCGACTTCATTTGAATTTTCAGTAAGTGCTCTTAAAACCTCTCTTCTAACCAATTGCACATCAGAGTAGTTCAAAGATGAAAGAGCTGTATCGATTTCAGAATTTGTTAAAGTTAGCTTCTTTCTACCTCTAGAACTTAATGTCACACTATAAAGCAAACGTTTATTCTCAGACCATTGGCTTCCAGTAAACCTCTCTATATTGTATATAAATCGGAAACCAAGATCTTCCTTTCTAAGTTCGGCTCTCACGCCTCGATCATCAAGTGCCGCATCTATAAAGCTTCGGCTCGATCGTGCCGCATCATATTGATCTAATTTATTTCTAACTACATCATATATTATACTCTGCAATTCAGGCTTCATTGTTGTTTTAACTTTTAACTCTCTATAAAATCCTGGATTTTCAGAAACCAAGTTATTAACAACAGTTCTCGCTTTTCTCAAAAATGGAATATGGGCTTCAGCTGATTGGTTCTCCTCTTGATCTTCCAATGAATTCTCAGTAGAAAATTGAACTGCGATGGGAGTTTCTTCCTCAAGGCTTTCTTCAGCCTCTACAATATCTAAACTATCACTACTCTCTTCCTCAACAACACCTTCTTCATCAACATTATCGAGACTGGTCTCTATAATATCTGTAAAATCAAAAGGCTTCCACAAGGGAAGTGGTTCGCTCATAATTTCATTTAACTGCTCTTCGGTCACATTATCCATCTGAGTGCTTTTACATAGATCTAAAACTTGTAACGCCCCAATGGGAGAGTGTTGACTTCTAAACTCCTCACAAACTTTTACTATTCTATTAATTATATAGTCATCTCGCCTTGGTTTGGTCCACTCAACATAATTACGAGGCTCTGAATAAAAGCTAGGACGCTTTAATAGACTCACTAAAAATGCGGACTCTGATACAGATAAAGAAGAAGGTTGTTTAGCAAAATAGAAATGAGAGGCTTGATGAATACCCTGTATACCCAAGCCAAAATTAACAATATTAAAGTAGAGCTCTAAAACCTTTTCTTTCTGCGCCGAACGATTATCTTCTCTCGAAAAATGTTTTTCAAATGGCTTTGCCCAGTACCATTCCCTGACTTTTCTAAGTATATCCTCTAAACGACCTTGATTAAATGCTTCAACAGTCGATGGCTCCCAATGATCAAAATAAAGGTTCTTCAGAAGCTGCATAGTCACAGTCGAACCACCACTGGCGTCTTCACTTGATAAAGCTTCCTTAATTATGCGAGCAACCGATAGAGTGTTAACCCCTGAGTGGCTAAAAAACTGTTCATCTTCTGCGGCTAATAAACTTAAAATGAGACCATGACTTAAATCATGGTAAGGAGTCCATCTTCTATTTCTAACTCCACTAAAACCAATACTTTGATCACTCTCATCGAAAACTTCAATCCCACCAAATGTTTGAAAATGCCCAAGAGAGTTCAAGTCAGCATCGCTCAATACATTCACTTCTTCATCTAGAAAGGACTGCACTTTACTCTGAAAATCTTGAGAAAAGGCATAAGGATTAAAAGGCTGCGCACACAGTTGTGCAAGAAAGTCTCTAAACTCAATAGGGTTAATTTCATGGCTTTCCAACTTCTCAGCAATAAAATCAGATTCCACCAATGACAATGCCGCTGTAAAACCACCCCCCTGATCTAATAAAGCGCCAGCCGCTAAACCCAAAGCCCCATTACTACCAAAAGAATCAATCCCAGCATTTTTTGAAAGCTCATAAAGGAATAAGCAGGACTGATTCGCTGCTGGCAACAAATCAATCGACTCCATCTCTTGTACATTTGTAAAATATTTATGAGACTCAGCTCCCTCCTCAGGTAAATATTGATGGAGAGACACTAAAGCCGATACGATGAGTACAAAGAAATTCTCCATATAGATTAGTCCAGTCCCAATTCTTCTAGGTCGGAAGCGGAACCACCGTTATTGGATTCATCATCACCAGGTCCAAAAATACGATCCATACCTGTAACTCCCATAGTAGAGATAAGATCACTCCAATGAGCACTTCGACTTAGAGCCGTTTTTAATCCTTGGCCCTCTCGAAGTCTTTCTCCTACCGATTGTCCAGCTTGTGGGTCCTCAAGAGTGTCTTGCATTTGGGCTAAACCAAGCATAGCAGTATTGAACGCCGAGATAACATGGAACTTTGTCATTTGATAATCGAATTGAATACTTGATGAGGTCACCCTAATTTCAATACGATCATAGGAATAATCAATTAAGTTCCTATCATTTAAATACGTACCGGCACTTCCCCGAAAAAGTGAAGCCAATTCACTTAATCCAACATTAATATGTAGCTCATCGGATCTAAGTTCAATTTGGATATTTTGATCTAAATAATTGAGAAATTCATCCTTTATGGAGACCAGCTGCCGGTCGGTTGAGTCCTCAACTTCCCGTAAAAGTCCCAATTTCAAGGTTCTTGCAATCAGGTTGGCTTTCTCTAAAACATTCGTGGTGGAATTCAGATCACCAGATTGCACCACAGGACACAATTGCCTCTGATAAAAAGACCAATCTCGCACTCTTGTGCTTTCACACTTCACTGACAAATCATTGAGGTAGTAAGCTATAAATAAAGATGAATTACTAATTTCCCCTTGAGTCCTCACAAGAATTTCATACTCGCGTCCTCTCTGTTGCTCGACACCCATTTGCACAGAAAAGTTAGAAAATATTTCAGAAGTTTGATTATTGGACGCCAAAACACCACGGAAAGTTCCCTGTAACTCTCCCCTTCTCATGTTATTGACAATTTCACCACTACCACTTCTTTGAAACTCAACTTCCGTACTTTGGAATCCAACAAAAAGGGCACTCGCAAGCTCATTAGCAAAACCTTCAACTCTCTCATTAACATTGGGATGTCCACGATCAAAACTTACATCACCAGAGGATTGAGCCTCGACATTGATAATCAAGAATAAATAAGAAAACAAAAGGACACCGAAAGTTCTTTGCGTAAAGAAATACATCATAACCACCTTTTAATAAGGTTGTTATGACAGTTAATTACAACAAGACAAAAGTAATTTTAAGAACTTAGAAATATTTCATGACTGAACAATTAATAAACACTCTATAAATAATACCGTTCAGTTTAGGATTTTTTTAATACCCCTTTAGTTAAGTTCGTAGAGTGGTACAAGGAGGAAGCTTTAAGAACAGTACTGCTAGGAGACAGTCAACGAAGGCAGGAGCTTAACCAAACGATATTATTTAGATATAAAAAGGTATCTTAATTTAACACTTAAATAAAATGTGAAAGAATGTTCACAATAACCTTATATCAAACTTAAAGTACTTTTCTCTTTCCCATTTGAATAAAGGGTGAGAAACAAAAAAACAACACTATTAAGTAGAGCTGCGCTCGAAATGGAATATGTACTATTAATTCGCTTAATACATGAAAAAGAATAAGGAACAGTCCCAAGATGAAGTGAAAACGCGTGTAAAATACTAAAATGACAGCCATACATTGCAAGCCGATCAAAGAAAAAAATAAACTACCAGTGATTATGTCATGGTTTAAAAAAAATTGAGAAAGAGAACTCAATTCGTAACCATAAGTAACATGCTCATAAGCAATCGTGTTTCCAAGAGCATGTAAAAGGCCCCAAACCCCATAATCATTAAATGTTGATGGAATTAAACGCACTTTCCATAAGCCTGCTAAAGTATAGCAAAGAACCGAACTAAACTGTGCACAGAAAATAATTTGTATGTCTCTATCCTTCCTTTTCGACAAGAAGACAAAAACAATAGATGAAAAAAGCACTCCATAGTAACCATGTATAACTTTTCCATAGGAACTTTCAATGGCAATACAGAATAAAATAGATAAAAAAGACAAAAAACTAAACAATGTATTACGTGGAAAAAAAATACATACAAATAAACTAATAAATCCCACAACAGCGATCGACATAGTGAAAAAATGAAATTGTTCAACTGGAAACCATGATAGTATATAGACAAATTCAACGGGACTAACTTTAGTACTCTCTTTGAAAAGGTAATTATTAAAACGATCAAATAGTAAAAACAAAACCAAAAGATAAAACCCATGCATTACTAATACAGTTCTTAACCTTACTGTTTTCTCTAAAAAAAGACGAATACGATCTATTTGACTCCCAAATAATACTTTTAATATATCCACACTTCTATTAGTTTTAAAATAGCTTCCCATAAACATCATTGCGCAGGTCTCTCTTTATATTTGAAACGAGCAAGACTTCTAAAGTGAATTTCATAATTTGGCTTAAGCAGCTTTCTTATATTTACTGATGACGTGCCAATCTCATAGACTACACTTTTATTGGCATAAAAAAGATTTCTTTCTACAGATTTTTTATATAATTTTGTTTTCTCTTTATTCCCGTCATTTTTCAGTAAGTGCCACCCCAATCTATTAATCTGATGAGGAACTAAAAAATAATTTGAGCCTGGAAATATTTTTCGATTGCGAAAAATATAAATTGATCTATCCAATTTATTGCCATCAATCTCCAAGATTTTTAAAAAGACCTTTTCTTGCTGCTGAGGACTAAATGAAAATAAGTTCCAGTCATAGAAAGGGTAAATATCGGTTTTATGCAGTTGAGGTAAAACCACATGAGCTATTATTAAGTGTATTAAAAATAAACACAAACACACAACTTTAGTTTTTTTATCAATCAAAACTTCCTCTTTAATCAGTGATCGTGATGCTTTAGGAACTCACTTAAATCATAACGTTTAATTTGTTGGATCGTACCATTCTTAGCTTTTTGCTTAAACTTATATTGAAATGACCATACTTTCTTACCTTTTTGACTTAAATCAATAAGATAAGACCAGGGTCCATTAGTTACATCGCTAATTAACAATTGGTTGGTATTAATTCTTTGTACCCCACCACACACAGTTGCAAAAAAACGCTCTGGAGGGTTCTCTTTATAAATAACTTTTTGTTCCAATGTTAAAGGATCGATTTCATCTATAGTGGAATATTTTTTAACCGTCCCTCGGTTAGCATAAACTAAAAACTTTCCATTAGTTTGCATTTGCACATCATGCAAATTATTTTCCCCACCGACAGGTTGACTATGCTCTACCGACCACAAAATCTTTTTAAGATCTTTATCTAAAACTAAAATTAGATTTAATAAATTAGAATTAACAAGATAATTTCCGGCATTAAAAACTTTATTCTTTATCGATGCTTTGTTAGGTCCCATTTCATAAAAGGAATTAGCATGTGAAAATTCCCAAGCGACATCCTTTCTTCTCCTCCGTTTTTCATCTACAGCCCACAAAGGAACATCTTTTTGGGCTTTAACCAAATCCAACAAAGCACTTCTGTTTTCATAAAAGCTAAAATACTTAATTAATTTTCCCTGTCGGTCTAAAACTTCCAAACGATCAAATGCGACCATTTTATTGCGAAACCTATGATATTCAGTGGTCATCACCAGAATCTCAGACTTATTTTCACTCAGATTTAATTGATGATGGATGGGAGTTTTCTTGGTCCATTCAACTGACATATTTTTATTCAAATATCTTACTTCATTTCGACTTGCGGCCACCAAGCTACCATCAGAGAAAAAAGCACACCATGCATTATTAAGATCCCATAAAAGTTCACCAGAGTTATTAAAAATTGAACACTCAATAACATTATGAGGTAGTTTATTGGCATTTTTGGCGTAAGTGAGACAGGAGTACAATATTATTAAGAATAATAAGAAAATACTTTTAAAAACTGTACTCAGAGTCAAATGATGAGCTGACTTATTAATGATTTCCCCCGAGATCAAGAACTTGCATCTAGACTAACCTAGTTGCTAAACTCAGGCAATGAGAATGCTTTTAATCCTTTTTATCATTCATTCCTATTCTTATTCTTATGTTTTAGCTGATCATAGCTATACGATGAATGGATATAAACTTAAAGATTTTCCAAACTTTTCAACCGAATGGAAATTTGTAACTGTTCGTTACAGGAAAGACACCGGTGAAATGCGATTCACATATGCTAACGATATTGCATGGAAACATTTAAATTCAAATAGTACAAATTATCCACAAGGCTCTGTGTTTGCTAAAATTAGTATTCGCACACAGGTAGATGATGCCTTCCCAAGTTCCGTTGTTCCCTCTGGGGGGCGACGTATTCAGTTTATGGTTCGAGATCAGAATAAACACAAAAGAACTGGTGGCTGGGGCTATGCTTTATTTGATCTAAATGGAAAACGTACTCCCGGAGATCCAGTTGCAAAGTCCATGGCTTGTGCCGCATGCCACGCCCTTGTTAAAGATCGAGGACAAGTTTTTTCTTCTCCTATGGCCTTTATCGGATTTTCACCAAAACAAAGGCCCCAGGAAATGAAATGGCTAAAACGCCTCAAGTTTATCGAAAAAGAAATATCAACGCTCCCCCCTGACTTAAGAAAAAATTTATCCGGCTACTCGGGAAAAATAAGAACAATTTCTGGTTCACTTACAAAAAACCTATTTGAAGGAACCTTAGATGAAATTAGACCTATCTTAATTGTAGAAACCATCAGAAGTGGCCTAGGAAGCGCACTTATTTCAGAAGACGGAAAACAATTTTCTGTTGTTTTGCCAAACCAAGATCAAAACTGTACATTAGCCAATCAAATATCCTTAAAAGCTTTCCATACTGTTCCCAACTTAAAAAAACCTATTTACGTGGTGTCTATTTGTGAAAATAAGAAAGACTATTCTTTTTAACCTAAGAAGGCTCATTGTTATCGCAGCGAGGAGTACTCACGTCTCTCTGCTGCTCATAGGTGCAATGTCATGCACAAGTTCAAACAAAAAATATGAAAATAAAAACATCTTCATAAAAAAGAATGAAGAATTGCATTTTAAAAGAGCGATCAAAATTATTAAAAATCAAAATAATTTTGTAACATCATTACTTCAACCTACATTTGATCCCTATAGAGGAGAGATTAGCCTCCCTATCGCTTGTCAAAAAGAAAACCTTCCATCCCCAGTAACTCAAAGTAACGACCAGTTTTACTATACCTTTTTATCTTTTTACTCATCTAACCCCAAACAGCTTGGAAATTGCATAGATGACAAGAGCCTACTCAAAACACAATATTTACAAATTTATTGCAAAAACAGAAAAACACTTTATCAAGTTAAGTATTTTTACCAAAAGTCACAGCCTTGGCTCACAAAACCTATAGTAAACTGTAAGGACTTATAATTTTTAGTTCCTCAAACCTCTTTTGTATTTTTGAGGAGTCTGAAAATTTAAAAACAAATTGAGAAGTATTGCAAAAAGAAAGCAATTAATTAAAAGTGAGCTGCCTCCATAACTTAAAAATGGAAGAGTAAGACCCTTGGTTGGCAACAAACCTAAAGTCACTCCAACATTAACAAATATAGAATAAGCAAATGTTACAGCCAGTCCCAATGCGAGAACCTGCTTCTCTTGCGTTTTGAGTGAAAAGGCAAGCTGAAAGGCTTTCCAAATAAGATAACCATAGGCTGAAAGTAATAAAACAAAACCAATAAAGCCTAACTCTTCTCCTAAAACAGCCAAAGTGAAGTCAGTGTGCGCTGCTGGCAAAAAAAACAGCTTACCTTGACCATTGCCAAGACCAACTCCATCAACACCACCTGATTGAAAACTAATCATACTTTGAATAAGCTGAAAACCACTAGACTCAGCATTTTTGAAGGGATCTAAAAAGGCAAGAACCCGCGCTCTTCGATAGGGTACATTCATCACTAAAAAATAAAAAGAGGGAATCAAAACCACAATCGCACTCAGTATATATTTCCAAGGTAAACCACACACAAAAAGTATTGTGGAAAGAACCATGATACAAATAGTAAAAGAACCAAAATCAGGTTGCAGTAATAAGGCACCTATAGGTAATAACACAAAGGCTGCCCGCAGGTGCCAAGTCCATTTTCCCCACTGATCTTCTGGGCTTGAAAGGAAATAGGCACATAATAAAGGAAGGGATACTTTCATTAATTCACAAGGTTCAAACCGAAACCCCATAAATAAGGGTATCCATCTTTGGGCTCCTCCCACTCGAACTCCCACTCCAGGTATAAATGTTAATATTAAGCCCATAACAGCAATTGCCCAAGGAACCCAACCAAAACGTATGAGCCAGTGTTGAGGAATTTTGACTATCATAGCGATAATAGCAAAACCAAGTAGAACGAATATAATTTGCTTTTTAAAAAATAGAAGTCCATCCCCGTATTTATCAACAGCAAAAATATAGCTGGAAGAGTAAACTTGAATCAGGCCAAAAGTAATAAGAACAAAGAGAGTGAGAAAGACATTTTTCGCTTGTGATTTCATAGCCTTATTTTCCCCTCTCATGCCTCCCTGTGCAAGATCCCTCCTAGACAAGGGTCTCGCTTTACCGACCTGAAGAAAAAGAAACTTTACAACTAAATTTCTCTTTTGAATATGTGGATGAAGAGGATTTAAACAAGACCCCTTCAGATAAGGTCGAAGCTGGCAAAAAAAATCCATTAGAATAAGTATATATAAACTCTTTAAAACAAAAACTGATAGTTCCAACTCAGAAAAAAAGAAGCACTCTAAAACTCAAATGCTTCTTTGACTTAATTTCAAAAATAGAGATTGAAAATAAATAGCTCTTTAACTCATGATTGATTTAATGATCATTAAAAAGGTTTCCCTTTAGAGGGTGACTTAAGAAAGTGGTCTTAATAAGTCATCTTTAACTTCTTAAGACCTTTTACGTTATGAGAAGTTTTTAACAATTTCTTTGAAGTAGTTTCCACGCTCAATATAACTATCAAAAATATCAAAACTTGAACATCCAGGAGACATAAGAACGATATCTCCAATTCTTGATTTTTGATAGGCTATCAATATCGCCTCTTCAAAAGTTCCTATAAGAAAAGTTTCTGCAGCATCACCGATATCACGATTAATACGCTCTTTCGCTTCACCAAATAGGATCAGAGACTTTACCTTTCTCTTAACATGGTCAAAGATAGGCTCATAATTAAGACCTGTATCTTTACCACCCATTACAAGAATAACGTTTTCTCCAAAGGAATCTAAAGCTTTTTTAACAGCATGAACGTTAGTGGCTTTTGAGTCATTATAAAATTCAACCCCACCTACACGTCGAATATATTCAAGTCGATGAGGGATACCTTTAAACTCGTTAATCACTTTTTGTATGGCTTCAGAAGAAGCTCCATGCTCACGTGATGCCAGCAATGCTGCCATAAAGTTTTCCGTCATATGCTGACCGCGAGCACGACTCTTAGACATATCGAAATGTTCTATTTCAGGGCCGGTTCTAACTTTCAAATCATTTTTCATACTCACAACACCACCAATATTCATAATTTGTGGTTCGAGAGCCTTTTTACATGAGAAATAAAAAATTCTTCCTCTTTGAACAGCGGGATCTCTTGCAAGCTCAATAACCGCATTATCATCTGCATTTAATATGCTTGTTGTCGCCTGATTAGTATTGAGGAATATTCTTCTCTTCGCATTAACGTAATCTTCCATAGACTTATAACGATCTTGATGATCCTCAGCCAAATTGGTGAAAACGATATTTTGCGGATTAAATCTCTCACAGTGTTCAAGTTGAAAACTAGAAACCTCTAGCACCAATACTTTGGCTTTATTTTCTGTACGAAGGTAGTCAACCAAAGGCTGTCCATAGTTACCACCAACCCAGACATCAATTCCTGATTCTTTTAACATTTTATAGATTAAAAATGTTGTTGTTGTTTTGCCATTGGTTCCAGTAATCGCTATCACGGGCTCTTTAACAAACCATGAAGAGAACTCAAACTCTCCCGTGACTTTTACGTTATGATTACGAGCGTATTCAAAGATTTTCAAATAAGGCGAAACACCAGGGCTAAGAACAATAAGCTCTTGTTCTAAAAACTTCTTAGGAGTGTGTCCACCCAGGTCATACTCTACCGGCACACCTTCCATTTGTTCTAAAGCATTTGATAACTCAGCACGTGACTTGTGATCTGTCACTGTTACTTTTGCTCCATGCTCAGCCAAATATCGACACAACGACACACCTGTACGTCCTAAACCAACAACCATAATTTTTCGGTCTTTTAACTCCGAAGGATCTGAAAACATATTTACCTCAATTTTAATGTACTTAAACTTAATACCGCTAATAAAATAGACACGATCCAAAAACGAACAATAATTTTTGTCTCATCTAGGCCGTTGAGTTCATAGTGATGATGAATCGGTGCCATTTTAAATACTCTTTTTCCAGTCAACTTAAAAGAAGCCACTTGCGTAATAACAGAGAGTGCTTCAACAACAAAAACCCCACCAAGAAGAATCATAACAAGTTCATTTTTAGTTAATACAGCCATCGTTCCTAAGAAACCACCTAGTGCTAAACTGCCAAGGTCTCCCATAAAAACTTGTGCTGGGTAAGTATTAAACCAAAGAAAACCCATTCCAGCCGCCACAATGGTCGCCGCCACAGGAGCGAGCTCACCAGCACCACTGATAAATGGGATCCCTAAATAATTAGCAATTTCAAAATGCCCCGCCACGTAAGCAAATATACTAAAGGTCGCTGCACAAACGATAACAGGGCCAATAGCCAAACCATCAAGACCATCAGTAAGATTCACGGCATTCGCTGTTCCCACAATCACCAAGCTGCCAAACAAAATATAGGCAAGTCCAAAATCATAGGTGGCCTGCTTAAAGAAAGGTAAAGTCATTGTCGTTGTCAAATGCCCACCAGCTATCAAAAAATAGAGGACAATACCGGAAATCAAAAATTCAGCCAGTAACCTGACTCGGCCCGAAACGCCTTTTGAGTTCTTTTTTATAACTTTATTATGATCATCTAAATATCCAATTAATGAAAATCCAAGAGTGATGACCATCGTAGAGACAACCAAAGGGTTTGTCATATCCATCCAAAGCACAAAGGGAACCATCAATGAAAGAAGAATCAAGCCTCCTCCCATGGTCGGAGTACCAGCCTTTAATTGATGACGCTCTGGTGTATCTTCGCGCACATTGGTGGCTTTACCTTGCTTGATCTTGAGTCGTCGAATGTAGGTTGGCCCCACTAAATAACAAACAAAAAAGGCTGTAAAAAATGAAATAAAAGTTCGAACTGTGATGTAACGAAATACATTAAGTGCCGAATACTGATCTGAGAACTGATGTAACCACTGATAAAGCATATTCTATTTCGATGGAAACTCTACAGGATTGAATCTTTCTACAATCCTCTCCAAGGCTCCACCTCTTGATCCCTTCACAACTATAAGTGAATCCTTGTCTACCATAGTTAGCAGATCAATATCAAGAGATTGTTTATAAGTATCTGTAATTATTAAATTTTTGCTATCCTTTACGCTCTCCCAACCAGCCCTAAAAGACGCTCCCGACGGACCAATAAACACACAATGATCTAGAGCAAGCTCGGCTGCTTGACGCCCGAGTTCCTTATGCTCTTTCTCTGTCATAGATCCCAACTCGAGCATTTCTCCAAAGACACCCACCACATGACTTTCCTGGGTTATTATGGGCTTCACATTTTCAAAAAGTGTTTTAAAACTATCTGGATTGGCATTATAGCCATCAAACAAAAGAGTCGCTCCGCACTGAAGTTCAACCCATTGGTTCCGCCCCCAACCCGTATGACACAACGAAAGCCTCTGCCATAATTTTTCTGGCGAGCAACCAGCCATATAAGCAAAAGTAACAGCGGCAGCCAAGTTATCTATATTTTGCGCTCCGAAAAAATGTACCTCACTGCTACCTAAAACCCCACCAATTTGACCTTCGATAACAAAACCTTTTGGAGTTTTTGATTTTAAACGAAAATAAACATCCGCAGAAAAGTTTTTGGTACTAAAGGTATAACAAGGGTACTCACTGTATTTTTGATACATTTTGCGAGTCCATTCATTATCAATATTAAATATTCTTTGAGTGAGTGGTCCGGAGGCTTGGTAGATCTCCTCTTTAGCTTGAGCCACTCCCTCAATGCCTTTTTCAAAGTGCCCTATGTGAGCATTACCCACATTAATAACTCCAACATAATCGGGTTGTGCTAGGCCTACGAGCTCGGTTAATTCTCCTGGATGATTCATTCCCATTTCTAAAACACAATAATCATCATCAATCTTCGTATTTAATAATGTGAAAGGAACTCCCCAATGATTATTAAAACTTCCCTGACTTACATTGGTCGCACCAAATCCATTTAATATTTGTCCAAGAAAGTCTTTAGTTGTGGTCTTACCATTACTACCAGTAAGAGCTAAAACCTTACCCTTTAATTCTTTACGCCACTCTCTCGCTAAAGATTGTAGAGCTTTTAACGTGTCATCAACTTTAATAAAGGATTTAGTCTCTTTAAATTCATCCCAACTATTATCCCAAGTATGATAGAGACTTCCAGAAGCCCCATTCTCCAAGGCTTGTTTTACAAAACGATGAGCATCATGAACATCTCCAACCAAAGGAATAAAAAGTGTTCCCTCTATTTGAGAATCACGATTATCAGTGGAATATCCTTTAAATTGAGATGGTTTGAATCCAATGGCTTGTCCGTCGACAGAGTTTACAACAAAATCAAAATTAAACATGGTTATTACCTCAAATACTTTTCTAACATCTTATAATCGTCAAAGTCCCTCTTGTCTTTACCCACAATTTGATAATTTTCATGCCCTTTTCCGGCCACTAAAATAACATCACCTGGTTTTGACTGGTAACAGGCTAACTGAATCGCTTTTTCACGATCGTCTTCAACAACCACATTTTGAATTCCGTCCTCAGCTGGAGGCCCCTGATCCTCAAAGGCCGCCATAATTTGAGTTATAATCTCTTTTGGGTCCTCATTTCTTGGATTATCGGTGGTTACTACTGAAAAATCACTCCATTGGCGAGAGACAGCTCCCATAAGCACTCGCTTCCCTTGATCTCGATCACCACCACAACCAAAAACACAAATAAGACGAGCCTGAGGTGCCTTTAACTTTTTTAAACTCGATAGAACTTTTTCCAAAGCGTCAGGTGTATGAGCGTAATCAACAAAGCCAAACAATCCCTTCTGGGAAATTACAGATTGCAGTCTTCCAGGAATACCCGAAAACGTTTGCAAATCTTCAACCGCTTGCTTGAGACTTAATCCCAACCCATGAATAGTAACAAGTGCCGCAACAACATTATAAACATTGTGTGTTCCCACCAAAGGAATTTTCACAGATAGGATCTCTCCATTTGGTACTTTCAAATTAAACAAAGTTCCACTCAGACTTTCTACAATCTCACTAATGGTAAAATCAGTCGAACTCTGGCCGTAGCGATAAATTATTCGCCCCTGAGTTAGCTCAATGAGTTTCTTTCCATAAACATCATCGTTATTGATAACGGCGAAATTATCGCTGTTCTCCTTCAAAAAAGGTTCTGCAAAAAGAAGAGCCTTACTTGAGAAGTAGTCATCCATATTAGGATGATAATCCAAATGATCTCGACTTAAATTCGTAAAAATAACTCCATTAAAAGACTGTAGAATTCTTTTTTGCTTTAAAGCATGACTAGAGGCTTCAACAATAAAAGATTTTGCTCCTTCTTCAACAAAATCGTGGAGTCTTTTTTGAAAAGTAATCGGATCTGGCGATGTTAAATGGGTTGACCATTTTTTTTGTCTAATATGGTGGTCAATTGTGCCGATGACTCCACAGTCTTGCTGTTGTTTATTAAGTAAGTGCTCGACTATGTATGTGACACTGGTTTTTCCATTGGTACCAGTCACAGCCAAAGAAGAAAGGTTGGTCGCGGGAGCTTGATAAAATCTCTCCGCTAAAACAGGAAGAATCATTCTTGTATCTAAAACAAGAAAGACAGCTCCTTTATAACTTGCTGGAACATTCGATAAAGATTCAACAACGAGAGCTGAAGGTTCTTTTGTTGCCACCGAATTTAGAAATTGATGTCCGTCTACTTGAGTGCCTCGAACTGCAACAAAAATAGAGCCTTTGCTGACCTCACGAGAATCACTCACCAAAGCGGTTGGTTGAAAATTCTTTTCTTGCTCTCTCCAATCAATTTGACCATGTAAATTGAATAAATCTTTTAAAGTCATGGCCTATAATTCAATTGAAAACCAAAAATAGCAACACCACGAAGGCGATGCCTGTATTTCCTAACCCAGCGCAGTACCTATAGACTTCATAAGGTAATTACAAACACCCCACTTAAACAGTTTAAGAATGCAAAAGATACAAAACATGGTGAAGCACAGTTAATACATTGATTGCCTCGTGTATTTTTCTAATTGTGCATTCCAATTTATATTTTATCTAATACTTGGAAAATGAAGATACCACTTACTCACGCAGTTGAATGTTGATTCTTTTGGATACTTTTTGACCTGGCGCTGGTGAAGTGTTGCTCACTTTACCCACACCCGAGACTTTTAAGTCAACATCATATCCATTGAGCTTTTTTATCACTTCTTTGAAAGTGAGCCCTTTCAAATCCGGCATCTTCCCTAAAACATCCATTCCACTAGGTACTTCATCTAAGTTGACTTCAATTTCTCGAGTCACACTTTCCTTCTTGGCAATTTTATGCTGCCTCACCAGTTCTTGATCCGACATATAGACTGGAGCGGCCCTCTCTCTTCGCAACGCAAACTCGGCAATACTTCTGAAAACAGGGGCTGCCACGGTGGAGGCATAAAATCCATTCTTCCGTGGGCTGTCTACAGCAACATAAATCACATATCGAGGACTGTTGGCTGGAACAAATCCAGCAAAATTAGAAATATAATGCCCTGGTAAATATCCACGGCCATTGGGATCCACTTTTTGAGCCGTACCGGTTTTCCCAGCAATGGGATAGCCATGGATGCGTGCCTTATACCCCGAACCTCCCTCTGAAACCACTGTTGTCAGCATCATCTTCATCAAGTTGGCATTCTTTTCACTAAGCACTCTCCGAATGGTTTTCTTCTCCGTTTGAATGACCTCCCCTTTTTCAACATCTCGAATCTCTTTGATTATATAGGGTCGATTCAACTCTCCACCATTGGCTATGGCCGCATAGGCATTAGCCACTTGTAAAGCGGTGACAGCCACACCATGACCAAAAGAAATATTAGCAGTTAAATGATCTCTCCAAGGTGGCTTATGAAGCAGACCATGAGCCTCTCCTGGTAAGGCCACGCCGGACTCTTGCCCAAAGCCAAAATCCAGAAGAGTCTGATACAAAACTTTATCGGTCATTTTTAATGCAATTTTGGATGTACCGACATTGGAGGAATGAGCAATAATTTCACTCACAGTCAGTTCTTTGAAGTAATGATTTTTGTCAGCCTCTTTAATCTTTCTTTTACCTATTTTAAACACCCCGTTTTCAGTGTTAATTTTTGTATTTGGACTAACAATCCCCCTATCCAAAGCTCCCCCAACAGAAAAGGCCTTCATAACACTTCCGGTTTCATAAATGTCATGGATCGCTTTATTTCGACGGTTTTGAGAAGTGGCCTTAAGAGGAAGATTGGCATCAAAACTGGGGTAACTAGCCATTGCCATGATTTCAGAGTTTGAGGGATTTAAAACAACAGCCCAAGCCGATTCGGCTTCATTTTCCTTCACTGCTTTTTGCAATTGAGATTCAACCCAATACTGAAGGTCTTTATCAATAGTTAAATAAATATCAGATCCTTCAGGACTGCGAGCAAAAAAACGTCCATCCTCTATTAGAACTCTCCCCCTTGCATCTCTCTGTACCTGAACTTTCCGACCAGCACCCGTTAAAACATCTTCAAACTTTCGTTCAAGACCAGAAAGTCCTTGCTGCTCTCTTCCCACAAAACCCAACACTGGAGAAGCCAAAGATTTGTTCGGGTAAACTCTTTTGAACTCTTCTTTAAATGCAAGCCCCCTTATGTCCCAGGATTTAATTTTTTCATAATCGTCCCTGCCTAAGCGCCTGTTCAACCAAACAAATCTTCTCTTTTTATTTTTTATTTTTTTATATATAGATGAGAAGGAAACATTGAAATGTTTAGAAAGACGTTTAGCGGCCGCATAAGGATCTTTCAGGATTTTTGGATCTGCAAAAAGAGAGTAAGTCGTGACTGATACAGCGAGAGCACGCCCCTCTCGATCAAGAATATCACCTCTCCTTGAATCAAGTTTAACCATGCGATTAAACTGTTTTTCCTTTATCGCTTCAAATTGAGGGCTCGGGACTAATTGTAAATACCCTCCTCTAAATATCAAAACTCCCCAAAGAGTTGCGACAAAAAGAACAACAAAAATAACTCGACTTTTGTACATAACCTATATCCTTTTCTTTTCAGAGGTGGATAAAAATACCTTCAATTGCATTTATAGACGATATTTTATGACCACTATTATTGTGGCAATTTTTAGGAAGGTCGGCAAGTTGAACTCAACTCCTCTTTCGTGAAAACAAATGGGGTCTAGATTATCAATCTCTAAGATTTAGAATGTTACAAAGTTCTTATTCTTTTGAGTCTAACAAATCCGCTAAGTGCGATGGAATGGGAAATTTTTTAAGAGCAGACACCTTCGCTCCACCTGGATTACCTACAGGATACAGTCCAAACATTGATCCAATAAAACCACTTGGTATTCTTATCAATTGCCCAAAAATTTCACGTAAGTCTTTTTTTACCCAACCAATACGAAGCATTTTTAAGTGAGTTTGAGTATGAGGGACAGGATAGGCTTGCGAAAGAATATGAGCCTCTTCTAATAACTGAAAAGCTTGTTCAAACCTTTTCTCTCTAAAATACTGATCGGAACTATCAATTCTCTGTTTAATGGCATTTTTTAAATTTTCAGTCATCTTGATGATTCCTATAAACCAGTTCTAATGGAAGTCTAAAAGTTGAGAGTTGATTGAAAATTTAATCGACAAAACATTACTGTACAATAGCAAGACCCTCTCCAGTCATTTGAATAATCTGGCTGGAGTCCGCTTTCTTCAGTGGTAGTTTTTGAGTTGCAACCAGCTGCAGTCTCTCTGGACCCATCATGCGAGCCAATTGAACCGACTTTTCTCTTTGTTGATTCCTCAGCAACTTCTCTTTCTGCGCAAGTTTCATAAAAGAATAGCCCATGCGACGATTCTCCATTTTAACAAAAGCAAAAGTAAACATAAAACACATGAATAAAAGTACACTTATAAATGGTTTAATTGACTGGGCTTGTTCTCGACTCATCTGATCCTCCTGATCTTTTTACGCTTAGAAATCGCTCTCATTTCCTGCACTAAATTTCTTTTATACTCTCTTGTATAATTCTTTCAAACGCTCTTAATTTGGCACTACGTGACCTTTTATTCTCTAATTCTTCTTCACGAGTTGGCTTCACTACTTTTTTATTAACGGGCTTCCCATACTCTGAATTCTTGAAAACTTGTTTTACAATTCGATCTTCCAATGAATGAAAGGTTATAACAACAAGTCTCCCTCCAGGCACAAGGCGCTTCATTAAATGCTGAAGTCCGTCTTTCAAATCTTCTAACTCTTTGTTCACCACTAATCTCAACGCCATGAAATATTGTGTGGCTGGATGTTTACCTTTTTTCCTCCACCCCACAGATCTCTCAATAAGACTAGAAAGCTCCTGAGTCGAAGAAATAGTCCCTTTTTTTCGCTCATTCAAAATAGTTTTCACTACATTGTAAGGCTTAAAGACTTCACCATAATCTTTGAAAATATCAACCAGCTCTTCTTCACTCCAATAATTGATAATTTCTTCAGCGGTTAGAGGAGAACGTTGATCCATTCTCATATCTAAAGGACCTTGATGATAAAAAGAAAAACCTCTCGAACCTTGGTCCAATTGGGGGGAACTGACACCAAGGTCCAAGAGAATCATGTCATACTTTTGGGGCCAGTTGCGATTTTCAATCACTTTATCAACTGTATTGAAACTGGCTTGTTCGATAAAGAATTTTTTAGCTTTTGATTTTTGCTCCCAATTTTTTTTAGCAAAATCAATCGCCTCTCTATCTTTATCAAGGGCATAAACATCTAATTGTGGAAATTGTGCGGCTACTTTTTCAGCATGTCCTCCGCGACCAAATGTTCCGTCTAAGTAATTTTTAGGGCTCTCAACATTAACTTGTGAAAACATTTCCATAACTTCATTAAGCATTACGGGATAATGATTATTTTTATGCATGTCCAACTCCCATATCAAGATTTGCGATGACTCCAAGTGTGTCTTCGAAATCGGTGGCCAAATTGTCAAATATTTTTTTCCAATCAGCGAGGTTCCAAACTTCCAACTTTGTTCCCATACCTACTATGACGATATCGTCTTCAAGAGAAGCATATTCTCTTAAACCTTTAGGAATTAAAACACGGCCTTTGTTACCTGCTTCAACGGGTTGCCCACCAGCGATGTAGAAACGTTGAAATGCTTGGACCTCTTTTTTAAGTGGCGAAAGTTGAGAAATTCTTTTTTCCAACTTGTCCCACTCTTCTTTAGGATAAATGTCCAGACAACGACATCCTTGGTACTGACTGTTCGTTACTACAAAGGACGAGTTCTCTTCATCAAAAAGGGCTGTTGGGAAGTTCATTCTTCCCTTCTGATCCATCTTAATTTCGAATCGCCCTCTTAGCTCTTTCACTCACCCTTCCTAGGTTTGCGGGGAATTCCACTTTTAACCACTTTGGTTCCACTTTTTCCCACTTTTTTCCACTTTACGGCATTCGACGTGTGGCGTCAAATTTGTCATAAATACGACAAACCCTCAGTCGGGCTGTGATAAACTTTTATGTGAGAGCAGGACCCCCTATCATGATGATTAATTGTCCCAAATGTAATTTACTCCAACCTAAGGACCAGTATTGTGCCGGGTGTGGCATCAATATGGAGTCATGGGAGCCTCCCCAAAAACCTAAATGGAAAAAGTTCTTAGGAAATTGGATGGTACAATTAGGACTTCTTTTCCTTGTTATCTTTGCTGTCGTTCTCAGGGACAATTTCACAACTCATTCTAAAAAAACAACTCGCAGTGATTTACCACCTGTTTCATCAACAATTGCAAGAGATGACTCTGTCGCCCAGCCAACAGAAACTCCACAACCCGCTCTTCAAGAAAGCGTTCAAAGTTTTAAAAGCACAAGGGCTACTGAAAGCACCCAAAAAGCCATTCAATTAACCAATGAAAAGCAGACAAACTCCTCTTTAAGAAAGCAAATGATTGTTAAGGTTTATAGTCTTACTAAATTGGGATTAGATAAAATTTCTCAATCGGCAAGAAAAGATGATGGTGCATTAATAGTAACAAGCCAATTTGCGACACAGTTTCGCTCCCAAAATAAAAATAATTTTAAAAGTTTTGGAACACGTAGAAAGCAATACGAATTTGGTGAACCAGTTGACTTTTTTATTGGCGAGCAAGATTTAGAAACAGGCCTCAATATAGGGTTTTACGCCCAAATTCTTGTATCAGCCGAAAGCCGCCCTGAGTCCATCACAGCAGAAGTGCGTTTTTGGAATCAGCTAAAACTGGAAGATGACCCCTCTCCACCACTGAGTTTTACAATCAACATGAGGCAACAAGATCAAGCCTTTATCGTCGATATGGGTGTTCATGATCTTGATTTTACACAAGAAGAGCGAGGCCTCTTTGAAGCCAGTCCAAAATTAAAAATACTTAACAATGAAGACTTTATGGAGTCTTTAAGCGATATCGCTCTTGTGCTTGAAGTGAAGTGAGTGTACAAAATAGCCCATGTCCTGGCTATCACCACAAATCGAACACTTCTATCCTGAAAACGTTCATATTTTAGATGATCCACTTTTAAACCATCTTTGTGCCATTTCTTCGCAAGAACAATGCATTCAGCCACAGTTTAATAGAAATGTTAAAAAAATTTTTGAAATCATTCTCTCTCATCTTTTAAACTCGCAATGGCCTCAGACTCTGAAAACACTTTCAACACGTATGACAGCCGCTCACCCGAATATCAAACTTGAATCAACCTTATTTGATCAAACGCAAAAAGCGGTCTGCGTGGACATTGCAAGAGCTGGTATGCTACCGGCTCAAATCTTTTTCGACACATTAAATGAACTTGTTGATCCCAATGGTTTAAGGTTAGACCATGTCTTTGCTTCTAGAGTGACCAATGAAAAAGAAGAAGTCACCCACACGGAACTTAATTCCTCAAAAGTGGGTGGTGACGTTGATGAAGCCTTCTTACTTCTTCCCGACCCTATGGGTGCCACGGGCTCTTCCCTTTGCGAAGTCATTGATTTTTATAAAAAAAATATCAAAGGAAATCCTAAAAAAATTATTTCAGCTCACATGATTGTAACCCCAGAGTTTATTAAAAAAGTCACAGATTCACATCCCGATGTGATTATTTACGCGGCTCGACTCGATCGTGGCTTATCTCAACCCTATATCCTGAATGAAACTCCAGGAAAGTATTGGGAGGAAGAAAAAGGACTTAATGACAGACAGTATATTGTCCCAGGGGCCGGTGGTGTGGGAGAGTTAATAAATAATTCTTTTGTTTAAACAGGGAGCTAAGGCAATGAGACCATTAAATTTAACAGAGCTTATCAGTGCACAAGATATTGAGAAAAAAGTTGCCGAAATTGGCGAAAAACTAACAAAAGAGTTCCACGGAGAAGAGCTGACAGCCATTTGTATCCTAAAAGGCTCTTGTATGTACTTTGCAGATTTAGTTCGCAGTATGAATCTCGATATACAATGTGAATTTTTTGGAGTTTCCTCCTATGGAGCTGGCACATCTTCCTCTGGCGAAGTGAAAACCACCCTTGATTTAACAGTTCCTTTAGAAGGTAAAAATGTACTTCTTGTTGAAGACATTGTCGATACTGGCCTCACTATGAACTTTCTCAAAAAAAATATCGAAGCCCGCATGCCTAAAAAATTGATTACCACATCACTTCTATTTAAACCGGCGGCTTTAAAAACGGAGTGCACCATTGATCATGTTGGTTTTGAAATAGAAAATCGTTTTGTTGTTGGATATGGTCTCGATTACCAAGGTTACTACCGAAACCTACCCTATATCGCACAAAGTTCCGACTTCAACTAAAGTTATTTTCATCATCTTATTCAAAGGCTGTTAACAATACAGCCTTTGCCCCTCATACCTTCCAACCAATACCTTTGGATAATATCTTCCTTAAGTTTCATTTAAACACACTACAATCAAATTAATTAAATGAAGATTTAGGGCAGGCATTAGGGGCTGTTGACAATTCATCTGCGTAATGAGGGTTCAAAAACTCAGTCATTTTGAGTTAAGCGCAGACTGAACTTTATGAGGTGTGGCCAAAGCCACATCGAATAAGGTGAAGGTGAGCACAGCTCAAAATGGCGAGGGATTGAAACCGCAGTAGCTGCATGAATTGTCAACAGCCCCTATTAAATTTAAACCATTAAACAATAAAGTTTCGTTCAAAATTGACCCTATTGTTCGACGAATGACTTTTAACATTTATCCGCATATCACTCTCACTGACCTGGGACTCTAATAATAAGTAGTTTCTTTTTCCTGTAGACTCAATTCGGCGCTTATTAGGAATTAATTCAGGAACCCCAGGGAAAGTCGTGCTGTGTATTGAGCTCGATGTAAACTCAAAAGTTTGATAACCCATTATTCTCTCTTCAATCTGAGATATTTCACTAAAATGCACATCGCCTGAAGCAAATGCCACTTTTGTTCCTCGCCTTTTTAATTCTTCCGTCAACCCTTTTAAATGATTTGGATGTTGCTTTGAAACAGACTCTTTAAAAATCATGGACGGAAATATTTGTGTCCCTGTCATAATCCACACGAAACCATTATGTTGATCAATTTGATTCAATGCCCAAGCCTCCTGCTCTTCTCCCCAATGGGCATATCGATCATTTGAACTATTTGTTTCGCGAAAACTTCTCCCATCAAGAAGAAGAAAAAGTTGATCTCGGAATTTGAAGGCTGATCCAACCCCTGGCCCCCTCTTCAAAAGGGAGCACCCTTCTTCTTCTTGGGAAAAGAAGGATAAAAAGTTTTTTTGTGATTCTTTTACATAGGGATAACTTTTACCAATGTCATTACGACCAAAATCATGGTCATCCCAAACCGCAATAATCGGCTTGAGTTTTTTGCTTTGATAAATATCTAGAGTCAGTCTTGATTCTGAAAACCGAAGCCACAACTGATCAGGATCAGCAGTATTTCTTTCTTCTCTCCCCCTTAAACGATCAGCATAAACACTGTCTCCTATGAAAAAAATCACATCAGGATCTTTTTCAATCATATCCTGCCAAATACCAGAATCGTGATGAGCATCATCCATACAACTGGCCAATGCAAATCTAAATGAGTCTTTGTTCGTAGAGAGAGTTGCAAAGCTTCTAGAGTCAACGATCTCACCTGTCGAGCTCTTCAAGTTTAAGTAATAATCATTCCCTTCTCTAAGACCACTGACATATATTTTAGATAATTTATTGGGATGGTTTTCAAAAACAATCTCGTCCACTTTATCAGGATAGAACTCATCCCCGTCTTGAGTTGAAAAGTAAAAAGTTAAACTTTCATTCACTGGATGGAGAATCGAAAATTGCGTGCGGCTAGAATCTGTCGCTCCTTGCAAGATAGAGCGCAAATGATAATTGGTTTCGACCTCATCATCGAAAGGCCAAAAACGATTTTCTTTGATTTTTGCAGAAGAACGTGTGGGTACACTTGCCAATACTGATGATAGTAACCCTGCTTTTAAAAACTGACGTCGGATCATTTATGCCTCCACTTAGAAACATATAAGACCAATTTCCGTCCTCGGGGTCTAGTCGTGATTACGTCAGTATTTTGTTTTAAACTTAAAAAAATTTAAGATTCTTAACTACAGCCATTATGCGAAAACAAATAAATTAAGAAGATTTATATATTTTCCATAACAATCGATCAAACATATCTCTAACCTTCCAATCAAGCTTAGATGACCCATTATAGAAGAAAACGAAAACAATAGGTTCACCTCCAGAGGGGTTATCCATATAACCTCCTAAAGCCACAACACCACTTAAATAGCCGGTTTTAGCCCTCACTTTTTCTTTCATCGCATATTTCATACGGGACTTTAATGTTCCATCCACTCCGCTAATAGGAAGAGAAGATATAAATTCGGGACTCAAAGCAAACTGATCTTGTGCCCCAGCCAGCAGTTCTCCTAACTTATCTGCTCTCATTTTATTCTCTCTGGTAAAACCCGATGGATTTACAAAATTGTAATCCTCATTTTTCCAACCTTTTTTCTGCAAATACTTTCTAATTTCCGCAAGCCCATCATCAATATTTCCTGGTTCACCTTTAACTTTACCTAAATGTTTTGTGAGCATTTCTGCCACAAAGTTATTAGAAAACTTAGATAAAGCTGCAACCACACGGCTCATTTCCCAACTATCATATTCAACAAGTTTCTTAGCACTTGCCGGAGTTACTTTTTTCTTCACATCTCCTACGTAAGCAATCCCCATCTGATTAAGAATATTTATGAATGCCCACCCTGTCCAAAGAGAAGCATCACCCACACTTTTATAAAAAGCTTTTTCATCTTTACTTATAGATATACTTCCATTCACTTGTACGATGAGCTTATTGTCTTTCAAAATTCTAGAAACATTCAGATTTGTTTTTGAGTTTCCAACAGTTTTAGCCTTATTTTGTATTTCAATATTCTTTAAAGGAGGATCAACGTACACTCGCGCATCACTTCCTACTCTCTCACCAGGACGAATATAAATAGATAATGAGTTCCAATTAAACGAAAGTCCACTAACGGGTGCATCGTATGCACGATCCACTCTTTTTTGCTGTCGCCCCTCTGAATAATAATCACTATCAAAGAAACTTTCATCAACATAGAACTGACCATCTATTGATGTAATATCACTTCTCTTAAGCTCATTAATAAGTTTCCACATTGATTCAGATACAAAAGCAGGATCTCCTCCTCCTTTTAAATAGAGATCTCCTTTGAGCACCCCATTTTCAATTTTGCCTGTATGGAAAACCCAAGTTTTAAAATTTTCCCCCATATTGGATTGGTTAAGAAAGGCTAATGCCGTCGGAATTTTAGATAAAGAGGCTGGAACAAAAAGTTGATCTCCATTATGCGTCACTGATTGATCTGCTTTTTTTATCCAAATGCCAAAATCATTTTTACTTCCGTTAACAGTCTTAATTTCATCAGTGATTATTTTTTCAACCTTCGTTGTCCAATTCGCCCAACTGGGTACTGAAAAAAATATTAAAATTAATAGAGCCGTCCATTTCCACATACAGTAGCCATCCTTTAATTAAGCGCAGTTTATATTATAGATTCCTTTAGACAGGATTCAACCGAGGAACTAGAATGAAAAATTATGGATATCAGTTTACACACACTAAATCAGCCTTTTGCAAAATTATTATGCTCATCAAATCGAGTCAAAAGGCTAGTTCTTCTGTACTCCGTCTTATTACTTACTTGCAGTTATTGTCACTGGAAACAAACTCCCCCAGAGGACATACTTATTTTTGCTATTGGAGAGGCTCCAAAATCTCTGGATCCAAGAACCGCAACGGATGCTACCGGACAACGTATCAATGAGTTGATTTTCTCTTCTATAATCAAGCTCGATGAAAACCTTAATTTAACCGGTGATTTGGCTACGCACTGGAGTATTAAAGACCTGACCTACACATTTTTTTTAAAACCTAATGTTAAATTTCACAACAATCAATTGCTCGGAAAAGAAGATATTATTTTTTCATTTAAAGAGTTTCAAAAAGAAAGTTCCCTATTTGCGACACCATTGAAGGTTATTTCTAATATCGAAGTGAACTATCAAAGCTCAACTGGTGGAACTCTTAAGATAGAACTAAGTCAATTCTCAGAAACTTTTTTACTTAATTTGCGAATGGTGAAAATCCTTCCTAAAAAGTTAATCCAAGAATCACCGAACTTTTTTAGAGATCAGCCCATCGGAACCGGTGTTTTTCAATTCGATAACATCAATTCTCAGATAATTAGTTTAAAAAAGCACACGAACTACTTCGGCGAAAAATCTCTAATGGATAAAGTTCATTTTAAGATTATAAAGGATGCAAACACACGTTTTCTTAAAATGTACAAAGGTGAAATCGACGTTATTCAATCTGATATTCCCTTCAGCAAAATACCCTACTTCTCAAAAGACTCGCGCTTCCAGGTTTATTCAAAAGAAGGCTTAACAACTACTTATTTACTTTTAAACAATCGACAAGTTTTTTTAAAAAATAAGCCTTTCCGCACCGCCCTAGCACAAGCAATAAACAGGAACGAGATCATTAAGAATGCGTTTGAAGGGTTTGCAAGTCCCGCAGAAACACTCACTCCTCTCTCCATAAAAGATCCTAAAAAAATTACCACTTTGAAAGAATCTAGGATTTTACAAAAGAAAGACTTTGAGGAAATTTTTAGAGGAAAAAAGATCACTCTTAAAACTAGTAACAACTTCCAAGCACTAGAGAATGGTCAAATGATAGCAAGCCAATTAGAAAAACGGGGCCTCGAGGTCGAACTGAAAAGTTATGAATGGGGCACATTTTATGGAGACGTCAAAGCGGGAAGGTTTGAACTGGCTATTATGAAATGGGTTGGTGTTTTAGCTTACGACATCTATAGAAACTCTTTACATTCTCGTGAGTTTCCTCCTGGACGCAACCGAGGGTACTTTCAAAACAAAGAATTTGATTCCATTGTTGATCAGGCTTTTTCTGAATCAAAAACAGATAAAAGAGTGAAACTTTATCAACAAGCTGAACAAATTATTTTTAACGAAAAACCCGTGATTCCTTTATGGCATGAAAAACAAGTTGCTATTGTAAACAAAAGAGTCAAAAATTATACTCTACCCTCTGATGGTGGTTTCTCTAGTATAACAAAGGTTTTGAAGAGGCATGAATAAAGTAGAACTTCCGAAAATTCTATGTGTTGATGATGAAGTTGGGATCCTCGACTCTTTAAAACGCACTCTGAGACAACGTTTTAATGTTCTGACAACTTCCACAACCCATGAAGCCTTCACTCTACTTGAAAATCATGAAGATATTTGCGTTATCGTTAGTGATTATTTACTTGGCGCCGAAAAGGGTGTTGATTTTTTACTTAAAACCTCAAAATCAAAACCCTTAGCCAGTCGAGTGCTTATTTCTGGGCAGATTGATATGAAAGCACTTGAAGAGGCCATTAATACCGCCAAAATTCATAAATTTATTTTAAAGCCATGGGAAAATGAAGAACTTGTCTTACACATTGTTGAAGCTTACAAACTTCACAAAAGCTTAGTTGAAAAGCAAAGATTAGAAAAACTAGCCATTACCGACCCAGTCACCCATTTGACCAACCACCGCTTCTTTCAAGAGAAAGTAAGACTTGAGTGGGATAAAGCCAAGAGAGATAGCTCTCAAATGTCTCTTATTATGATAGATATCGATCACTTTAAGAAATTTAATGACCGCTTTGGACATCCAGAAGGAGATCAATTTCTTCATAAAGTCGCCAATACCTTACAGGATAATATTCCACCTCATTCTTCGCTGTCTCGTTATGGAGGAGAAGAGTTTGCACTCATACTCCCTAAAACCAGCTCACCCATGGCCTTACAGGTCGCCGAAAAATTAAGGATGTCCATACTTGAAACTTCATTTAAAAGTTTTCCCCTGAGCATAAGTCTAGGGGTGGCTACAGCTCCAGAGCACGCCAACAGTGTGGATGAGCTCATTATCAGCGCTGATCAGTCCTTATACCAAGCTAAACGACGAGGTCGTAATCAGACAGTTGTGGGATTGAATTTCGAGCATTAAAATAAAAGGATGAAAAAAAGAGATTGGTTTTGGGTTCTCACATCCTTATTTACTGTTATTGCAATCGACCAAATAACTAAACATTTAGTTTTAGAATTTTTACCACGTGTACACCTTGATTATTTTCATATTACTTTACACTTCAACAAAGGGGCCATGCTTGGCCTTTTTTCAGATCTACCGCCCGTATTAAGAATTGTTTCACTTTCAACGGGGGGAGCTTTTTTACTATTTTCTTTTGTTATATTTCAATACTTACTGCCTACAAGATCTTTGATCTTAAGAATAGGGATGTCAGTTCTCATTGGCGGCATTTTAGGTAACGTCATTGACCGCATTGTTTGGGGCCATGTCGTCGACTTTATTGTTCTTGGCAACGAATCCCTGAGCACTGGTGTTTTTAATATGGCTGACCTTTTACAGTGGTTTGGTTACGCAATGATGGGTCATGCTTTATTTAAAGACCAAGATAATCTATGGCCAAAAGATAATCTCAGAAAAGTATCATGGATTAATCCCAGCTTTCAACTACGCTACTGTTACATTCTTGTGACTTGCGGCCTTGGCTTCTCTCTTATTGCCGGTGTCTTCTCATATACTTTTTTAAGATTTGTTGTCATCGACCTTATGGGTAACAACACTGATTTACTCGATCAGTTTTTAACACCTTTTCTGGTTACATTTGCGACTGTTAGTTTTTCCTTCACAGCTTTTTTATTTATGGTTGGAAAACAGCTTTCCCATCGTATTGTCGGACCCGTTTATGCTTTTGAAAAATTTGTCGATAACTATATTGATGGCAATTATTATAAGTTAAAATTACGCAAAGGTGATGAATTTCCAGAACTCGAGGAACTCGCTGAAAAAATCGCAAGAGAACTACAGACTATAAACGACTCTCATTTGGTTCCTATTCTTCCCGAAGGAGATACAAATCAAGAAATCTCCAAAGCCTCTAATGATAATTAGGGGCTGTTGACAATTCATCAGCCCCTAACAGCTAAGGAATGACTTCCGCTTCATCGAGCTTTTTAAAATAAAATCTTTTGGTTTTCTCAGGAGCTTCTGGATCGAGGGCCACCAAAAAGTCTCCCGTCGGACTACAAACAACAGACAAAGGCTTAATCTCACGTTTTTTTCCCTTCATGGAACCACCGCGATAAATAATCTCTAAACTTTTACCACCCTCTATGGCTTCAATAACTTTAGCCCATTGTTGGCTTTGCAAGGTTTTTCCTCTTAATGAAAAATCCTGCCACCACAGAGGAGAACCCTGAAGCTTAAAAGCATCATCAAAAGTTTCAACTGATTTCTTTTCAAAACATTTAAATAAAAGCTGAAGGCAAGCACTTGCATCATCAAGAGCACGATGAGCTTGCCCCCCATCCAAGTTCAAATACTTAACCAATGTTTGCAACTTGTGGTTTGGTGGACCAAAAATAGAGTTCCGTGAAATTAAACTACTACAAAGTGCTGGTTGGCTCGGCAAAGGTAAGCCCATTTTTTCCAGATCATAAACTAAAAAGCCAAGGTCAAAAGGTGAATGGTGCCCCACAATAACTCCATCACTCACGAAGTCGATAAACTCAGGTAAAACTTCATCAATTGTTGGAGCCTCTGCGACCATCTCATTAGTAATACCATGAATACCAATAATGAAGTCAGACATCTGATGACGTGGCTTCACCAAGAACTGTTTTTCTGCGATAACTTTACCGCCTAAGGATTTAATGGCAGCCAGTTCACACAAATCATCTTGAATGGGATATTGTCCGCTTGTCTCAGTATCAATAGCGATGATTGGGAAATCGGTCCACTTTTTCTGCAAAACAGTCTGATCTTTCATTCCCCTTATCTAACCCATTCTGCAAGTAATTCCAAACCTTTCCAATCATTTTGGCGCCAGTTTCTAACTTGTTTTAGGGTTATCCAAAGAGGATCAAGCATTGTATTCACCCCTTGAACCCTATATTATAGGGAAATGAAAACAATCCTCTTTTTAAGTGCCCTGCTGTGCTTCCATGCCTCTTTCGCTGAACAACAAGATTTATCTAAACTCAATCCTATGACGGCTCGCGGGTTCTTCAAAGCGGATCAACTTAAAGCCGGTGAATTGGCTGATTTTCAAATGGAGTTGAACCTGCAAGAGGGTTTTTTCGCTTATCACGACCGATTCCGACTGAAGGTTTTAAGCCCTGAAAATGCAAAAGTGGGTGAACTCTTTATTGATCCCATAGTTTCGTTTCAAGACAACTTGAGTAAAAAGAAAAAAAAGGGAGTTAAAAACAAAGCCACTATCACAACTCAAATTCAAATTCCTGATGGACTCCCCTCTGACCTAAAATCTTTTGAAATGGTTTTAACTTACATCGCGTGCACAAAAAAGTTTTGCCTTACTCCCCGCTCGGTCAACTTGAGCGTTGATACTGAAGGGATGATTCAATCAAAGTCTCAGGCAAACTCTGAAGAGAGTTCTAGTGATATTGCATCAACTACTTATATTAAAAAACAAATCCAAGAAAATTTAGCCTATGCACTTTTACTTATTTTTGTTTTTGGACTTTTAACCTCTCTAACCCCTTGCATATATCCTCTCATTCCAATCACATTAGCCGTCTTAGGCAGTGATGATAAAAGGTCGAAACTACAATCTTTTCTGATTAGCCTGAGTTATGTTTTTGGTATTGGTATTACCTATGCCCTTTTGGGAGTGCTCGCTGCTCAAACAGGGCAGCTCTTTGGATCACTCATTAGCCATCCCATTGTAATTGTTCTAATGAGTTTGATATTTTTTGCCATGGGCCTGAGCCTTCTTGGTTTATTTGAATTTCAAGCGCCTGCTTTTTTACGTAATTCATTAACCAACAAAACAACTCAGAAGGGTTATATTGGAGCTTTTGTTTCAGGTTTACTCGCGGGAATTGTAGCCAGTCCCTGCGTTGGCCCTGTTCTTGTCGGAGTGCTGGCTTATATTGCTCAAAGCCAAAATGGTTTTCTCGGCTTTATACTTTTATTTACTTTCGCCATGGGCTTTGGAGTCCTCTTCATCCTACTAGGAACCTTTTCCCAACTGGCAAGCAAACTTCCAAGGTCTGGGGCTTGGATGAACACTATTAAAACTCTACTAGCGCTATGCCTTTTTGCTCTCTCTTTTTACTACGCATGGCCACTTATCCAAAAAGTTCTCCCTCAAGACACCAAAATCGAGACTTCTCAAAACAAACCTCAGTGGAAAAGTTTTTCACCTCAACTTGTTGAACAAGCTAAAGTCGAAGGAAAACCTGTAATCATCGATTTTTACGCTGATTGGTGCTTAGCTTGTGTGGAAATGGATAAGTTCACTTTCAGCCAAAAAGAAGTGATTGATATGAGCCAAAAATTTGTCATGCTCAAAGTTGATGCTACTACACCTTTTGATGAGTTGACTGAATGGCAGCAAACTTATGAAGTTTATGGACTACCAACTATGATATTCATTGATTCCAAAGGAAATGTTCATAAAGACCTAACTCTCACCGGTTTTGAAGAGAGTAAAGCTTTTATAAAACGAATGAAAAGTGTTGATAAAGGCTTGTAAAAAAACAGCCTTTATTTAGGGACGAGAAAATGGGGCCGATACTTGTTGATATTGAGATTTTTTTAATTTTTCCATCTCATCAACAATGCGCTCCATTATTTTTCGATAGGTCATAAGAGTCATTTCTTTTTCAGAAAGAACTTTTTGGAGTGTCGCTATCTTATTTTCAAACTGAGCGAGACTATTATTAAAACGATCTATCATGTTTTCCATTTGGGAGTCTTTCATGCGTTGATCGCGAAAACGATCACCGATTTGCTCTTTTAATCTATGGTGTTTTAATGCTTGCTCTCTCGAGTCCCCTTCCAATGCTGAAAGGGCTTTGGAGAAAGCCTCTGTTCGCCTCTCAGTGGTCGACTGGTTTGTAATCATTTGAGATTGAATAACCTCGATTAAGCTCTCAAGATGGGAGATTCTTTTTTTAGCACTTTTAAGCTCCGCTTCAAGATTTCTCACCGCAACAGCCGAATAGGATGTCTCTAAACTCTCTTTAGTCGTGGAATTTTCACCGAAAATATCAGGATTTAGCCTTCTGTTCACAACTCTCCCTCTAGTTAAGGAATTTTGGTGGACGGAGTCATAAAATACCCCTATCCTTTTAATAGGTTATGAATACAACAACCCATCTTGCAAGACATATGTTATCCTTTCAGCCCAACAAAGACGCTGCGCGTCTATGTTTGTACCATTTTCTCATTCACCATTGTGACCGAGAAACGGCCCTAACCCCTGAGCTTTTTCAAAGATTTTGTCGACTCGCTCTTGCTCATGAACATTGGCAACAACATGCCGTAGCCCTTTCCCAAGAGCTGCAATACATTTTACAACACTACAATGAAACCTATGAATTGGATTGGAGCCTCAAAGACATCACCTTTCCTGATTATTGGCAGGTGATCTCTATTAAAAATAGTATCGAGGGCATTCGAATCCTAGAGAAGTGGGCACAAAAAAAGTATAAAGACCAAGCTCAAACCCGAGTGTTTTACACAAAAAATAAAAACTATCTCTTACTAGCACAAATGGCAGACGGCTCATTCAATGTGACTCAGGCCAGTCCTCAAATGCTTATTAGAAATGGAGAACTTGAGCCCTTATCCATGGCTATCACATTAAAATATGACAACAATTTGGAACTCAAAACAGGGGAAACACAATACCTCCGTGTTGATCCCTCTAACTATTTGCGCTTCAAAATTCAAAATAGACAGATCCAAGGAATGCTGATTCGAGGCTACATTTTTCAAAACAAAATGGAACCTGTTGGAAAGATCAATCAATTCCCAGAGGCCTACTACCCTCTCAAACGAGTTGAACAGTATTTTATAGATCGCAAGTCCGACCCCGACTACCAAGAATTAGTTCAAGTATTAGAAAAAGCTATTGAACTCTTTCGCTTAAATCATCCTGAAGCTGAAAGTTTTGCAGAAGCAGCCTTAGATCGCGGAAAGAGTGCTCTGGAAAACATATTTGTAAATGACAACGTTATTCAGACTTTGGTAGACCAATTGGAGTTTGAATATCAAAAAAGTTAGAGTCTGTCGCAACTTTATCTCTATAGTAAGTTGAAAGTTCTACAACTCTCAGTTTTTCAAAAAAAAGGTTATCCATGAAATCAAATAATAGTTCTGAAATTCGACTCAATAAATTTCTTGCAGATCACGGTGTAGCCAGTCGACGTAAGGCCGATGAACTTATTGATGAAGGACGCGTTCAAGTCAACGGAAGGACTGTCTACGAGTTTGGTATAAAGATTAACCCTGAAACTGATAAGGTCAAAGTCGGAGGAAAACTTGTTGGTGTAAAACCGCAACCCCTCTATTTTATCTTTAATAAGCCAAGAAGTGTTGTAACTTCCACTTCTGACCCCCAAGGACGTCCTACTGTGGTCGACTATTTCAAAAAAATTAAAAAAAGAATATTCCCAGTAGGAAGACTTGATTGGGACACTGAAGGATTGCTTTTAATTACCAACGACGGAGACTTTTCCAATGAAATTGCAAGTCCCTCTTCTAAAATACCAAAGACTTACCACGCTAAACTCAATGGACTAATTACAGATGCCAAAATAGAAAAACTAAAAAGGGGTGTTTCTATTGTTGGGGGTAAAGTTCGTGCTGTTCACTTAAAAAAGTTGAAAAAAGGTTCTGATAAAAAAGACTGGGTTGAAATCACCATTATGGAAGGAAAAAACCGACAGGTTAAAAAAATGTTTGAAAAGGTCGGCCTTGATGTTGAAAAACTGAAACGAGTCGCCATTGGACAACTCAAACTTGGCTCTCTAAAAACCGGAGACTATCGTCCTATCAACAGGAAAGACCTAGAGAAAATATTTTCTTTAAAGAAAAAAGCAAAACCTAAAGCAAACGAGAACAGCTAAGTCGATTAACTGTTTCTTCAAATTTGAATAATACTTTTACTACGAACGGCAGCAAACTCCTTCACATAGATAAAACCATAAGTCTTTTCAGGGGGAATAGATTATGAATGAACAAATCGAAAATAAACTTTTATTAGAAAATCAATTCCTCATTCATCAAATCTATGAAGTGGCCGAACACTTTGGCTTTGAAACGCGCAATAAATATCAACTTGTCGACAAAAACAAAGAGCAAATACTCTTTATAGCTGAACAACAAAAAGGAATTTTTGGTTTTTTATTAAGGCAATACCTTGGACACTGGCGAACTTTCTCACTCCACTTTTATGATAAAGATAAAAATATAGTTTTAGCCGCAAAACATCCTTTCCGCTTCATTTTTAATCGTCTCGAAATTTATGATCAAAATAACCAGAAAATTGGCTCACTCCAACAAAGATTTTCATTGTTTAGACGGAAATTTGAAGTCCTAGACAAACAAGATAACAGAGTGATGATCATGCTAACTCGCTTCACCTTTTTTTGGATTTGGTCTTACCCTTTTTTCAAACAAAATAGAAAAGTGGCTTCCGTTAATAAAAAATTCTCAGGTGTCTTTTCTGAAATATTCACTGATAAAGATAATTTTTTAGTAGAGTTTCATGGATCTGAATTAAACTTAAAAGAACGACTGCTCATAATAGCTTCTTCTATCTTCATCGACCTTATGTATTTCGAAAAACACGATTAAAGCAATTGAGCAGACAGACTCCTTCCACTCTACCTACCCTCAGTCGTTATCTAAAATATTTCTAAATGACAGGTCGTCGTAAAAATTTCATCTATGAGTCTTCCTCATAGATTCATTTTATTTAATTTAACCTGATTACAAGATTTCAAATATGAGTGTAGGAATCCAACCCTACTCTTCTTTAGGCTTCAGAGATAAAGCTGGTTTTTTAGGTATTTCCTCGAACTCTTTGAGATAGGACTGATTTTCTGGAGTAAGGGGGGATGGTATCCCTGTCAAATGCCCCTTACTTCTTGCTTTTGCTTGAGCTTTCTTTTGTTTTTTTAACTCTTGTTTTTCTTTCAAAAACTGTCGATAACGATCGTTAAAAAGATCTCTTTTAGATTTTAAAAAGTCATCGAAGTCTCTTTTGCGCGCACGGTAGTCTGACTCGAAATCATTTCTTTTTTCCTTTTCATCAGAGAAAAAGGCTTTTCGATCCGTTCGCTCTTCTTCAAAAAAACTTTTCTTGGAATCACTACTTCGGTCTCTATCCAAGAATTCTTTTCTCTTTTTCTTAGCATTCGCTATAAATTCTGTTCTCTTCTTCTTTTCTTCTCTTTTAAAAAGATCTCGTTCCTTCTTAAATTTTGAGGTCTGTTTTTTTCTAATACGATTTATCGTTTTATTAAACTGACTTCTAATTTTTCCAGGTTCTCGTGTTTTGTCATCAAAAAGTCTAAGAATAAATCCTAGGTCATCGTTTTCAGCTCGAACTTGGGTAGGAATTTCTTCTCGTAACTTATCTAGCTCTTTTCTGTCTTGCTCAAGGCTGTACTCTTGAGCTTGTTCATCAGCAAAAGACACATTAATAAATACTGTTGAAGTATTAAAGATCAGGCCCACTAAAAATAAAATTAAAGACATAACTAATGATATTACTTCTTAATGGCACGAGCAAGCTCACGATCTGATTCTTTCTTCTTAAGACTCTGCCTTTTGTCGTGTTTTTTCTTACCTTTACCAAGACCTATTTCAACCTTGATATGGCCTCTTTTAAAATACATTTTCAAGGGAACACAGGTTAAGTTTTTACCCTGGACCTTGCCCATTATCTTATTTATCTCATCTCGATGGAGTAAAAGCTTACGCAGCCTTTCTGGATCATGGTTATTGTAACTACTCGCCTGATAAACACTAATATGAGCATTTTGCAAATAGGCCTCAGCATTACGAAAAGAAATATAAGAGTCTTTCAAGCTCACAGAACCTTCACGAATACTTTTAACCTCACTACCAGTTAAAACGAGACCCGCCTCAAATTTCTCTAGAATTTCGTAATCAAACCTTGCTTTTTTATTATCTGTTATAATTTTTATGCCCATAGATTACTCATTAATAATTAATGCCGTTAAGTTAAGGATCCTATTTAATACCGCTTTAGTTAAGTTCACAGTGAGGCGCAAGGAGGAAGCTGTACGAACAGTACCGCGACGACGCCGTCAACGAAACTGGGAGCTTATCTAAACGGTATTACATTAATACTCTTTTTTAAGGGCAAAGTACAGAAGTAGGAACTGCTTAGGATCAAGTTTCTCAGCTCTCACATCTTCTGCCAATTTCAATTCCTCAAATATTTGCTTTAATACATCTTTACTTTGAAATTGTATTAGTTTTGGAAGTAGCTTTTTCCTTCTATTTTGGAAGGATAATTTTAAAAACTTTAAGAAAGACTCATAAACAACCGAGTCTAATTCCACTTCTTTTTTATTAAAACAAAGTACACGACTAGCCACCTTGGGCTTTGGGAAGAAATCAACTGACCCTGCTTCTAATACTAGATGAATTTGCCAGCTGAGCTGAGCAACAACACTTAGTAATCCATATTCACTTGTTCCTGGTAAGGCTTGTATTCTTTGGGCCACTTCTTTTTGGAACATTAAAACCATTCGATCAAAAGTACTCTTTCTCATAGAAAATTCCACAACAAGTCGAGAGGATATTTGATAAGGAAGGTTACTGACCAGAAGAAGTTTTTGATGATTCCAAGGCAAAGAATCCCAGTCCATTTTAAGAGCATCTATTTCAATGACATTTAAATTTTTATCACGCCAAAATTGGGAAAATACACGATCAAATTCTATGAGAGTGATTTCAGAACTTTGTTCTTTCAAATCATCGGTTAGTGCTCCAAGCCCTGGTCCAATTTCATAAACATGATCAAACTGACTCGCTTGTGCAGCCTCAAGAATACCGTGCACAACATTAGAGCTTACCAAGAAATTTTGTCCAAGGGATCTTTTAGGCTGAATACTTAACCCATTCATGCGATCAAGTATTTTTTCTTTCAAGGTCTGACTCATAGATCGGCCCTCGGTTGCGGCCCCAAAGATTGATCCGAGGATTCTCCTCTCTGCAAACGCAATAAAGCGGGAAGAGCTATCATAGCCGCATTATCAGTGCAGTAATGTAAAGGAGGCAAAGCATAAGTCATATTGTGTTTTTCAGCCAAGGCTTTTACACGTTTTCTTAAGGCACTGTTGGCGCTCACACCACCACTGACAATAAATTTCTTAACACCTGTCAAATTCAGAGCCTTTTCTAATTTATAAATTAAACAGTCCACTACAGCTTCTTGATAGGAAGCACAAAGGTCGTCTAAAGAAGCTTTTTTATCCTCATCAGTCATGCTAGCTAACAGTCTTTGCGCTGAAGATTTTAATCCTGAAAAACTAAGATTAAGATTGTCCTCCTTGATAAGAGGTCGAGGCAGTTGAAAACTTTTAGAATCACCATTTTGTGCGTGTCGATCCACTTGCACCCCCCCTGGATAAGGTAGGCCCATCATTTTTGCAAACTTATCGAATGCCTCTCCCGCGGCATCATCAATGGTTTGTCCAAGGCATTGGTAATTTGAAAATCCTTTAACGTGATAAATCTGTGTATGCCCCCCACTAACAACAAGGGCTACAAAATCATTTAAATAAAAATCAGGTCCTTTGTAATCTTCATCAATAAGAAAAGGAGCCATGATATGACCCTCAATATGGTGAATCCCTATGAATGGTATATTTTTAGTAATAGCAATGGTTTTAGCGGTCACAAGACCGACTATTAATGAACCTACTAATCCTGGACGATTGGTCGCTGCAACTCCTATGAGGTCATCCCAATGCACCGACATTTTTTGAAAAACTTCATCAATTAGCGGTAAGATGTTCGCAGTATGATTTCGACTGGCAATCTCCGGAACCACCCCTCCAAAGGGTTTATGGGCAAGGTCCTGGCTAGCGACAAGGCATGCTAGAACCTCTCTTTTTTCATTTATCAGAGCGACTGAGGTGTCATCACAGCTTGATTCAATGGCCAATACATACTTCATTTTTATCCTAAAAAGATGTGTTGAGTTAAGTTTGGTAAAACCACTAAGTTAAGTTCACAGCGAGACGCATGCTAGAAACTGTATGAGAAGTGCCGCGATAACACTCCTCACGAAGCTGTGAGCTTAAATTAAGGTCTTATCCATGCTTGGAGCTTAACTAAAGAGGCATTGCTTGAAAAGCCCTTTCCCCTCTTTTATCATTAATACAAATGACTAGCTCTCTTGCTTTAATCGTACTCTGTTTATCAGCTCTCTTAGCATCGACCATTTCGGCTGTCATAGGCATGGCTGGTGGTATCATCCTCCTATCCATAATGACGTTCTTTTTAGATCTCTCCGTCATCATTCCTGTCCACGGAATCGTGCAAATGGTCTCAAACTCCACCAGAGCCTTCAGCCTTAAAGAATCAATAGAAACCCGAATACTGTTTCCTTCTATTTTTGGCTTAATGGTAGGAACGGCACTCTCCACTCAGCTTATTCGCTGGATTCCCAACCGAGAATATTTTTATATTCTCATTGCGGCCTTAATTTTATATGTTTTATTTAAGCCTAAAAAAACGCCTTCTTTGAAGATTCCCTTCTGGTCGTTTGGAATACTTTCTTTGTTTGTCGGAATTCTAAGCCCCATTGTTGGTGCGATAGGACCAATACTCGCCCCTTTTTACTTACGAGATGATCTTAGCAAAGAGCAAATTGTGGCAACCAAAGCGGCGACACAAACCTTTGGACACTTTCTTAAAATTCCGGCTTTTTTATACCTTGGATTCGACTACTGGAATTATCTCGACCTGATCATTGTTATGATAATAGCGGTCATCGTTGGAACAAAGATCGGAGTTCGTATCCTTAAAAAAGTTGAAGAACGAACCTTTCGTTTTATTTTTCGAGCAGCACTTTTAATCGCAGCACTGAGATTGATTTATAAATCTGTTAATTTATTTATTTAAAATTGTTTTGAGAAAAGAAGAAGGAAAGGATTAAAGGTTGATACTTTTAAGATTCTTTTGAGCATCCATTGATGCTTTAGTGTTGGGATACCTTTGAATAACCTCTTGATAAAAGGCTTTAGCATCTTGCCCCATTTTTAGCTTCTGAAAGCACAGCCCCATTTTCAAAGTGGCCTGTGCATAGCGACGACCTTTAGGAAAACTTTTTCGATAATCGTTGTAGTTCGCAATGGCTTTTTCATACTCACCCATTGCGAATAATACTTCTCCACGACCAAAAGGTCCTTTGGCATCTTTTAGTTTTTTATCTAAATTCGCGCCCTTATCTTTAGAAAGTCGATCCAGTTTTTTATCAATTGAAAGTAAGGCTTCTTCAAGGGTTGTCATCCTCTTTTTTAAAGACTTAATTTCACTGCTATCGACTGCTTGCTCAGCACCTATTGCGTTATTTGAGGACGTGTTTAAATCATCAAGACGTCGCTCCAAGGTTTCGATTTTTCCATAAAGCTGACGGAAATCTCTATCAATTTCAAAGAAACGAGAGTCAATCTGAGCTCTTTGCTGTTGTCCCATATTACCTGAAACATAGCTGCCACTGGCATCCGTTCTCATACTACCCACACCACTTTCACCAGCACTGGAATTCAATTCTGAACGTGTTTTCAAGCAACCACTTAACAGTCCCATTGCCACAATCAAGGCTAAGATCTTCATCGCGCCATATCTCCTTGCTTAAACATTTTTACCCGAGAGATATTCTCGGCCTTTTCAGCATAATATCGTGATTTTCTAAAATAGTCAGTGGCCTCTGGGTAATATTTTTCTTTAAAAGCCCTCTCAGCTTTCCTGAAATACTGCCTGGCTTCGGTATAAACTTTAGGTGCATACCGTTTTGCTTCACTGTCTCGAGCTGCACGTAAAGCTGCCACAGCTAAATTATACTCTTCTCTTGAAGGCTGAGGATTGACACAGCTTACGATAATTAGAAATAAAAAAGGGCCCCATAATAGGCGCCCTTTCTTAATTGCTTTTTGAAAGCTTTTACTATGCATAGATCTACTGAACAGGTACGAAATTAGCTCGTCTGTTAGCTGCGTGTGCAGACTCCGTATCACCAGCATTCATTGGTTTTTCTTCACCATAGCTGAGCACAGATAAGCGACTATCTGGAATTCCCAAACTCACTAAGTAAGCCTTCACAGCATTGGCTCTTCTTTCACCAAGCGTTAAGTTATACTCAATGGAGCCACGAGAATCACAGTGACCTTCAATCTGTAAGCTAACATTGCTGTTATTGCGCAAGAACTCTGCGTTCTGAGCTAAGATGTTTCTAGCTTCAGGACTAAGACCAAACTTGTCATATTCAAAATGCACGGTTGCTAAACCAGGGATGTTTCCACTGTCAGAACCCATGGGATCAAAGCCGAGTGGTTTTTCCGTCACTCCTCCATCCACTTCCATTGCATCGACGACTGATTCGTCTTTTTCTTTTGATGAACATGCTGCAACTAAACTCAATGCTGCTAAAGCGAAAATGATTTTTCTCCACATTTTACACCCCTTTGTGTGATTGTATTTTAAAATCTCTTTAAATGATGTCAAACTCTTAAAACGGACTTCGTTAAGACTGGGGAGGGAGACGTGCTAAAAGTTCTCAAAAAATCTCTTCTATTTTTCACTATGCAAGTCACTCTCTGGGCCATCCCTCAAGGGTTACAGGCACAAGTGGATCCCTCTATTGAGTGGAAAGAGATCGAAACAGAAACAGGCTTTTGGATATTTGACGCCAAACATCAAGAACTAGCCGAATACTCCATTTTGCAGTTTGAACGGGCAAAAGAGGAAGTCTTACCCCTTTTTAAAGAGCCTCCAAGAAAGACAACTTTTATACTTTTAGACAATACGGATTTAGCCAACGGCTCCGCTCGGGTCACACCTCACCCTATCGTGAATTTACTGCCTGTAAAACCAGCAGCGTATTCTGCGATCGGTGAGTTCCAAGATTCTCACTATGAGCTTATGGCTCACGAGTACACCCACATATTAAATATGGAACCTGTCCATGGTTGGATTTCCCCCATGTATTGGCTGTTTGGCTCTATTGCACACCCCAATATGATTCTCCCCCGTTGGTACACTGAAGGATTGGCTACATACACGGAGTCTATACTTACAAAAGAGGGGGGACGCCTTAATTCACAATACCTACAAGGATTAGCTAGAGCTTTAAGTTTTGAAAATCGTTGGGAGGAGTTCCCCTTAAGTGATCTAAATGATTCCCATCCAGATTGGATTGGCGCTTCTAGAGCTTATCTTTTTGGAGGCATCCTTTGGGACAGCATTACAGAAGATAAAGGCAATGATGTTATATATAAAATGAACCAAAGTTACTCGCGGCGAATTCCTTTTTTCCTCGATGGTGTTTTAGAAACACATGTCGGCAAAAACTATGTCGAGCAATTACAAAGCGCTTATGAACGCTGGGACATTAAGGCAAAAGAACAAATTAAAACCATAACTTCAGTTTCTCAACTCCATGGGCAACAATTAAACTTAGGTGATAAAACCCAAATCCTATCTCCAAAGATTAGTTCTGATGGAATGTGGATGGCTTATATCACCAACGACCTGGATGGCACCGGTCATATTAATTTAACACTCCGACATCCTAAAAAAGGTTTTCGCGGCTATAAACCCAAGCGCGTGATTTCTAAAACAATGACCCAGAGCCTAGCATGGCATCCAGCCGCTACTGGCTTTGTTTATGAAAAATTAGAACGCTATGAATTCTACAATCGCTTTTATGATCTTTATTTTTATGATTTAAAATCTAAAAAAAGTAAACGTCTCACCAAGGGCTTAAGAGCCCATGACGCCTGTTTCACTCCTTTGGGTAAAACCCTCTATTTCTTGAGTAATACGGCCGGTTCAAAAAAAATCCTATCAATGGATTGGGTCACTCAAAATTTGACCGAAATTTATTCGGCACCTATAGGCTATGACCTCCGCCATCTCAATTGTAATGATAATGATCAATTGTATTTCGTCGAACACCCCCCTGGGAAAAAGGCTTTCATTTCTTCCCTGCAATTATCAACAAAAACTAAAGAGACTTTTTTTAATAAAGCCGAAGTTCACTATTTAGAGAACACTCATCTAGGATTACTCTTCTCTTCTCCCATGAACGGCGTCGATAACTTTTATCTTCTCGACAAGGACACAAAAAAATACAAAGCCATCACCAATTCAGTGACCCGAGTTTTAAAAGCGGATATTGATCCTCTTGACGACAGCCTTTACTATAGCCAGTTAACTGTCGATGGTCCTAAGATTTTTTATTTAAAAGGGGCTCAATGGGAAAGTCTTCCCGATCAACTACCTCAAGTGGAAAGTTTATTTCAAGCGAAGAATCGTCAACTCAAACTCCCCTCCGAAAAGCAAGAGTCCTCAGACACACAAGATGAAACCAAAGACTTAAAATTAAAAACAAAAAGTTTTTCCCCATGGAGATACCTATACCCAAACCACTGGATTCCCTTTTTATATGTGGTGGATGGTGGAACTATTTATCAAGCTCAAACTTCAGCCGGAGATCCCTTAGGGATAAATAATATTTCGGCAACAGGACAATGGGACACGTTAACCAAAAAACCAGGAGCTTCATTTAGTTACTTAAACAATTCCTTGCCTGTAAGCCTAGGAGTCGGCGTTTCTGATTTTTATAATTATTTTTACGCTACAAAATCAACTCTCCATTACTCTAATGCAACAGCTCTTTTGTCCGCACGTCTACCCTTCTTAGATTTCACAAGAATGCAATTTAAGTGGAACTACAGCGCACTTGAGTTTTCAAATCAGATTTATATTCGACAAGGACCACAATTGGAGCTTTCCTACCGCAATATGAAGCAAAGACCACGAGACATTTCTGCAAGCTCCGGCTGGAAAGGACAACTGGGACATCGTAATTTTTTAGCTGATTTAGGAACGGTCTCGTATGGAGAGTCTTATGGACATTTAGGAACCTATTGGTCAAATTGGTTACCAGAAAGACATGTTTTCTATGCTGCCCTTAATGGAAGTTATGCTCCTAAACTCAATAATAGTTTTTTTGCTACTAGTACACTGGCCGGCCCCTTCTTTAATCCACAACTCACAAATGCGACTTTTTTACAAAGAGGTTATCCCACTGGGATTTTTATTGCTCGCAATATAGTAAACACAAATTTAGAGTATCGTTTTCCACTCCTTGATTTTTTTAAGGGTTGGACATCCCCACCCCTGTTTTTTAGAAACCTTCAGGGCAGTTTTATTTTTGATGCTTCCACTCTTGATGGACGATTTAATAATTCTGCTACAGGAACTTCACAGTTCACTGAATTTGGCCGCTGGTTTACAGGCTACGGAATGGAGCTTGAAGCTAAGGTTAACGTGGGCTTTCACGTCCCTATTGCTCTTACTCTCGGCCTCTATTATGGCGAAGAACAACAATCTTATGGAGGGTTTACAACTTTTTTCAATCTAAGATTGTGAGAAACTTGACAGAATCATCGGTTTCTCAATAACATGAAGTTTGCGGCACAGCGTCGCAAGGTGGAGGACTCATGGAAAAGATGACTTGGATTCAGGATTTAGTTCGCTCAGAACAAGAGATGGAAGAATCCGGTATGATTCAAATGACAACAGGGTTCCAACCTGAAAAACAACTTCACGATGAAACACTTCTCTTTTTGACTAAATTAAAAAGAGAATTTGTCGACGCCACCACGGCCTTTAACCAAATGAAAGGTTCGCCAATTGGTCGCATTAAAACTTATAGTATTTCTCAAACTCAAGCGGATTTTATGCTGTTCAGAAATGGCTTTAAACTTATTTTCAGCATGAAACAGCCTGGTACAATTTCTATGACTTTCAATAGAGCCCAAGGAATCAATCCTGCTTTTCAACAACAAGAAACAGGAGAAGACTTTCTTTTAGCGAAATGGGGGCCCTTTGGTGATCTTGTTTGGACCTATAACAACCAGCCGATAAAAACCGATTACTTAGTTAAGTATTACACCACACGCTTTGTGCATGAGAGTGCTAAATAATTTCTTTGAATATTTTAATCCTTAAATAATACGGTCAAGATGACGTCTATTTTTTGATTTGGAAACAACTTTTAAAACCAAGGGATCTGTTTTTTCCACAGTAAGTTCGATGACAGCACTCTCTTTAAATAGCAGTGGTGATGTGTTTTCCACTTGTAAAAGTTGCCCCTGAAAACTTACGATCCACTTATTATGCTCCACCTCTTCCACCAGTTTTGCTTGGATCTGTAGGCCACGAGTCAACATAAGGCACTTACCCCAATTTAATAGAACGAAAGCCCGAAGAAGAGCGTTGATTTAATTTCTCATTGTGCTCGTCAATAGCTTGTTTAAAATCTAACTCAGCTTGACTCGAGGATTGAATCTTAGGCATCTCTAAGCTTTGTGAAAAAAGTTTCTCATTCAAGTTTTCTTTTTTAGCTTCATATACACATTTTTTCTTATTAATTTTTGCGATGAGCTCCACTTCAGCCTTAGGAAGATTCAGAGCCGATACGATTTCTTCAACGCTATGACCTTGATGAGCCAGTTGAGCGGCTTGGATGTACTTGTTTTCTAATTTTTTTTCCACAATTTGATCATGGGCTATGTCATTCTGAAACTCTTCAGCGATCTTTCTTCCTTTTTCAATGGAACGATCCACTTCTCCCATGTAAGCATCCACCTGGTGCATTGTTCCTCGAACTTCATGAAGTTTTTTATCAAGTAAAGTCATTAACTGCTTTACTTGATTTTCCGTATGGTCCGAGAGGTCTTCTAAAATTGATATTTTGCTTTGTAACAATCTCAACCCATGGGTTAGGCGAGAATCATCTTCTTGATTTTTAAAAACACGCACCAAGCAAATGGACACTCCACCCACCAAAAAAATATTCACTACAATTTGTAATAGAAACCAGATCGACACACTATTCCCCTCTACTTTAAATAGTTTAAGAGGAATGATGCATCATGTCTATAGCCTTGGACTTTAGTTTTAACTCAATAGTCCTTATCTGAACGGCATTACCAATATTCCTGTTCTGAAATTAACTTTGGGAAGCTTGAAAGGTTTTAAGCCTCTCTGTCGCTCTTTCCAAATCAGATGGGCTAGCAGCAAAGCTCAAACGTAAATACCCCTCCAATCCGAATTCCACCCCTGGCACAACGGCTAGCTTTTCTTTTTCTAAGAGTTGCTCGGCAATCACACGTGTATCTGTTAGTTTCACCGACTGGTAAGTTTTCCCCAACCACTCTTCGACATTGACCCACAGATAAAAGGCTCCTTGAGGAGAAAAAGGACTCATGCCAGGAACAGACTCGATCATAGAAAGAAATTTATCCTTTCTGTCCTTAAGAACAACCAAAGCCTCTTTAACTTCTTTATGACAGTCATTGATCGCAGTAACAGAAGCCCATTGAGAAATGGAGCTTGGAGCCCCTGTTGTTTGACTTTGAAAGCTTCCCATCGCCTTAATGACAGCTTCAGGCCCAACAGCCCATCCAATTCTCCATCCCGTCATCGCGTAGGCTTTCGACATCCCATTAATACAAATAGTGCGATCAAAAAAAGAAGGCTCAACATTTAAAATATGGGGACTTAGGCCGTCAGCATTAAAAGAGAGTTGGTTATAGATATCGTCACTGATAATCACAATTTGTGGATTTTTCTTTAATACCTGAGCTAAGGCCTGTAACTCCTCCTGAGTGTACTCGGCGCCCGTAGGATTACTCGGAGAATTTAATAAAATCGCTTTTGTTTTTGTATTGATAGCCGATTCCAGCTGGGCAGGTGTTAATTTAAAATCCGTCTCACTACCACAGGTGACTGTCTTAGCAACTCCACCGGCCAATTCAACCATAGTCGGATAACTAACCCAGTAAGGACTAGGAATAATAACCTCATCATCAGGATCTAAAATGGCAGCCAAAGCAGCAAAAATTATAAACTTTGCACCAGCCCCAACCGTCACTTCAGCATCTTTAATTTCACGTCCCAATTGAGGACCAACGAGTTTGGCAATCGCTTTTTTAAGATCAGGGATTCCAGAAGCTGGAGTATAAGTTGTTTTATTTTCATCGATGGATTTCTTACCAGCCTCTTTGGCTTTCGGATAAGTGGTCCAGTCCGGCTCCCCCACTGTCAAAGAGATAACATCGTGCCCTTCACTCTTAAGCTGCTTGGCCTTTGCTGCTAAAGCTAAAGTTGGTGAAGGTTTCAATTCTGACATTCTTTTTGAAAGCATGACCTATCTCCTCGTTGTTTAAGTCATTAGTTTATAATTCTGTTCTCAATTAACCTTTTATAAAATGAGAGAGCCATTTGTCACCATAGCTTTTCTGGGACTTTGCATTCCAATCTCCATACACAGATTTGATGGTCTCATGACTGGAGGACTCTATAAATAATTCAGTTCCCACTTCAAATGCCTTAACTTGAGAAATAGACTCCATAACCTCGTCAGCCATTTTTTTGGTAAAGGGGGGATCAACAAAGATATAATCGTATGTTTGTTTACATCCTTTAAGAAATTTTAAAACATCGGATGAGAAGATTTTAAGCTCATTCTTTACTCCCAAAGTGGTTTTATTTTTCTCTATAATTTGAATCGACTTTGAGCTTTGTTCAACAGCATCTACATGAATCGCTCCCCGCGACAATGCCTCTAAAGCCAAGTTCCCAGTTCCAGAAAAAAGATCTAACACTTGAGAGCCTTCGATCCCAAATTGTACTTTATTAAAAATAGCTTCTTTAACTCGATCAGTAGTTGGCCGTACATGGTCTGCCTTAAAAGAGACCAACTTTCGTCCACCGAACTTTCCTGCGATAATTCTCATTTATTCTTTAATTCCCAAATTCTTTCGACCTGTTTAACAATATCCAATATGTTTTCAAAAGGCTTTTCGATAAAGATATCAGCTCCTAAATTTTTTACAGACTCAGGATTATAATCACCTGAATAGGCTGAAATTAAAGCCACAGCCGTTTTATCGTTGGGATTTACCTCTGAAATAACTTCAGGTCCAGTCAATCCTGGCATTAAAACATCCAAAACCACAGCTTGTGGTTGCACCTCTTGCCACAAACGCGCGCCTATCTCCCCATCAGAAGCGGTAAATACCTCATGCCCCATTTTTTTGAAGACTTTCTCAAGAGAGCGACGCACAAGAGGCTCGTCATCAACAATCAATATTCTCAATTTTGCACCTCAGGAAGTGTAATTAAAAATTCAGTACCATCTTGATAAGACTCGTTCAATAAAAGATCTCCGCCCGCTCTTTGTACTATCGATCTAGACATGCTCAATCCTAAACCGGTTCCTTTGCCTTCTTCTTTAGTAGTGAAGAAAGGATCAAATATGAAGTCTTTGATTTCATTAGGTATGCCCGGCCCAGTGTCTTTAATTGAAATTTTGATCTGCCCCGCAACCTCTGCTGTGGTAACAGAAAGCACGCCACCCTCCTCCATAGCCTGACAAGCATTATTAATGAGGTTAAAGATTACCTGCTGTAACAGTTGAGGATTACAGTTAACCAACAATTCCTCAGGTGCAAGCTCAACCTGAGAATTCATTTCACGCATCGCCATCTTCAATAGTGGTAAAGTTTTATTAATAATAGAATTCACATCGATCACTTTTGGCTTTGATTGAGACTCAACACTTGAAAAGTCGAGAAGATCTTTAATTATACGCTGACATCTTTTAGCTGCCTCTTTGATCTCAACCATATCGTTATAAGTATTGGTTTCACGCTCAAAATCCTCTAACAGCAGCTCTGCAAGTGAATAAATACCAGTCAGTGGATTGTTCAATTCATGAGCAATGTTCCCTGCTAGTAATCCAACAGCGGCCATCTTTTCTCCTTGAATCACACGACTGCGCAAATCAATAGTTTGAGTGATGTCCACATATTGATTGATCGCATGGGACACCCTCCCTTCTTCATCGATTCTTATGGGATAAGAATGAACTCTAAAAACTTTAGACCCCATGTGGACATTTGAAGTTTGTGACTCCCCACTATTAAAAGTTCTTGTGAGCGGACAATCTTTACAAGCCTTATCATTGTTCGCAAAGCTTTGATAACAAACCTTATTTTCAACCTTATGATAGGAAGAGTTTGAAAGACTCATTTGAAAGTTTTCATCTAGAATTAAAATAGGATCTTTCATCTTGTTAAATGTTCGAGACCATTGTTTTGCAATATTTTGCATACCCTCTTTTAACAAAAGATTTTCAATCGCTAAAGCAAGTATGGTCCACCTTTCATTGTCTTGCCTAAGAGTTTCTAAGTTATTTTGACTCTCAAAAGAATGTTCAAAAATAATCCTCGCCTTAACTCCTTGCAACTCTTTTGGTTGAAAACTTAAGTCTCTAATTTTAAGCGGCCCAAAAGGACGGCCGAAATAGTTACTCAAGGCCGCACGTAACTCTGCTTCTCCTTCACTATAGAATTTGCTTCTATCTGAAGATGTGTTGGAAAATTTCTCAATTAACTGCTTGCCTTGAAAAAAGAACACTCTAAAATTAATCACACCTTCGTCTAATATTAAAATGGGTGGCATAAGACCTGATATTTTTTTAAACTCACCTTGCAAATGAAGTAAAAGATCCTCAATAGACTGACTTTTAGAAACATTCTTAATAAAATTCAGGATTGATTGAATGGCTTTTAAAGAGTTCTCTGTGGCATGACTCGCTTCAAATTCTTTCTTAGTTCTTTCATGAACTAAGTTTTCTAGATTTTGATTAAACAGCTCTAACTTATTATTCTGTTCTTTTATTTTTAACCGATTATCTATAAGGTTGCGACACAAGTCATAATCAGCAATCGCCTTTTGCAACAATAGCTCATTAAAATCTTCACTATTAACAATCCCAAAAACACCATCTATTTTCGCGAGCTGAAGAAACTCATTTTCCGTCAATCCTTGATCAATAACAAGAACAGCAATGGCACTATCGAGATCAAATATCTTGTTGAACAGAGATAACTTAGTACTAAAGTCTGAGCTCTTAAAAGGTAAAACGACCACTTTACAATTCAAATGAACTTCTTGATCTATACCATCAATAAATTGCATAGAAAAAGAATTTTTCATCTTCTTTTGCAAAGCTTCACTAAGATTCTTATCCACATTTAAAAATTTAATATCGATGTAATCTTGATAATTATTAGGTTCGCTCATTGATCACATTATCTCTTTTTAAAAGAGATCTGTCTATTTTAGTGTTAAAACTAATTATCTTCTAATGAAGGGGCACTCAGATTTTTTGTTTTCTATAAAAATAAGAAGGACAAAGGACTAGTAAGGCCATTAAAAAGTTATTGCTACCATCTGCTTAATTGAGGATAAGTGCGGGTTTTACTAAATATAATTTTTAAAAACTCTTAATTATAATTTGTACGCAAACATAGATAAAAACAATACTTCATTTTTTAGGATAAAAAGTTCCCATAAATTACAATAATTATAATTACTAGAAAAAAAACTAATTAGCTTGTGTTGTTGGAATGTTATAAAAGTGTCCTGTTAAAGAAGGATTATCCATTAATTCACGATCTAGAGTGTCTTCCCATTGATCTAAAGCTTGAATCAATTCATAGTCCATAATATCAGCAACAAATTCAGGAGTACCAACCTCAAGACTCTGCAAAAGGCATTGCAAAATATTGGTTAATTCCTTCTCCGCCTCACTCCAAAGAGGAAAATGCTTAATTTTAAATTTACCTTGTTGGTTAGCTATGAAAATCTCTTCTAAACTTTGAATGAAAGTACGACATTCAATGAGTGAAAATTTGACCTTTTCATCATCAATTTGATTGGCCTTACGAATTTCTCTTGCAAACTCTATGGCTCGCATTTGAATTTGCTGAAGTGTTTTAATGATATCAGTTATAGACTTCCCAATGATCTCATTAACAGTTTGAAACTCTACTTCTAAAACCTCAACATCGTGAATAGTCATATTTTCTAAAAGATACTCTTCATCCTGGTCCATCAACTTACCGTTGAGGAATAGCTTAGTAAGATATTGTTTATCTTTTTCCCCAGCTTTTTCAACACTCGCAATCAATTGTCCCAAATTCTTACATGTTTTAAAGGTTGCGGGATAAGTAGTACGATCAACTTTAATTCTTTTCATTGAGGATCCTTCACTTGTTCTAATTGCTCAACATTATCATTGCACTGATCAACCAAAAGTAAAAATTGTTTAAAATTAATTAATTTGGCTTTTACATTTATTTCTGACAGTCGGTTTTCATAATTATGAATCAAACCTTCTATCAACGACTCTCCAATAATAATTCTCTGAAAATCACTACCCAATCTATGGAAAAGTCGCTCTCCGGTCTCCGCAGAGGCTAACATTCGATCCACGATCATATTAAGTATCTTCAGAGAAAAAGAGAGAGAATAAGGGTCATTATCAATTTCTAATCTCATCTGTTCAACCAATTGTTGTAAATCAAGCTGACTGACTCGCCCGTTTGACTGCAAGAAAGATTTAATCAAACTTTGACTATGAAAGAGATCTAATGAATAGTTCAAAAGATTTTTCTGGACTACACGTGAATGAAAAGTTTCTAAATGATAAATCTCAATCCCCATATTCAGCCATTGAAATGACAACTCACGCAAACGATTCGTTTTCCAATAACTTAATATATTAATAATTTCGGATAAATGATCCGTTTCTGTTGTTTGAATGGAAATGTCTCCGGGCACAAAAAATTGATCTCTACCATTACAATTATAGAGGGCGACATTGTAATTTCGACTTGCTTGCACAAAAGGAGAATCTTGGGAAAAGCACAAAACAGATTGGTTTGTATGGTAGGTACTCACATCTTCCTCAGAGACAATCTGCGCTTCCAAACCTATAGACGTTAAAAAGCTCTCATCTCCATGTTTACTGATAATATAAAGCCAATCGGGCCAATATTTGGCATTAATATTAGAAATTAATCTTTTAAACTCCGTGTTTATTTCCTTATTCGTATAAGGATCAATTAACACATCATTCGATCTTAAACTTCCTTGAGTAAAACAGAGGTCAATCGCCAACTCATCAGCGACATCATTCAATACTTGTAAAGAAGATATTTTCTTTTGCATCCAATCAATAACACTATATGTAGATAACTTTTCACCTTCTAAATACACCTTTAACCAACGTCCCCAACTAAGACCACCAATTTGCGTCACTTTTTGAATTTCAAAAAGATCAAGCTGATCTAATAAATCGTCCATATAAGTAGTGTTAGTGGATATTGCGTCGTTATTATTACCTGAAAAAAACTTTTCCTTATCTAGGAAGATTACAGGTTGATCAACATTAACAAATGGTTTCCAGCTTTTGTCACAAATTAAGATCAATTCTTCTTGCCAATCTTGTACACGAGACAAATCCAGCAGTTGTAAAACAACCCCTGGAGAAACTCTCTCATCAAGACATACGAATAAGTGAACACGAGGGATGATGTTATTCATTTACTGATTTAGACCCTTTTGAAGTCTTTTCATTTCATCATCATTTGGGAACTCATTTAAAAAAGAGTTAATATGATTAATAGAAGCTTCTACACCATCTTCTTCACACCAATTGTAATAATTTGATATTGCTAGTTTATTGTAGGGATTCTCATCAAGCCCTCTCAAGAGACAGGCACGAGCCAATTCATGATCTGAATGGGCTCTATGAACAAGTCCTACTCCTACCCATGCAAGATCAGATGATAAGTTTCTTTCTAATACTTCTGAGAATCTATTTTTAGCTGCGGAGTACTCTCCCTTTTGGATATAAAGAACTCCATAGTTAATCGCTAAACTCTCATCCATAGAGTTTATGGCATAGGCTTGATTGTACTTTTCCTCAGCCGCCTCGATATCCCCGCATTTCAAATATATGTTTCCCATGTTTTTGTAGACATCAAAATACATCGGATCTTGATCAGCCATTCTATCAAGAAGCTCATGATAGATGTTAAGAGCCGCCGGGTAATCAGACTCATGGGTTTTAATCTCGGCACAACAATAATGATACTTGGGATTATTAGATTCAACATCACTCAGCTGCCTTGCAAGCAATGCAGCTTCTTCCCATTTTTTTTGAGTAATGAGACCTTGCAAAGTAAGTATCTGATCACTTTTTTGAATATTTATTGATTGAAAGTTATCTCGCCCCTGAGCTCTGATTTTTAATGCATCCATGCTTAGTCCTTTTCCTGTTCACTCATTTGTTAAAGCAAGGAAAGTGCCAAATGATTCTATGCGTAGAAAATGAAATCATGCTTTCTTATGGATTTGAAATCGAAAGTCTCGACCTAAGTGATCAACGAGCGCCAAATTTTACGAAACTTTTGTCATTATTTTGACTAAGCCCAGCACTCCTTAGAACTTTTCAGACACAGACGTTTGATATAATCGATGAGAACTCGATTAAAGAGTTTTCAAACGCTGCACTAGAATGCAGCGACTGTATTATTTTTGTCTTTTAAATTTGTAAAGAAGAACGTTCTTCTTTATCTAATCATATTGCTTTATAACCTTTTAGAACTTTTCGCCCTTCTTTTGTTTTAGCAATTTCTTGAATGATTTTTGTCTTTTCGTTCTCGATGAAGGAAATAATCTCCAAGTCTTCAGCCATAATTGATTGAACATTGGCTTTAATACTTAGTAGCAAACTTTTCATTTCATCTTTTTTAGGCGCCATAAGAATATCTTCACCTTCTTCAGCACAAATTTCACTTATTCTGCGATCTATGCTTTCGATATTCAAAAGAATTTGTTCGCGTTTATTGTATAATGAATCAAGGTTATCAAAATGGCGGGCTTTGAATCTCGTTCTTTCCTTTTTTGATTCTTCTAAAAAGCGCTCTAAATAAAAATTTTTTTCTTTTAACAGGTCTAATACCTTACTCATGTTGCCCCCCATTTTATGCACCCTTAACTTCTTTCTTTTTTAATAACTCTACAGCCTCTTTCCATCCATCGTATAAAGTCTGCAAAATCTTTAGAACATTTTGCAAATGTTCTACTTTTCCCGTGAGATTCGCTCTGGATAGTTCGTCAGTTATAAACATATAAAGCTGCTCTAGGTTTTCAGCGATTTCTCCACCCACTTCAAAGTCCAACGTATTCATTAGCTCCAGGACAATATCGTAAGCTTTTGTAATGTTCTCACATCGCTCGGCTACCTTATTATTTTCCGCTGCTATTATAGCTCGTTTAGTAAACTTAATAGCACCTTCATATAACATTAAAAGTAGCTTTTCTCGGCTGGCACTTTCAACCGCCGTCTGCTTGTACTTATTATAACCCACTTATCTGCCCCCGCTTAGCCTAATGGAATTCCCCCAAGAGCTGCTCCGGCTCCCCCACCAATGGCACTCACCGCACCTTGCTGAGCTTGCAAACGCCCCATTTGTTCTTCAAGACGAGAAAATTTCTTTCTCAAATTTTCTTCTTTTCTCGCTAGCAACCTTTCTTTATTCTCAATACTTTGATCAATTCTTCGGATATTATTTTCCAAACCTCTTTTACGATTTCCAATAACTCCAAAGGCACCATTAACGGATGTTTGTACAAAATCTTTTACCTTATTAATAAAGCCCGAACCTCGACTACCATTGCCCTTTAAAAAACTAACCACTTCTTTCGGACGTTCCTGTAAAGCTTTATTGAATTTATCTTCGTTAAAATCTAAGGTTCCGTTACGATTAAATTCGACACCCAGCTGTGATAATCTAGAAATTTCTTTACCTGAGCTATAAGACCCTGTCTGTAGTAAAGACCTCAAACGCATCTCTACACTTCTTAACATTGAATCACCGCCAAGTGTTTTAGTCGTATCCGTATTCTCATCCATACGATTCTGATTTTGTATAAAACCTAAAACTCCATTCATAGACTTCACAAATTCGTCCATCTTTCCTTTAATCGTATTGTAATCTTCATTCACCGATACGGTGACTTCTCTGCCAGGTTCAGCACTCATTAAATCCAGATTAACTCCTGGAACTATTCCGTTAAGTTTTTTTGTATCAACTTCGACTTCAAATCCGTTGAGTTTAATTTTACCGTTTTCAGCTTGGCGTTCTTTATCAAAGTAAAGATCGTGGTCACCATCAAGCAAATAGATAGTAGGAAAAACAATGTCATTATCATCACCATACTCCTGACTGCTAAAGATTAATTTATATGGATAATCAGAATCATCTGCATCTTTAATTACGTTGGCTTGTATTCCAATACCCGCTTCATTTACAGCTCGTGCAACACCTTGAAGGGTGTTATTGGAATCATTTATATAAACCTCATGATCTTCTTCTGGGGTTTCAAATTTCAAATATCCAACACCCACTTGAGTTTTTTTATCGTCGGGAAAACCATTGGTCATTCGCCCTGCATTTTTAGGCATCTTTAAAACTTCAAGTGACCACGAACCCTTTTGAGCCGTTTCTGGATCAACGGAACCTGCTAAAATACCATCACGAGAAAACTCCAATGAGTAATCTTTAAAACCACCAGACCCCACAATCTCTTTCATAGAGTCACCCACTTTTCTAAGGCGACTCTCAAGATCTCCAACTAAGGTCATCTTGGCATTAACACTTTCTTTCTTGGACTCCATATTCTGAATAGGAATACGCTCGCTGGCCATAATTTGATCAACGATATTCGGTGGTAAACCAGAAGCAAGTCCTCCGAAACGAATGGGCGGCAAAGATCCTCCTTGATGCTTTCCTTTATTATGCAACATTTCCGGGGATTCCTGTGAGTCATTAATATGTCATAGACGAAAGATAAAAATTCATGAGTAAATGATTAATTTGATTTGAACAGATCAACAGGTGCCAATCTATTGACGAATAAAATTTCTAGAGCTTTATCCAGATAAGAGTTATTAATACATCTCTACATTAGTCCATGTAAACTAATCACTTTTATGGAAGTGCAGGCCAAATCATTTGAATTGAACTTTAAAAATTGATTTTTATGTGGAATTGAAAAACTGGTTAATATTTTAGAAATCGGATTTGATATGATTGGAAATTATAATTGTACCGACTAAGCCGATTTGTTCACTAAATGAAGATCCTCTTTACTTTCTTGCGTTAAATAAAAATAAAGATCTCTTTCAACAATTCTTTTAACTATTTTCCCATCAGGAGTTTCAATTTTTACTATGTTTTGATCGTTCTCTTTGGTGTGTTTTACAATCAAACCACTTTTCACAATACCTTCATGACTCTTTAGTTTCTCAAGAACTTTTTCTACTTCTTCTTGAGTTAATGAACGATGTGATTCAGAGTCTCCAAAGGTCTGCTGACCATTGGCTTCACGCTCATTAGTATCTTCGGACTTAATGCCTTTTGAAGATTCAATATTTTCTTTACCCAACACAGGTGCCGGATTTGATATAGACCTAATATTCATCATTAGTCTTATCGGTATTTTGTAAAAATACTTTAAAACAGCTATTCCCCTAAAAAACGAGAGGGATGACCCCTCTCGTAAGTCGGAAGATTGGCACGTCTTATCCTAATAATCTCAACGCCTGTTGAGGGTTGGCATTGGCCTGCCCAAGAACACTTGTTGTCGCATTTAATAAAATATTGTTTTTAGCCATTTCAGCAGTCGATTCCGCAATATCAGCGTCACGAATACGAGAGTTGGCTGCTGAGCTATTCTCAATTGACGTATCAATACTTTGAGTCGTCACTGTCAATCGATTTTGAAGAGCTCCTAAACTCGACCTATATCCATTCACTTGATTTAAGGCCGCATCAATATCTTCAAGAGCTGATTGAGCACTTGATTTATCAGATATATCAAGACCACTTACACCTAGATTAGATGTACTAACGTTGGTTTCACCAGCATCAAATTGAATAGAGTTTGCCTCTGGATCAGAACCAATACCAACTTGAAAGTCGTAAGTATCCCCTGAGCCGTTAAGCAAGTTCTTATCACTAAACTTTGTTGATTCAGCAATTCTATCAATTTCAGACTGAAGTTGCTCAACTTCTTTCTGAATAAATCCTCTTTCCTGATCTCCAACCGTATCTGAAGCGGCTTGGATAGATAGCTCTCTGAATCTGGTTAATATATTACTAACTTCTGTTAAACCACCTTCAGCAACTTGAACAAATGAAATACCATCGTTCGCATTTCTTTTTGCTTGTTTGAATGAACGAATATCAGATTTCAAACCTTCTGAAATTGATAATCCAGCCGCATCATCAGCTGCTTGTGTGATTCTTGAACCCGACGACAATTGAGCCATCGCCTTGTTACTACTTCTTTGTGTACCTGTTAGAGCTTTTTGAGCCGCTATCGACGGTAAATTTGTTGCAATCCTTAGTGCCATTTTCTTCCTCCTTATGCCTTCTAAGTTGCTTAATCTTCAAACCAATATTTGGTCTGATTGTTGAACCCTTTTGAGGTTCCCCCAGTTGTTAAATATCGAGGAAAATAAGACTATACATATAGCTAGTTGACCTAATCCCCCCGGCACTAACAGCAAACCTTTCGGCGAGTCGAGGATTCACTAAAGTCTTACTAATAAAAAGTATTGAAAACTAGACTATAGGCTTGTGTAAACATGAAACACAGTTCCCAGCTATTTCAATAAAATTAATGACTTAAAAAGAAATCGTTCCTTTTTATGAATATTGAGCGTGTCAAAAAACCTGACAAAAAAGAGGAAAATTTTGATGAACTCAACCTCATTTCGTTTTCAAACTAAAGTCGATAACATCTAATAGAGGTATTAAATAGAAAGGTCGGAGCTTAACTCCGACCCATTAACTCTTATCAATTGAGAAGTACTTAAAGAAGACTTAGGGCATTGGCTTGTGATTGGTTTGCCTGTGCTAACATTGACACTGAGGCCTGTTGAAGAATCTGTGCCGATGTAAACTGCGCTGATTCTTCAGCTATATCAGCGTCTCGTATACGAGAGTTGGCCGCTGATAAGTTTTCGTAGGAGGTATCTAGATTGGCAATGGTTGAGTCTAACCTGTTCTGAACAGCTCCAAACTGTGATCGCATAGCTCCGACCATATTAAGAGCGTCATCCAAAGTTTCCAGTGCATCACGAGCGCTTGATTTATCTGATAAGTCGAGACCCGATACACTTAAACCACTGGTGGTAGCATCAGCATCAGAGCTGTATCTCATAATTGAACTCTCTGAACCGTCTACACCCACCTGAAATTCCAGCTCATTATCTGAACCATCAAGAAGGTTTCTCTCTCCAAACTTTGTACTGGCTGCAATTCTATCAACCTCTTCTAGTAATTGCTCTGCTTCTTTATTAATAAACTCTCGTTCTTGATCACCAATTGTGTCACTTGCACTCTGGACACCTAGTTCTCTTAAACGAACCATAATATTATTGATTTCATTTAATCCGCCTTCAGCCACTTGGATCAAAGAAACAGCGTCTTCAGCGTTTCTTTTAGCCACACGGTTCCCGCGGTTGTTCGCCTTTAAATTTTCTGAAATGGCCAGCCCAGCTGCATCATCGGCTGCCGAATTAATTCGACTTCCCGATGCTAATGATTTCATTGAATTGACTTTCCTGGTCTCTTGATTTGCTAATTGCCTTTGGGCATTAATCGATGCCAGGTTTGTATTGATACGCAGACTCATATTAACCTCCTACTTACAGCCTACTCTTCCTATAGTTCAGTTGACGTGAACAACACTTCCATGTGCCTTTTAAGCTGTTAATTATTGTTTACGAAGGGGTGAGTTACTTTAGTTGATCGTTCGATCCTTCAGGACTTTGATCGGGGTTTATAAGAAATACTTTAGCTTTTTTTAAGAAATCGAAAAAATATTTTTCAAAGTCTCTTATTGAGTCAAAAAATGTTTCAATAAAAAACAAGCTGAGGTTAAAAAAGCACAACTTTCCTTTATGAGCACCATGGTTGAAGGTGTCGCATACAAAGCAACAAAACTTGGTTCTAATATGATTCCCCTTCCTCAAACTCAAGAAGAGAAGGAAGCCTTTATGAAAAAATTTATCGTAGGAAATTAATCTACATTCACGAAAGACTGAACTATAAGTCAGTCTTTCGTTTCTCTTTCCGTTAAAAACTTCTCATTCTTAAAATTTCAACTTTTGCAAAAGGGCTCGTGCCATTTCTATATTTTCAGGTGACACATAGACTCTCTCAATCGTTCTGGTCCCTTCGTATTTTTGAAAAATCTCAGTGCATTCATCAATACCTACAGGTTTGCCATGAGGATCATAGGGATCGACGACGTAGATATTCAAAGAATCATCATTCGGTGAAAGCCCGTGATATTTTGAGAGTCGAGATTTAGAACTAGCAGTAATGGTCTCAATCCCTGCTTCCTTTAAAATGCCCTTAATTTTTTCTGTACGAGGAGTGTGGTTGGTATCGTGATTCTCAAATAATACTTTAAAGGATCGACGTTCACTAATGCGTTTTGCCCACGGGTTATCGGACTGTGCCATACTCTGGTATAAAGAGAAGTCGGTAAAAGCCATATAGTTTTCAATTTCAGCAGGCAATTTATAGGAACAATCTGGAGAAGTGAGATAACGATAAAGCATCTCTTCGTAAATAATACTCTTATGATGAAAATAAACCATTAAGTACATATGGTGACGAGATAATAAGAAATCATCAAAAGTATAAATGGCCCGTCGGTCGAGGGCCAAATGAACACGATCATTATGAATATGATATTTGAAATTACCTAACAACCAATTCAGCTCTACCTTGCCATAGCTTGTTCCACAGAAGTAAGCATCTCGAACTAAATAGTCCATTCGGTCCACATCAACTTCCGAACTCACGATTTGCGAAAGGATCACTCTAAAATCCAAGCCTTGATCTTTAAAAAAATCATCTCGATCCACTAAAGTTTTATCGACCAAACAGGCTATATGATAAGGATCGAAATCCTGAAAAGCTTCCTTCAAAATATTTGTTAAATGGGAATCCGTAATTAATTTGATTGTGTAATCTTCGTGGTTAGCTTGCCGATCTTCATTGTCTTTAAGGTTCGTTAATGGATCCTTTTTTTTATGTTGGTAAACCTTAATGTCCATTTCACTTAACTGAGGCATCACTTCCTCAGTCGTATGGCTCAAAGGTCCGTGTCCAATATCGTGGAGGAGGGCTCCTAAACGAAGAATTTGCCTAAAGTTTCTTCTTTTGTCCTCTGAACTAAAATTGAAATCTTGGAAAATAAAATCAAATGCCAAACCCGAAAGATAAGACACTCCCAATGAGTGGATATAGCGAGAGTGAGTGGCGCCAGGAAAACTAAATTCAGAAAACCCCAACTGCTTGATCATCCGAAGGCGCTGAAAGGCTGGAGAGTCGAGAACCTTTGTCTCGTTCTTAGAGATAGCTAATGTTCCATGGATCGGGTCACGAATTTCCAAAGGTACTCCCCTTTTGCCTATTATTTAGTCCCCTTCTCTATATTCCTCTCTCTGTTAAATGTCACCCCTTGGCAATAAGCTTTTTTAAGAACCTTGCATGATTTTTAAATAACTAATTTTACTTACTTTTTCTCTTTGCCTTAAAAGAAGACTTTTTGTGATCTTGTGAAAGATCTTTTTCCAATGCTATTAATTGAATGTCTGGTCCTCAGACCCCAGTTTTAGTCAATCAGTAGAGAGGGAGATCGAAATGAAAACTTATTTGGATATGGCAAAATATGTGCTTGAAAACGGAAGTCCAAAATCAGACCGTACAGGTACGGGAACTCTCAGTGTTTTTGGTTATCAAGCGCGCTATAGTTTAAAACGTTTTCCCCTACTCACCACAAAAAAAGTCCATTTAAAATCCATTATTCATGAACTTTTGTGGTTTCTCTCTGGTGACTCTAACATCAAGTACCTTAAAGATAATAAGGTTCGCATTTGGGACGAATGGGCTGATGAAAATGGTGACCTCGGCCCTGTCTATGGAGTTCAGTGGAGATCTTGGCGAACAGCCGATGGTCAAACACTGGATCAAATTAGCAATGTGATTGAACAAATTAAAAAAAATCCCCACTCCAGAAGACACCTCGTCGTGGCTTATAACCCTGGAGATGTGGAAAAAATGGCTCTTCCTCCATGTCATGCCTTCTTTCAATTTTATGTTAATGATGGGAAACTTTCTTGCCAACTCTACCAGCGCAGTGCTGATATTTTTCTTGGCGTTCCTTTTAATATTGCAAGCTACGCGCTTTTAACAATGATGATTGCCCAAGTTTGTGACCTTGAAGCCCATGAATTTATCCACACCCTCGGAGATGCACATATTTATAATGATCATATTGACCAAGTGAAACTACAACTCACTCGTGAACCTAAAACACTCCCTGTTATGAAGCTCAATCCAGACATCAAAAATATTTTTGATTTCAAATTTGAAGACTTTAAATTGGAAGAGTATGACTCCCACCCAGCCATCAAAGCACAGGTTTCCGTATGATTCTCTCTCATATTGCTGCATTAGCAAAAAATAAGGTGATCGGAGTTGAAGGCGACCTCCCTTGGGACATTCCTAAGGATATGAAGTTTTTTAGGGAAAAAACTTCGGGACACATTATTGTCATGGGAAGAAAAACATTTGAGTCCTTTCCTAAGCCCCTAAAAAACAGACTACATATTGTGATAACACGCCAAGAAAACTATCAAGTTCCCAAAGGGGTTCATGTATTCAACCACATTGATGAGGCTCTCAAGTTCTGTGATAAAGAGAAGAGTCAATGGAATGAGGAAGTTTTTATTATCGGTGGCGGCGAAATTTACAGACAAACTTTAGAAAATGCAGATCGCCTTTATCTCACTCTCATTGAACAAGAGTATCAAGGGGACGCCAAGTACCCTGACTTTGAGAATGATTTTATTTTGGTAGAAAAAGAAGAGCATTTTGAACCCCAAAAGTTTTCTTTCTGCCTTTTCCAAAAGAAATAAAACCTTCAATCTTTTTTAACCGAAGCCGATAAGACAACTGGAGACACTAGATTAAGTTTTCAATGGGAAACTGTCTCATAATGGGAAAGTCATTAGCTATTTCAAACGTCTTAATAAGTGATGTGATAATATAGAAATAGCAAATGAGGGGGCTCAGAGTTGCTTAGCTTAAAAAAATATTTATACTTTATTTTAATTAACAGCTGCTTAACACTTACTTCTGTTGAGAGTTTCGCAGTTGATACTTCCAGCTGTATTGGCTCAAGCGCGAGCAATGCATTAAATGTTTCCAACTCGTATGCCTCAAGAACTTCATTCCTCAGAAATTGTGTGCAAAACATTGGCCGAAATTATTCGAGAGCAGAAGTTCTCCTTATGCGAGTTAAAGTTCTTTTAAGAAGCGATTCAAGTTTTGACAAATCAATTGATGCTCTCAAAGCCGGCCTCTATTCTGATGAAAGAGATGGAAATGATCGTCAGTTTATTAACCAAGCGAAAGAACTTGGACAAATCGCTTACACAAAATGCACTGAAGATCCTTATTGGAGTCCAGCAACAGCCCCAGCCAATTCATCTCCCACTACTGAAGCCAACGAATTCTTAACCACATGCCGCAAAGTTATTGAGTTAAAAGATATTCAACTAGTGGATATATATGCCGACCGCCCCGAGTTCCGTACAATTACAATTGAAACAAATTTTAGCACTCAAGAACTCGAAGATGCTTACAGTCGATGTATGGGACAGGATCGCCCTCTTTTATATTGTGGTATGACCTGCATTACTGGAAATACAGAGCCGGCCTGTGATCAAATCAGAAACCATCATGGAACAGGAGAGAAGTACAATGCTGCTTTAGCTTGCGCTGAAAATCCAATTCCCGAAAATGCCGCTTGTGTTAGAATTTGTAATATTGAACAAATAAGTTGCCTTGAGGGTATGACACCAACTGCTGGCACCACACCACCAAGAGAAGTTGATCCTACGGGTGAAGGTGGCGATGTCACAGGCGCTGGTGTTACTCCCCCTGATTCTAATAATACACCTCCTGGCGGAGACCAGACAGGGGTCACTCCTCCAGGTACAAATTCCGATCCTAATAGCCCAACTGATGTTATTGAAAATCTCGCCAACAATGTCGCACGCGATGTGCTTGGCTCAGGTATGGGCTCGAACATGCAACGAGGAAACCCCAGTGGCAGCCTTGATGTTCCTGACGTCAGCATAGAAGGCTTTCAAGCCGATTCTGGAAATTTTAATTCTATCAACTCTCCAGGTACTGTTTCGGCTTTTCAACCAACAATAAACCCCGCTTTAATTAATATGCCTTCCGGCAGTGCGCGAGGTCGTCCTGGCGGAGAGACTCCCAGTGCTGGTGCACCTCAAGGTGGAATGGCTGGAAGACCTCCTGGTGGCGGAGCCATGGGCGGTGGTGCTGGAATGTCAGGGAGTGGTAGTTCTGGCACCGGTGGAAAACGCCGTGGCGGTGGAGTTCCCGTTAATCAAAGACTAAAAACCATTGCAGATGGCTTAGGTGGAAACCAATTCCTCAGTGCCGATGGAGCTAAAGGAAACAGTCGTCAACAAACACCAGAAATTCAAAAAGTAAACAGACGCTTACAAAAGAAAATTCAAGAGAATGCGGACCAAAACAACCGCGCTCTTTTACAATCAGCTTTTCAAAATAACTTAAATGGACAAACTCGAAAAGAGCTATTTATGAAGGCCTCTTACTTTCCTAATAATACAGAGGTCTATTTGGATATGAGAGAGAGTTCCGATTACCTCAACGAATCAGGACAATAAAAAAAGGGGATCATTCTCCCCTTTTTATTTTTAGCTAACAATTTAACTTGCCTACTTAGCGACTAATGTCTCCTGGTCGACCACCTTGTGTTTCCCAATAGGATTGATTATCACCCTGACAAACATATTGATAAAGGACAAAGTTATTACGTTCCGTTGCGCTTGTTCCAATATCAAAGTTGGTATTATTTAATGCTAAGTTTCTAAATCCATCTGTAGGATTTTGTGGATTTACAACATGAACTGTTCGTATTTCCGTTCTATTGTTGTTAACTTGACGGTTCTCAACCATCACATCACCTTGTTGTTGATAACAACGACCGGTATCTTCATTAAAGATAACAAAAGGGTGCTCATCTCGTGTTTCAAAGTATCCACTTAAGTCACTGACTCGTACATAATTACACTCGTTGGGTCTATCAGGTGTAAATGTTCCCGTCTGACCATCCACTTCGGCAGCTCTGGAATTACGCTGACTACCAATTTCATCACGACAAGCTTCCATAAACTGTCTCCCACGGTTGACAGCTCTTACATTCTCTCCACCTATTATTTGAAGCCTTAGTCTAGAAAAAAGCGCGGCACGCATAGCCATCTGTTGGTTAGTATTGGTGTAACCCGCACTTTGAATCCTACTATTCAAAGCACTTCCTAAATCTACTGAAGCTCCTCTTCTTAAGGCCTCTAATGATTCATTGATAATACTCATTGCATCTCGACTCGCTGTCGATTGCAAATTATCACGGGCTTCAATGACATTATTGCGAATGACTTCAGGATCGGAACTCATTCCCTCCAAGACTGTTCGGTTTTGATTAAACCATTCTCGCATGGCTTGCCATTCATTAATATTTGTACCAGAAGGCATATCACTTGAAGCCAATCGATTAATTAAAAGAACTTCAGACTGGTAAACATCATCAGGTAATCTCGTATTAATATGCTCCTGGAACTGAGGGAATCCCGTATTATTACAAAAAGCATTTTCATAACGACTTGGAGCCATTCCAAATGTTTTCATAAATTCCATTGTATAAGTTGGACTGTTACGCCCTTGACCAAAGTTTTGTACCAACCGATCTAAAGTGGCTTGATCTCCACCTCTCATTGTTTGTGTACAAGCTCCAAAACGATTTTCTAGCTCAGCAGGATCAATCCCTCTAGCATTGGAACAGTTTGTTGAGGCAATTTGAAGTAAGGCTCTCCAATGAGGAGATGAAGCACTTTCCCCCTGTCTTTCGCTTTGCACTCTCCCACCAAGCTCTAAACATGAAGGATCGGAAGTGGGTAAATACTCAGCCGACATTGGATTGACCCGTTCTCCAATTCTCTGGGCTACTTGATTAACAGCTGTCTGGATATTACCACAGATAGTGCGGAATGAACTTTCCATCCGCCCATTAGGAGGCCTAGAACAATTGTCATTAAACATTTGTACAGCTCGTCGAACCGAAGTCTGCAAATCAGCACACGTAACATTTTCAACAGAGAGCCTACCGCCCCTTTCACACTCATCCAACAATCGAACCGTATTAGCAAAAGATGCTCGGTTATCACATTCATGTGAGTTACCATTCACCGCACAACGAAGAGTGGCTTGTCCGTTAGAAGTTTCCAAAGCTAAAGGAGGACATGGAAACGCATTTTGTCCTCGACTACGACAAGCATTGACTGTTGATAAGAGCCCACCCACTGGGCCATAAGTTCTCCATTGCGGGCTTGTGGTAGGATCATAAAAAGAGTTGTCTCTCGTACAAGTGCTTTGTCCATTGTCCATCACCCAAAAGGCCGAAGGACATGCCACCGCTTCCGCACGTGGAAACATCAACTCATCAAACTCTTTGAGAAAATCAAAATTCTGAGAATATTTTGATTTTTTTATTAAGCGCTCAAACTGTGAGGAGGCATTACCAAAGACACGATAATATCCAATTTTCTCTTCTGTACTTAAAGGAGCGAGAGACTTATGGGTAATATAAAACCCTTTTCTTTGAATATTGACCTTTTTTGTTCCACGACGCTGTCGCTTTTTTCCATACGAGGCAATACTACGATCACTCTTTTGTTCACTCTGAGCCGAATCCTTCGTCTGAGTACAAGAAATCACTGAGAATGCGATTACAATAAACAACACGTTCTTTATATTAAGCATAATTTTTCCATCCTTGAAACATTTTGCTATCCCTAATTATCCATGTTTTTTATTGGATTTGTAGACAAGTTCATTGATTCGCAGGTCTTTCTGCTTAAATCTAGCCCAAAGTCTCCTGACTCTCTCCAATCATTCAATCTCTCTTTTCCACCCACAGTAAAGGGTTCCAGGACTTTTCTCTTCATAAATAATCAAATTGGTATCACTGAAGGCCCCTTACTTCGTGCTGCGGGGTTCTCTCGGCTCGGGCCGCCTGGGCCCTATTAATCTCTTCGAGATTAATAGCCCAATGGAGCCTCACTCCTCGCACTTCGTGCTGCGGGGTTCTCTGAAAAATTTCTAGAGAAGCCCAACGGGAACAAAGCCCAGTTTTGATTTTTGTCCCATTTTACAAATTGCATGTATTTTTCAAATTGGGTTAGTCTTTTGGGTTTATTCTTCTCTTTGTAGATCATTTCACCCGCCGCCAG
>CAXREJ010000035.1:0-14504 GCA_964229765.1 Bdellovibrionales bacterium | reverse complement strand
GATACCAACAAATACTTTCTTTCCTGAATAATTTCTATTACTTTGGTCTCTCATATCAGCCCCCTTTGATTGGATTTTTGCTTGAAACCCACCTTAGGGGAGCTGGTTCTTTTTTCAATACTCAGGGCTGCATGGTATCTATTTTACAAGAAATTGATTATTTTTAAGGATCTCTTAAAAAGAACGTTTCAATTTGAGAATCAATCTAAATTGTTGGGACAAAAGACCGATATATAAAGAGTCTTTACTTTTAAAAAGGGAACGTCAATGGCAATGGGAATAAGAGTTTCGGGTTTAGTGTTTTTACTAGGACTGGTTGTCTCATGTTCAAAAAAAGAAACAAACACTGCGAGAGTTGAGCTTCAATTTAATAATTCCATATTAGGAAGCTCCAAGGTCATGATGCAATCAGCGAGTGATGATGAATTGCCTGATTGGGGATTGGCAGATCCCACTTCTCTGAGTGAAATCCATTGTTATGGTATTTTTATTAAAGGTGATGAACCGGAAATGAAGCACAGTCGCTGTCAAACAGCGAGTTCAGGTCAAATTGAATTTGGACCACGAGCTGGTTTTTTTTCCATCTCAAAAAGAGGGAGTATGGAAGTGCTCTCAGGAACAAACCGTACTATTTATCTTGTAGGAATGTCCTCTGGTGATGGAACCTGTGCCACTGGATTTGCAACAAACAGTGAAATTGATGACAGTAATTTTTCTAACCCTTTTGTCATTGGAAAAACCACTGTGGATTTAACTAAAGGTATTAATGTTGTTGAAGTGAACTTGGAAGACAGCTTTGAAGATGACAATAAAATCTTAGATTGTGATTTTCTTAATAGAGGTGAAGATGGAACTTCTTCGCTGCAAGTTTCAGAAGGCTCAACTTATGATTTTGGTTCCAACATCACTAGCGGTCAGTACTCAATGATTTTCACTCTTGAGAATAATGGGAGAAGGGCGGCTAGAAATATTACACCCACTATAATTGATACTTCCACCGGCAGTTTGTCCAATGAGTTTTCTTTTGCTGGCGCTTCAGGTTATCCGGGAGTCAATGGTAACTGTGGTGCAAGACTTGATCCAGGTGAAACTTGTCAGTTTGAAATTCAATATACTCCATTTGTTAATTTGCAGTTGGATTCAGCCACAATAGATTTTCAGTTCTATAATGGGATTAGATCAGATAATTTTTCGTTTGCTCTCATGGGGACAGGGCAAGCACCAGCTTCTTTAACGATAACAAGTCCGACTCAGCCCTTTGATTTTGGTTGGGTGACAACGGGTAATACAGTCACTCAGACTTTTCAGCTTACCAACAATGGAAGCGTTGATGCAACAAGTATGACACACATAAGCTTATCGCCTCCGTTTCAATATACTGGTGGATCTTTTCCAGGGACAGGAGGTACCTGTGTGGCTCATTTAGCACCTGGATCTATTTGTCAGATTGATGTGGAATTTAGTCCAACAACCAATATATCTTTTACTAACAATATTACTCTGAACTACTTTGATGGAGTGAACAACCAGACGTTCACTTATTCATTGCAAGGAACGGGTAATTAACTCTCAAAGAGACATTGATTGTAAGCCTTATTATATTGTTTATTGCACTCTCCAGGTTTGGCCAAAATCAGGAGTAAAAATCTGTAGGTATTTATTGTGTCCTACCTTGAGTGATAGCGTCACTTGTTTATGATTTTTTAAGTTGGGTTCCACATTAATGATTTGAATGGGGCCACTACTTTTACTTCTTCCGCCAGGAAGAGAGTCAAAAACAAGGTCCCATCTGACAAAGTGTTGGAAGGACTCTCCGTGATCAAAGCTGACTTTATCAGCTACAAATAATACTCCCGTTTGAGTGACTTTGATTGGGTAACCAAAGTGAAAGTCTTTGAGGGGATGCCAAGACTTACCATCGAAACTTCTGAAGATACCATGGGGAGCTGAGGCGAAACGCAGGCCAGGAACAACAGGGCTTTTTTCGATTTGGTAAATTTCAGAGGCTTTAAGGTGAGCCAGTGTGGGTGAGAGTTTTTCTATAACTTCCACATTGGACTCAATAGTGGTCTCAGGCCACCAGACTTCACCCACCCGTGGCACAAAACTTTTTCCCCATTTTTTTATGGAATAACCTTGAAGGGAGAGAGATTGCCAGGGTGGTATTTTCTCAACTGTTTTTGATCCCATATCGGGCTTTTGTTTTAAATCAATGGTAAAAGCACCGGTTCCAACCCAAAGGGGGTTTGAAAATATCTCGGAGATTTTCTTTTCGTACAACTGGGGGTGAGGTTTGAAGTAACCATTCGACGTTTTCACTTTGATGGCCACATCAAGACGAGACTTAAAGTTTCTTAGGGGAATGTAGCCTTTTTTTCCGTCAAACTGCACTAGGGCCCAAGAAGCTTTAGCATTGAGTGGAATGATGGGGAGGCCAGGTTCAATTTTTCTCAAAATTTTAGATTTCATTTGAGGTTTTTGACGAAGCTGAGTTTCAACAGTGGAGAAAAAATAACCAGCATCGCGAGAATAGGGGCTTAAATAACGGGAGCGAACCCAACCGTAATACTTTTTGTCATCAATTTTATAAAGAATTTTATACCAATCTCTCCTACGATCAATAAGGGAAACAATTTGGGCTTGTGACAGTGTTCTTTGTGGCAGTTGATAGGTTTTTGGTTCTGGGTTTATGGGCTCCCCTTTAGGTAAAATGGCTTGTCTTGAAAAGTCTAAAGGGAGAAGGGCCGAGTCTTTTAATATCCAGCCATTGTGCCCACTGGGTGTGCGGACCCACAGCCACTCATATTCATCATAGGCAATCGCCCTTTTTTTAAGCTTATCGAGACTGACATGACCTGTTGGTGCGGGACTGTTGGCTTTCAGGTAAATGGGTGTGGACTGTCCAAAAACACTGAAATAGCTAAGGAAAATCAAACAAGAGAAAAACCATTTCATATAAGTATTGTGGAGTGTCAATAGCAACAGCTCAAGGCCAGTTTTGTCTTTATTCTCAAGTGTTTACAAAACTTTTTTGCTTGGATATAACCCACTGACAGTTTAATTGAGCGAGTGGGGGATTTTTGATCGTGAGAACCCAACTCATTAGCTCCAAAAAAATGGGAGATAAAATGGCGATATCGAAATTAGGGGTGGTCGGAGCCGGCCAGATGGGAAATGGAATTGCGCAAGTGTTTGCTGCCAAAGGTGTTCCGGTCATGATGGTCGATATCAGTGAAACAGCGCTAGATAAAGGTCTTGCTACCATTTCTAAAAGTTGTGATCGCCTGGTTAAAAAAGAAAAAATGACTGAGGCTGAAAAGGACGCTTTGCTTGAAAACGTACAGACAAGTACTGATATGCAAGCCTTTGCAGACTGTGATTTTATCGTTGAAGCCGCCACTGAAAATGTGGATCTAAAACTTAAAATTTTCCAGCAACTTGACGAAATTGCTCCAAGTCATGGAATTTTAGCAACGAACACATCCAGCATTTCAATTACTAAGATTGCTGGTGTGACTAAGCGTCCTTCACAAGTAGCGGGTATGCATTTTATGAATCCGGTTCCTTTAATGAAGTTAGTCGAGGGCATTCGAGGTTTGCAAACTTCAGATGAGACCTTTCGTGCTGTTAAGGAGGCGACCGAAAATCTTGGCAAAATATTTGTGGAGAGTCGTGATATGCCAGGCTTTATCGTCAATCGAATTTTAATGCCTATGATAAATGAAGCGGTTTACACCTTGTATGAAGGGATTGCAGAAGTGGAAGCGATTGATGCGGCTATGAAGTTGGGAACCAATCAACCAATGGGTCCTTTAACATTAGCCGACTTCATTGGTCTTGATACATGTTTGGCTATTATGAACGTTCTTCATGATGGTTTAGGTGATACAAAATACAGACCTTGTCCGTTATTAGTGAAATACGTTGAGGCGGGCTGGTTAGGTCGAAAAACAGGTCGTGGTTTTTATAACTACGAGGAGATGTAAATATGTCTTTAGTAGAACTCATTATTAAAGAAGATGTGGCGACAATTACTATCAATAAACCAGAGGCTATGAATGCTCTCAGCTCATCAGTCCTCAAAGAACTCTCTGAGGTTATCACACAAGTAAAAGATAATGCTTCCATTCGCTGTGTGATTATTACGGGGGCCGGTGAAAAAGCTTTTGTCGCAGGTGCTGACATTAAGGAAATTAATTCTTTAGATAAGCAAAAAGCAGAAGAGTTTGCAGAGCTAGGTCAGCAAACATTTTCTGATTTAGAAAATCTAAATATTCCTGTGATCGCTGCGGTGAATGGTTTTGCTTTAGGTGGAGGTCTTGAACTGGCTCTCTCCTGTGATTTTATTTTTGCATCAGAAAAGGCTCGTTTTGGGTTGCCAGAGTGTACGCTTGGGTTAATGCCAGGTTTTGGTGGCAGTGTAAGGCTTGCTCGTGCGGTTGGTTCATCAATGGCTAAGCAAATGACATTCACAGGTGATATGGTTGGCGCTGAGCAAGCAAAGACAATGGGATTGGTGAATGAAGTTTTTGCTCCTGAGGAATTACTTGAAGGAGCCAATCGAGTGGCTAAAACGATTTCTCTTCGAGCACCCCTAGCATTGGCTGCCATTAAAAACACGATCCAAGACACTTATGGAGTAGAGCGTGATGAAGCCATGAAGATGGAAAGAAGGGCTTTTGCTGAACTTTTTGAGAGTGAAGACTGCCAAGAAGGAACTCTTGCTTTTATTGAAAAAAGAAAACCTCAATTTAAGGGAAAATAGTATGTCATCCAATTTGAAAAACCCGGTCAGAATTGTTACCGCAGCCAGTCTCTTTGATGGGCACGATGCCAGCATCAATATGATCCGTCGATTGTTACAGGATGCCGGTGCGGAAGTTATTCATCTTGGCCATAATCGTAGTGTTCTTGATGTTGTTACTGCGGCTTTGCAAGAAGGGGCTCAGGGGATCTGTCTGTCATCCTATCAAGGGGGGCATATGGAATATTTCAAATATATGAAAGATCTGTTGGTTGAGTCCGGTGCTGATTACGTAAAGACATTTGGTGGCGGTGGTGGAGTTATTGTCCACGATGAAAAAAAGGAATTGGAAGATTATGGGATCGACTTCATTTTTCATCCTGATGATGGGCGTAAAATGGGTCTTGAGGGTATGATTCAATTAATCATGGAAAAATGTGATTTTTCTATACAAGAAGTGGCTTCTAAAAAAACGTCCGACCCGCTTTCAGGCAGAGAAGAGATGCCTCATCGACTTTTAGGACTGGCTCTGGATGCCATTGATAATGACTGTGATATTCCTTCTGAGGTCTCTCAAGGTTTGGAAAGTTTTAAAGGGAAAAAGATACCAAAAGTTTTAGGAGTGACTGGTACTGGTGGGGCCGGTAAATCCAGCCTTGTTGATGAACTTATCCAAAGGTTTTTAAATTCCTATGAAGATTTGCATGTCGCTATTGTGTGTGTGGATCCATCAAAAAGAAAAACGGGAGGCTCTCTGTTGGGTGATCGAATTCGTATGAATTCTTTATCACGCAAGGGAGCGTTTATGAGGTCCGTTGCTTCGAAAGGCTCTGGCAATGAGATTGCGGGCTCTCTACCTAAAATTCTTAATTTTCTTAAAGATTATAACTTTGATCTTATCATTGCTGAAACATCGGGTATAGGGCAGGCGAATGTGGCTATAACAGAGGTCTCTGATTTGAGCCTTTATGTTATGACTTCTGAGTTTGGGGCTCAATCCCAACTCGAAAAAATAGATATGATTGATTTTGCTGATTTAATTGCAATTAACAAAGCGGATCATCGCGGTTCTCAAGATGCTCTAAGAGATGTGCGTAAACAATTTAAAAGGTCACGTAAAACTTTTGAAGCCCTCGATGCCACTCTGCCAGTGTTTTTAACTCAAGCGGCGCAATTTAATGATCTTGGGGTCAATAGTTTGTTTTTTAATTTGACCGATCAATTGGGTGATAAAGATAAAGATTATCGATGGGCTTTAAGTGATGTGGATAAGGGAAAGCTTAAAGGTGCTGAAAAGCAGAGTATCATTCCTCCTGAGAGACAAGGTTATCTTGCGGAGATTGTATCCACAGTACGTAACTATAAAAAAGACAGTCGTAAACTAGCTGAAAGAGCTTCTAGGTTAGGAAGTTACGAAAGAATCAAAGAGGATTTGCCCGAAGTTCAGAGTCATATTGATAACATTAAAAAAGAACTTCCTGAAAAAGACTTGAAGAGCTTAGAGAACTGGGATCGGCTTGTTGAGGTTTACAAAAAAGATGAGTTTGTCTATAAGGTTCGCGATAAAGAAATCAAACAACCCCTTTTCACAGAAAGTCTGAGTGGTACAAAAATTCCCCGCGTTTCAGTGCCGAAATTGAGGGATTGGGGTGATCGACTTGAGTTTTTGCGCTTAGAAAATGTTCCTGGTCAATTTCCATACACGGCGGGGGTGTTTCCACTTAAGAGAGTGGGAGAAGATCCCACTCGTATGTTTGCTGGGGAAGGGACCCCTGAGAGAACCAATAAAAGATTTCATTATTTGTCAGAAGGGTCTGAGGCAAAAAGGTTATCAACGGCTTTTGATAGTGTGACTCTCTATGGTTTTGATCCCCATGAACGTCCTGATATCTTTGGTAAAGTGGGTGAGAGTGGTGTGAGCATTTGCACGCTTGAGGACATGAAAAAACTTTACTCTGGTTTTGATTTGTTAAACCCCTCAACTTCTGTGAGTATGACTATTAATGGACCGGCTCCCATGATTTTAGCCTTTTTCTTCAATACGGCTATTGATCAGTTGGTAGAGAAAAAAGAAAAGGAATTAGGTCGAAAACTCAACACAAGTGAATGGGATGAGACTAAAAGAGAAGCGATCGCAAGAGTTCGTGGAACAGTACAAGCTGATATCTTAAAAGAAGATCAAGGGCAAAACACCTGTATTTTCTCTATCGACTTTGCTTTGAAGATGATGGGAGATATTCAACAGTATTTTAATGATAACCAAGTTAAGAATTTTTATTCAGTCAGTATTTCGGGCTATCATATTGCTGAGGCTGGAGCCAACCCCATAAGTCAGGTCGCTTTTACCTTAAGTAATGCGTTCACATTTGTGGAGTATTATTTAGCTCGTGGAATGGATATTGATGATTTTGCTCCTAATCTTTCCTTTTTCTTTAGTAATGGAATGGATCCTGAGTATTCTGTGATTGGACGTGTTGCTAGAAGAATTTGGGCTATTAGCATGAGAGATCTTTACAAGGGGAGTTCTCGTTCTCAGAAGTTAAAATATCATATTCAAACTTCAGGAAGGTCTTTGCATGCTCAAGAGATTGACTTTAATGATATACGCACCACTCTTCAGGCTTTAATAGCCATTTATGATAACTGCAATTCACTTCATACCAATGCTTATGATGAGGCTATCACTACTCCGACGGAAGAGTCTGTTAGGAGAGCCATGGCCATTCAGATGATTATCAATAAAGAGTTTGGTGTCGCAAAAAATGAAAACCCCAATCAGGGTTCTTACTTCTTGTCAGAATTAACTGATTTGGTGGAAGAGGCCATTCTTTCAGAATTTATTCGTATATCTGAAAGAGGAGGTGTTTTAGGGGCAATGGAAACTCAATACCAAAGAGGTAAGATTCAAGAAGAGTCCATGTTTTATGAACATTTAAAGCATTCAGGGGATTTGCCTATTGTGGGAGTGAATCAGTTTATTAATCCAAAAACGCTGGCTGATGACTATGTGCCTGAAAAAATCGAGATGGCCAGAGCCTCTAGAGAAGAAAAAAATCAGCAGTTAAATAATTTGTTGAGTTTTCAGAAGGGGAATAAAGAACAGGCCGAATCAGAGCTAAACAAGTTAAAACAAGCGGCTCTGGGTGGGGATAATATCTTTGAAGCTCTGATGAGTGCTTCGCGCTTTTGTTCTCTTCATCAAATGACCCAAGCTCTCTTCGAGGTGGGTGGTCAGTATCGTCGAAACCTTTAAAAAAATAGGATGGGTCTGTGAATTTTTAAACAGATCCTACTCAACCCCTTTACAGCTTGTGGTTCCAATTTATGCCGTCCAGTTTTAATATTGTTGAGAGTTATAAATAAACTCAATAAGAATTTAAAAGTTATAGGGCGAAGGGTTGTGACGCGACACTTCTTCTGTGGCTAGTTAGAGTCACTCAGGCTAGATTTTACTTATTATTGTATTTTGTCTTCTTTATTGAAAAGTTAGTTTCTTCAGTGGGGAAGAGCGTGCTGAATGATACAATTTTTATTAGATATAAACTTGGGACCTAGGAGATGTTTTGACGGGATATTCTTTAATTTTATTAATAGCTTTGATTTTTCCGAGTTTTTCTTTTGCTGATGAAGGAATGTGGACATTAGATAATTTACCGCAAAAGCAAATGGAAGATCGTTATGGTTTTAAAGCATCGCCTGAGTGGGTTGAAAAAGTTCAATTAAGCTCTGTTCGTTTGGCAAATGGTTGTTCGGGAAGTTTTATTTCTAAACAAGGCTTGGTAATGACCAATCATCATTGTGCAAGGGGGTGTATTCAAAATCTCTCTTCTAAAAAAAATGATTATGTCTCCTCTGGATTTCATGCGAAAAATCCGTCTCAAGAAAAAAAGTGTCCCGCATTTGAAGTCAACCGCCTTATGTCTGTTACTGATGTGACAAAGGAAATACTGGGCGCGACAAAAAAACTTCATGGAAAAGCTTATAGTGATGCGAAAAAAGCAAAAACCGCTGAGCTTGAAAAGCAATGTTCAGGAGACTCTGCTGACTATCGTTGTGATATGGTGACTCTCTACCATGGAGGTGAGTATAAACTCTATAAATACCGTCGCTACCAGGATGTGAGACTTGTCTTCGCTCCTGAGGATGACATTGCTGCTTTTGGAGGAGACCCTGATAATTTTAATTTTCCTCGCTATGCCATGGATATGACCTTTTTACGGGTTTATGAGAACAATAAGCCCATAGAAAATAAACATTGGTTCTCTTGGTCAGATAAAGGTGTTGAAAAAGGAGATATGACTTTTATTACAGGGCATCCTGGCACGACCAATCGTCTTGAGCCAACTTCGATGCTTGAATTTTATCGGGACTTTCAGTTGGTAAGATCACTGATTCAATTATCAGAGATGAGAGGTCTTCTGCATCAATATGCCAAGAAAAGTAAAGAGGCTGCGAGGATTTCTAAGGCTAGTCTTAATGGTGTTGAAAATCGGTTTAAAGCCACCTCGGGCAAGTTAAAAGCTCTTCAGAATAAAAAATTCTTCGGACAGTTATTGAAAAAAGAAAGGGATTTAAAGTATAGGGTTCGTCGCAACAAATGGTATTCCAAAAAATATGGAGATGCCTGGAAAAATATTGAACAAGCCATTGAGAAAAGAAGAAATCTAGATGATGAGATTTCTCACATTGCCTATGCTAACTATGGTTCGACGCTTTTTTCAATTGCAAGGAGTTTGGTTCAGTATAGCGAGGAGATCGAAAAACCAAATCATGATCGTTATGAAGAATACACCGATTCAAAGCTGCCACGAACAAAGCAGTATCTTTTTAGTAAAGCACCTATCTACAAAGACTTTGAGGTCGTTAAGATGGAGCATGGCTTTACTAAAATGAGAGAAGCTCTGTCTCCTGATCATGGTTTTGTACGTTTAGCATTGGGTAAAAAGTCCCCGGGTGAATTGGCACAAGAACTCGTAACCAAGACTCAACTCAATAGTGTAGAATATCGCAAAAAGCTTTTTGAAGGTGGCAAGAAAGCCATTTTTTCCTCTAAAGATCCCATGATTCAATTTGCGATTTTACTGGATAAAGATTCTAGAAACTATAGGAAAATAGTTGAAGATGAGCTTGAACCAATCTTTAATAAAAACCAAGAGAAAATTGCAAAGGCCATTTTTGATATTTATGGTAAGGGTAATTATCCCGATGCGACTTTTTCCTTAAGACTTTCTTATGGGAAAGTGGATGGTTTTCCCGATGATGGTGAAAATATTGAGCCAAAAACCTACATAAAAGGGGCTTACGAAAGAGCCACAGGTAGTGACCCTTTCAAGCTTCCTCGTAGCTGGGTGAAAGCTAAGAACAAGGTTAATTTATCTGCCCCATTTAACTTCACTTCTACTAATGATATTATCGGTGGTAATTCAGGGTCTCCCGTTATTAACAGCCAGGCAGAGATTGTTGGCTTGGTGTTTGATGGTAATATTTATTCTTTAGGTGGAGCCTATGGTTTTGATGAAAGACAAAACCGTGCTGTTTCAGTGAGTGGTGATCTTATTCTTGAGGCTTTAGAGAATGTTTATAATGCTGAAAGCCTGCTAAAAGAAATAAATAACTCCCGCAAAACTAAAGATCACAAAGTGGCTGGATGAATACGAGCCTAGCTTTGTTTGTATAAGGCTTGATTTTTTCTTTTTAAAGTATAAATATTGATGTGTGGCTTTTAAAAAGAACGGAATTTTTATATTTGTATTCCTATTTACTTATTCTCTCAAGGCAACAGCACCCTTAAACAAGGTTATAACTTATCCAGATTTAAAAGTAACTTGGGACAAGAGTTTAATAATAAAAAAAATAGGATGGGAAGGGTCTAGCTCACAATATTCTAATAAAAAAACAGAGATTCTTTTAGAAAGAAAAGGTTTTTTAGGTAAATCCTATAGACTAATTGTTCTATTTGCTGATCCTGTCATTGCGCCGAAAATTATTCAGGTGGCAACCGAGACTAATAAAGTTCATATAGATCGAGATTATGTAGAAAAAGTGGATAAAGAGGAAGTGTGGTTGTGGGGAGAAACACTCGAAAGCCAGTGCCGTGGTTTTTCATTATTCTCTCTAATATTTTATACTAATAAGTCTCTAAAAAAGAGTCTTTCTGGTCTATTTGCTTGGAGACTTTCTAAAGAGGAGATTCCTGCTGATCCTATTCTTTATTTTTTACCGAGTATAGAGATTGACTCTCCAAAACTTATTTTGTCTAAAGCCTTTGCGAGATCTCAGGAACAATGGCAACGAAGTTGTAGGTCTTATATAGGATCAGAATGTCATTATCTTTATAACTTCCATCCTTCACAGTACGGAAGGACTTACCAAGTTCATTTTAAAGGGCTCAAGACTTTGGATTCTTCAAAGTCTCAATGTCCAATTTAAGCCGATTGCATTAACAGTTGGTACTCTGCGATGACATTTTTTAAGTTTTTATGGGTGTGACTTCCTTTGGAAACTGTATCTAAGGTGCTCTTATAAAGTGGATAGCTTTTCTGATTTAAAAAAGGACCCAAGTGTTTAGACACCTCCGTAGATACAAAAGGAGCCCCGCTTTTCATGGCCCTGATTAAAGCATTGTTGATTTTTGATTCGTTCTGCTCGTTACCAAGGTATCTTTTCAGTTCAAGCATGGCTTGTTCAATAAGTTGTGAATCGTGGTAATTTATGACGTTGTTAAGAAGGCTATCTAAGCTATTTAGGTCTGTTTCCTGAGTGGCCATGAGATGCATGGCTGCTTTTTTTACATGCCCATCGGGTGTAGCGAGAAAATGATTGGCTATTTCGGAGATCTTTTCATTTTTAATGTTATTATTGACCACGAAATTTTGCATTTTTAACAAATCTTTTTTGAGTCTTTCGCCAATAGCAAAATACTCTGACTTAGGGTCCGTTTGCGGGAATCCGCAAGTACCTTCCTTTTCGTAACATTTTTCAATTTTTTTTAAATTTGAAAATTGTAAGTCCCAATTGTCATTTGGATTGTAATCAGGAAGTTGACTTGTGGTTTGCTGAGGTTCTCGAGCTGATCCTTTTTTGCTGATTTGAGAGGAGGGGGTTCTTAGTTTTTCTTGTTTTGAAACTTTATTTGCCTCAAAATTTTTCTGGTTATTTTTTGTTACTTTAGTGTTTTTACTGTTGATATTCACTACTAATGCAATTCCTAAAATTAACAGACCTGTTGGTATTGAGTAGATCCAATATTTTTTTAGTTCCTTCATTTTATGCCTCTACTATTTTCCAGATAATTGGTTGCTTTTAATCCACCCAGTTTTATTTTTGAGTCGATTGACGACCAGTGACCAACCAGACTGTTCTTCCAGAATCTCAACTTGATCTCCATCATTATTAGGGGTCAAATAGGACTCAGTAAATGAGCAATCAGAAGAAGGACATTCTTTTAAGTATTGATAAGATTGGTCACTTTTAAGAGAAGATAGGGATTTGCCAACAGATAATTTTTTAGTCCAATAGCTAATGCTATCGAGATTGGTCAGATACCCTGAATAGATGTAACCCGTTATTCCTTTATAAGTAACCACATAGTAAAGATAATTGGCATTACCTCTAACGACACGGTCAACGACTTCTATTATTTCACCTTGAGGTATCCTTTGTTGTAGTCGACCAGCAGGCGTTGTACGTTGATTAATTCCATAGGGCGCGACTATTTCAATAGAGTCTCCAATATTGGCTACAATAGCATTTTCACTTGAATCTTCCACTTCCACAGCCCATTCACTGTGTGAGTCTTTATCTCCCGCGTAGATATAACCACTAACTCCATTAAACTCTAATTTATAATAGCGTTTTTGTTCTAAGTAGGTTGTGACTTCAAAGTCTAATACTTTGAGCTTTGTTCCAAAAGGGACGTATGAAACCAACTCTCCGGCTGGGGTTTTCCTTAGGTTGATTGTTTTTTGTAGTTCGATTTCACTAGATATTGGAATTAAGTTCTCTACAGAGTCTTTGCAGACATTGTTGCGATCAAAGTATTGGATGTTGAAGTCTTTTATTTGGTTGTCTGTGAGTTGACCACTGTTATGATAATTTGTTTTGTCTCTGATATTGAGGCAATTCACATCGTTTAATCGGTCCACACATTGTAGTTCATCTCCTCTGACTAAACAATAGAAGCTCGATCCCACCTGATAAAGTTTTCCTTCTTCAGGAAGATCGGGTTCATCAAGTGTTCCATTGTTTGAACAAGGCCGTGAGCCTTCACTAAGAAATTGAATGTTAATAGATGTTTTTTTATATTCTGTTGTCAGATAGTTTTTAAAGCTTTGATTATTGAGTTTAGATAAAAAATCTGTGTCATGGTGAGCGTAAGTTCCCGTAGTGCTTGTCCAACGACAAATACGAGCTGGTCCACCATTGTAAGCCGCCCATGCTGAGCGTATTCTATTTTTGTAATCAGTGGGACCGTTGACACAAGATTGGCTGGGAGCCCTTTCCCATTGCGCATAGAAAACATCGAGACCATACATCATATTATAAATAAGGTCTGTCCCTTTTCCAGCTAATAGAGCGGTTTGGTGAGATCTATCATCCACTTGCATCAGCCCATGTCCATGCCCAACATCACCTCTCATATAACGAACTTTCCCATCTGTACTTTTTCTATAATGAGACCAAACTGTTTCTTGGTGCATTAGAGTTAATAGACCTTTTGTAAAGGCTTGAATTTCATCTTCACTGACTTGAGGTTTTCTTTTTTTGAGGTAATAACGAGCCACTTCTTTTGCTAAAGCATTAAGTTCCGTCATATAGCGATTGCGTTCAGAGTTTCTGGAAAGAGAGTCTAAAAAAAGAATAGGGTCATATTGAGATTTAACAAAACTTTGAGTTTGCATGTGGTCTACAAGACATATGGAGGGGGCTCGACCGAAACTCCAGTCTCCACCTTGTCTACTTGAGCATTGCCACCAACTTTCAAAGGCAAAGCCAGGCGTACTAATAACGAGTAAGCTGAGAGTTAAACAAATGCGAACGAAGTTGTCTGTCTTAAGTCTTGTTTTCATACCCTTAAGTACGGTCGAGTCGAGTCGAGTCTTGAAGTCTTTGTGTATTTTTTTAAAAAAAAAGAGAGAAACACCTATGATTTTAGTCTGGATCTAGACTAAGGATGAGTGAGCTGTAGAAGTTAGACACTATGGCTGATTTTGAAAAATGAGAATAACTATTTTGAGAATTCAATTAGTGAAGGGGTTTCTATCTCATTAAATATTGTCTTTATAAAACTTATATCATCCCAATTGCGGATGGGGTTAATATGTCTATTATTCTGAAGGAAATGTTTGTGAAATAGGTTTTATAAACCTTAGTAAAACAGCCTCATCTTGTACAAGAGCTGTGTCATTTTGAAGTATATTTAGTATGATCTTTAGTGAATGCGATGGATCTAATACACAGATCTGTTGGCCAGCTTCAGGATCACATACTTATGCTCAAGAGTCTGCTCGTGCCTAACTTATTGGACTAAGATCATTTCATTCAATCCTAAGATTTGGTTTCTTGACTGAAGTTATATCTTCTTAGATAAGATCTTGTCCTCCTGAAGGTAGGTGAAGGGTCTTTTATGTCTCAAAAACGAACGTCTTTTTTGATGAATTGATCATTTTTTTGCATGTTTTTACTCAAAAAATATAATTGTGAACCGATAAGTCTATGTGCACGTAATAAGAACCGCTTTTATTATTTTAGGCTTATTGTT
>CAXREJ010000034.1:0-28807 GCA_964229765.1 Bdellovibrionales bacterium | reverse complement strand
CCGCCTGGGCCCTATTAATCTCTTCGAGATTAATAGCCCAATGGAGCCTCACTCCTCGCACTTCGTGCTGCGGGGTTCTCCATTGGGTGTAAAAAATGGTTCCATGGTGAAACCGCAAATTGTCATTCTTACAATTCTCTGAAGGTGGCCGAAAAATTAGGATTGGTAGAGTTGGCACACCCCTTGCTTTATAGGTAAGTGTTGTACGTTAATAGATGTTGTACGTTTGCTGATCCCTGGAGTCCTAGTTTCGAAATTTAAATTTATCTCCCCCCCAAAAATTTAATTTCAACAGAAGCTAGGGTTTCAGTGGATTTTTTTTGCTTCAATTTTCTTTGTATTAATAATTCTTATCAAAAAAAGAGATAACCTCTCAACCCCAATCCATTTATAAAGTTTTTAGTTTGATAAAATGAGAACAAACAGCCGTCTTGTTGGTCCATTCCAATTGTCCGTTTGAAAGACTAAATGACGACACATCCTCCTTGAGGAAATAATAGTTTTTCTTTGAATAAATCAAAACGACATTACCTAAGCCAATCTAATGAGAAGTTCTGTAGTTCCATAGATTAACTATCCCAAGAGAGATCCGATACTGACCGGATCTTTGTGGCCTTAGTGACTTAATGGCTCAATAACTGTTGGCTTAACTTCCTCTTTTTTTACAGAGTCAGTAAGGGGGAAGAGCTGCATATTCACTTGATACACTCTATCCCCTTGTGTTTGTTCCCTCTTCATTGAAATCTCTTTTTGAATTTGCTTTCTCAGTTTTCGCAACTCAAAACGAACCCATTCAAACTCTTTTTCTGTCATCGCTAATGTAAACCCACTGATTTCTCTTTCATGAGGACCATATTTATGAAGAGATTCTAAACCTATATAGATCAGTTCACTTTGAATTTTACGAACAAGTTCCTTAGGAATGTCATCCAATCCTGACATCGAAACGCCCGTCTTACTTGCAACACGAGTTTCCTCATCAACTTTAATATCTTCAGCTTTCAGTAAGTTATCCATGGCTCTTTGCACTTGGGATTCATTAACTTGACCACGTAATAATTTAAGAAGATTGGCTGGTGTAAACTCTACGCCCTTTTGATCCACCATTGCATATAGAACCCATACCAACCAATTAGAAACTTGGTCCCAAGTTTGCTGGTTGATCTCACCACTCTTCAATGATTTTTTAGCACGAAACTCAGAAAGTTCTTTTAAGTTCTGAGTTCTTTGATGGGGGTCCTTTTCTTGACAATACTCTACCAACAATCGGAACTCTTTTTCTTGGGATTTTGAGTGCTTTAAAGCCCTAGAAAACTTTTTACACATCTCTGTGGATAGATTGCGTTTTCCCTCAATAATTAATTTTAAATAATTAGGTGATTTTATATCCGCTGCCGCTGAAAAATCAGAATAGGCATAAGAACGCAAACGACTCTTAGTATTAGCCTTTTGGCATTCATAAAAAGCCTTTAAGTAGTCCCTAAAATCAACATATTGTGAAAGCTCGGGATATTCCATCGCCCCTCCCTCTGTCAGATTAATAGGCTTCCAAAATCTTGATAAAAGATCAACCTCCATTTCATAAGGCAGAGCATAAACAGCTGAAAATTAAGGCTTAATTTAAAACTATTCTATTCTCTATATAGTAAGAACTAAAGATATGAGATCAGAATCAATAAACAGGGACCTGGGTGTATCGTCGTGCTCCTAAACCAACTCTGATTTTTTGTTCAAGAAATCACAGGCGTACTGGTTCTCCCTGAGCCAATCTCGAGAAAATTGACGATATGTAGTGTACTTCTCTACTAAGTTCCAAAAACTTTTAGAATGGTTTTTATGCTTAATATGAGCCAACTCGTGAATAATGACATAATCAATCACTTCAAGCGGGGCGACAACCAACTTAAAGTTAAGACTGATTTTATTTTCAGGCGAGCAGCTTCCCCAAATGGTTTTTTGTCCACGAAACTGTAATCCCGTTGGGTACAGTTTCATCATATGACTCCAATGTTGCACTCTTCTCGTCATAATTTGACTTGCCACTTGTCTATAGGACTTTTTAAAAGACTGAAAATATTTTTCTCTCAATGCCGGTGACCAATTCGACTCAGCAACTTTGGTGGTCAAAATCATAAAGTCATCTGAAAACTGCAAACCCACCTGAGAGCCTTGTTGGATCTTTAATTGATAGTCTTTCCCAACAAAACTAAAGAACTCTCCTGTTGAAAACTTTTTCACAGGGTATTTCTCTCGATTTTTCCTGGCCTCAGCCAAAGATTTTTCGAGCCACTGATGTTGAGTGCTGAGAAATTTAACTATTTCACGTTGTGTTAAGCTTTTATTAGCGGAAACACAAATACGTCCATTAGGATAAACTGTGACTCCAAGCCTTTTTTGCCTGACTCGCCTTCGGACTTCAATCTGATGATTTGCATAGGAAAGGATCTCCACATTTTCATTATGCCTTTTCGCCAGCAAAGCCTCAACTGTGGCTATAAAGAAAAAAGACTGCGGCACCGCTGCAAGGGGTTGTTTGCCTTGCCCTCTTCGACTCCCTACGTTAAGCTGCCTGCGGCTGAGTCCCGTACAATAGCGATCTCGTGAAATCCGCCAGGTCCGGAAGGAAGCAACGGTAGCTTGTATCCTATGTGCTACGGGTCGCTCGGCCACTTTTTTTCCAATGCGAGGGGGCCCATGGCATATCAAGTGATTGCTCGCAAATTCCGACCTCAGTCTTTTACCGATTTCGTCGGGCAATCCCATGTGACTCAGACATTGCTTAATGCTTTAGCTGCGGATCGCTTTCCCCACGCTCTTTTACTCACTGGCCCAAGAGGAACTGGTAAAACAACCACCGCGCGAATTATTGCAAAAACTTTACTTTGTGAGAACCCACAAAATCAACACCCCTGCGGACAGTGCCGCTCTTGCCAAGACATTGCCGATGGCAACCATCTTGATGTGATTGAAATTGACGGAGCCAGCAATAACGGTGTCGATCATATTCGTGAACTAAGAGACACCATTGGCTATATGCCAAGTTCTGGAAAATACAAAGTGTACATTATTGATGAAGTGCATATGCTCTCAACAAGTGCATTCAATGCCCTTCTAAAAACATTAGAAGAGCCACCTGAACATGTGATTTTTATATTTGCCACCACGGAAGTTCAAAAAATTCCGGCAACCATTTTATCTCGCTGCCAACGCTTCGATTTTCGCAACCACACTCTTATCGATATAAAAAACAACCTACAAAAGATTTGCGAAAGTGATAACATTCAATTTGAAGATAGTGCTCTTTTAATGATCGCAAAGCAGGCCAATGGCTCTATTCGTGATTCTTTAACCTTATTGGACCAACTCATATCGTTTAGCCATGGGGAATTAACACTCCAGTCCGTAATGAACGTTTTGGGTTTAACTGATCGTAACCTTCTACTTTCTTGCCTCAAAGCAATCGCGCTCAACGATTCCGAACTCATGTATCAAACCGTTAGGCAATTCAAAAACTCAGGATACGATCCAAAACTTTTTGCTGAAGAGTTTCTTGAAGTGATCCGCAACTCACTTATGGTCCTCAAAGGCTGTTATGACCAAAACAGTCTTGATATTTCTGAATATGAAATTTCTGAATTAAAAGACATCGTAGAAAACCTAAGTGAAGAAATGATTCACTTGCTCTTTGATGTCATGCTTTCCGGCACACAACGACTCAACTTTAATAGTGATGCGCGACTTGGTCTTGAAATGCTTCTCTTTAAGCTACTCAGCCTTCCTCGTCTTACTCAATCATTACCCTCGGTCCCCAAGAACCCCAAAAACGGTTCCAAAGTAAAAAAAAACACTGAATCCACTATAGAAAGCCAATCTAAAGAAAAAACTCAAGCAACTCTCCCTGATGATAAGGCTATAGACAAAGAAGAAACTCTTGAGGCTACAAATATAAAAACGGAAGTAGATGAATCAAGTGAATCGAAAGAACTCTCACCTTCTGAAGAGAAGACAACATCCATACCCGTACCCTTTCCCGACGATGAACACAAAGTCGGAAAAACCTGGGATGAATTTGTCAATGCAGTCAAACAGGCTAACGGTTTTCTCGGGGCTCTACTGGAGCACACGTCTCTAGTTAAGGAAGATTCAGAGGCTCTTCACCTTGGACTACCTTCTAAAATGAGATTCTTATATGATAAACTAGCCGAGCAAAAAAACATTGAAAGAACAGAAAACTTTTTAAAGAATTTCTGGAATGATCAACGACAAGTTTATGTAGAAATTTTGGAAAAGGATCACCTACATGAAAATCTTTCCCCCAAAGCTATTGAAAGCAAAGTGAAGGAACAAAAAGCAAAGCAAGTCGCTGAGTCTATCGAGTCTCATCCACTTGTGCAAGCCACTGAAAAAGTATTTAAAGATCACATAACAAAGGTTGGTGTTATTGATATAAAAACACCACAACAGGAGATTTGACTATGAAAGGCAAAGGACGCGGAAACAGTATGCAGAATCTTATTCGTCAGGCCAACCAAATGCAGGCAAAGATGAAGAAGCTGCAAGAAGAACTCGCAGAAAAAGAATACCAAGGCACCTCTGGTGGAGGAGCCATCCAAGTCACTGTAAAAGGTGAAAACACAGTGAATGCTCTCACCATAAACCCTGAAATTTTTAAGGAAGGCGACGCTGAAATGTTACAAGACATGATTATTACAGCGGTCAACGATGCTCTTACTATTGCAAAAAAAGATCAAGATGAAGAGATGGCTAAAGTTACAGGTAACATGAATATTCCAGGAATGTTTTGATGTTTAATATTCCAACGCTGGACAAGTTAGTCCATGAAATTGCTAAACTCCCTGGCGTTGGCCCAAAGTCAGCCCAAAGACTGACTCACTATTTATTAAAGAACCCCTCTTATTCACAGAATCTACGAGACACCATTCAAACCGTAGAAGAAAGCATTGTTCTTTGTGACACCTGTTTCAACTATACAGATGACCCCAGCAGACAATGCCGCATTTGTAAAAGTCCGCACCGTTCCTCTCAGCTCATGTGTGTTGTTGAACAACCTGAGGATATTGTTCAAATTGAAGCTTCTGGAGCCTATAGTGGCCTCTATCATGTACTCCATGGAGCGATATCTCCATTAGAAGGAATCACGCCTGAAAAACTAAAAATTAAAGAACTACTCATGCGTATTGAAAAAGCAAATCCAACTCTAGAGGAAATCATCTTAGCCGTCGATTCAGATCTTGAAGGAGACACTACTGTTCTTTATCTTCATCAAGAACTAGAAAATAAATCGCTAAAGATAACACGACTCGCTCAAGGTATTCCCATGGGAAGTGATATCGACTATATTGATAATCGAACACTACATAGAGCACTGTCTCATAGGACTGAGGTTTAATGGCATTAATTAACCAAGAGGCTAAAGAGCTTCATTGTAAAATCGTATATTATGGCCCATCCCTTGGGGGCAAGACCACCAATCTTAAATGGGTTTATCAAACCACTCATAAGAGTAACCCTTCTACAAGTGATCTTATGGAATTTGATGTGGGCACGCCAGAGCGAACTCGCTTTTTCGACTTCCTCCCTCTTGATGTAGGAGAAATTCGAGGGCTTAAAGTTCGCTTCCATCTCTACACAGTCCCTGGCCAAGTTATTTATGATGCTAGCCGCAGACTCATTCTAAAAAATCTCGATGGAATTATCTTTGTCGCTGATTCTCAAATGGATCGTATGGATGAAAATATTAACTCATTAAAAAATATGGAAAAAAACTTGGAACTTTCTGGATATGATATCAAAAAAATTCCTTTTGCTCTTCAATACAATAAAAGAGATCTAGATTCCGTTGCTTCTGTTGCCGAATTAAGATCAGCCCTCAATAAGTACAATGCCCCTGACTTTGAAGCCAATGCCGAAGAAGGGATTGGCGTGATGGAAACCCTTAAAACACTTTCTAAATCTATTATTGCCGCCCTTAAAAGTGGAAACGTCTAATGACAGATATTCAACTTTTAGAAGACATACAAAGGTTGAAAAAAGAGAAAGAGTTTTTAATTCTCGCCCATTATTATCAAGATGGTAACATTCAAGAACTCGCTGATCATTGTGGCGATAGTTACTTTCTTTCTCAGATGGGGCAACAAAGCCAAGCTAAAAACGTCCTTCTTGCTGGAGTCGTTTTTATGGCTGAGAGCGTGAAAATACTCAGCCCTGATAAGAGAGTTTTTGTTCCTGATCCCAATGCTGGTTGCAGCCTTGTCAGCGGAACTCCCTACAAGGATTTTGTAGAGTGGAGACAAAGACATCCTGACCATATTGCCATTACATATATAAATAGCAGCGCCGAAGTAAAAGCGGTAAGTGATGTCATTTGCACCTCCTCCAATGCAGAAAAGATTGTTAATGCCATCCCTAAAGATCGCCCCATCATGTTTGGCCCTGACAAAAACTTAGGGCGGTTTCTAGAAAAAAAACTGGGAAGAAAAATGTTACAATGGCCTGGGCACTGCGAAGTTCACGTCTTATTTTCAGCTAAAAAATTATTTGAACTCAAAGAGGAAAACCCTGAGGCCCTAGTTCTTGCCCACCCAGAGTGTGAGGAACCTGTTCTCGTACATGCTGACTATATAGGGTCAACATCCGGGATTCTTAATGAGCTTGCCACCAATCAAACAACAAATACCTTTATTGTTGCCACCGAAACAGGAATCTTCCATCAACTACAAAAAGCTCGACCAGACGCCAAGATCATACAGGCCCCCTTTGAAGGGCACTGTCAATGCAACGATTGCCCTTACATGAAACTAAATAACTTAGAAAAAATAAAATCTGTTCTTGAAACTTTCAGCAACGAAGTTCACGTAGAAGAGCACCTTATTGGAAAGGCTCGAATTCCACTACAAAGAATGATGGATATTAGTAACGGACTCACCGTCAATTGGCCCGAACGCTTTACCCTCTAAATACTTAGAAAAGATTTTAATGCCTACTCCATCTTTTGAAAAAATTAACTTACCTGATGAAATAAACGAACACTTTTATTTGTATTTTTTCCCCGATATAACATCTCAACATCAAGACTACCGGCTACTTTTAAGAAAAACTCTTTCATCAATATTAGAGAAAAATGGAACTTCTTTAATAGACACTGATAAAATTCAAGATCTTACAAATAGACCAGAAATTAAGCCTGGTTCAATTAGTCTTAGTCATTCCCCAGAAGGCTCTGTTATTTTTTATACTCACAAACCTTCTGTAGTCCTTGGTGTCGATCTAGAAATCTCTGAAAGAATTTCTAGTTCTGTTGTTAAGAGAGTTTCTACTGATTTTGAACTGCAATCAGCTCCAAATAAATTTGATCTTTTCACCAGTAAAGAGGCTTGCTGGAAAGCCAGCAACCAAGTGTTTTCAGTCCCCACAATTTCTCACATCGAAACATATGATTGGCAATTGGGTAGTGTTCCATACTGGACATATTCCTCACGATTAAACGAACAAAATATCAACGGAACCGGCTACACTCGAAATTTTAAACAATTTTTCCTGTCTTTTTTCATCTTAGACTTAACTTTTGTCGAGAAACACCGACAAAGGTAGTAAGAGAATTCACCAGGCTCAATTAGGGAATTCATCAACAAGGAGATGCTCATGCGGTCTGAAAAAAGGTTTTTTGAACGACAGGATATTGATCCACTTGCCATACAAGGACTTATTTCTATAAGTGACTTGGCGCCTATAGCTGATGGAGGCTTTTTGGTCGAAGCTTCGCCCAGTGGATTTCGTCTCATAATTGATCGTAAACACTTATGTGATCCCGTCTTAAGAGAAAACTTAACGATTGAAGAAATCGAAGGCTTACAAGTATCTATCTTTATACCGGCAATGGATTTAGACATTACTGGTCTGATTACCAGAACAAAATATTGTGGTGATGCCGTCTTTGAAATTGGAATTGATTACACCTCTGATGCCCCTGAATACTGGAGAGAATGTCTGTGTGATCTATTACCAAAACCCGGTGAACTTTCAGAATAATTTTTAATTTACAAATATCAACCTATAATATTGCCTGATGCCTTTTAATTAATTTATTAAAAGGCTCATTTCTTTAAATAATCAAAATGAATACGAAGTGTTAATCAGCACAATCTATTGAGATAAAGGCCTTGTTGAAGGCCCCACCCCTCGGTGTGATATTTTAAAGACTCTTTCTTAGAGCTCAACGAACTCAATACCTTCAATCATTGTTTCACTGATAATAGAAAAAGAATAATGAAGTGGGAAAAACCAAGAAAACCCTTCAAGAATACCTTGCCATTCTTCCTCGGGTGGGTTCCCTAGTGATTCCAAAGAAAAGCAAAGATCATAATTTTTACCATCTTGCGATAGCATAACAACGCGAGGATTCAAAACTCCTTGTTGCTGTAGGAATTCTTTAAATAATGAACGAACATGCTGAGGCAGGTAAGAGTCACTTGGTGTGCCCGCCATCATCTCTTGCCCTGGCTCCATTTCAAACTCATTTGTGTTTTGATCTTCTTCCATCTCAGTGATGAACTCTCCCGTCTGTAAATAGTTCCAGATCATTCCGTAAGAAAAGACAAAGTCTGGATTTTCTTTTTGTGGGTTTACTGCCAAACCAACGCCTTTCTCACCTAGCCAATTAAAAACTTGTTCAGCTGGTTCACCGTCTTTTGAGATTGTTTTAACTGCCAAATAAGGCATTCCATCTGGACCTTCAATAGGAGAATCACTTAAAAACTCAAACCCAATATTACGAATTTCTTTAAAAAATTCATTATTCCAATTTGCATCTCTCTCATCCAAAGGAGTTTCTAATAACTGATCCATACTTAATACCTCTGTATGAAGTCCTAGCCCTCCACTTACTTAATGGCAAGAAAAAATCACATCTGAGTGGTACAAAAAAAGTCTTTAGACTTCGGTAACTTACAAAGCTTTCACACCATCCCAAGTTGTGATACACCCCTTACCTGAAGTTGCCTTCTAATAAGGACCGTCATTTAGAGATCTGAATCAACCTCTTCAAAGAAATAACACTCATTTAGGATATATACCTAAAAGAATCTTATACAAGTCCTACTCAAGCTTCTGCCTTTAGGATAAAATTATTTTGAATTATGGCTCAAACGAATCAAAGCACTTCAATATCAACCATAACGGCTGAACGATTAATACAAAGTTTATGGTTCTTACTGCCTTTACTTATTTTTATCCCCATGGGATTGAGCAATTTTATTTCTCATTCTGAGTTTTGGGCTATTACTTCCAGTCAGCTTCTCGGAAGCACAAGCCCTGAATCACTCCCCGTTTATTACCGACCCGTTTTTTATCTGTTCTTAAAAACACTTTATATTTTTCCAATTGATAATATCTCACACATCAAAGCAGCACGTTTTCTTTTTGCCCTCATTGCTTCTCTTAATGTTTTCTTACTGGCAAAAATTATTTACCAATGGACCCGAAATAAATTTCAAGTTTTCTATTTTTTAGCTTTTCTTTTTAGCTTTCACATATTTTTTTACAATTTTTTTAGAATTCGCTCTGACTTGTTCTCATTGTGCTTTATATTCTTAGCAATCTATATTTGTAATAAGACTTTCATAAAAACCAATCGAGTGTATTCATGGAAAATCTTAATTTGCCTTAGTTTAGCCTTTCTATCCACGCCTAAATCACTTTTCTTAATTATAAGCTTTTCAATTTATAGTTTTTATCTATTGAGCACTGTTAAAAACAGCACACAAAAAAAGTGGCTATCGGCTCTTTACTTTCTGATTCCCATTCTAATAATCTCACTCATATCAGTTGCTTTACAATTAATTGATCACCCAGAGTCGAATCCATTTATTTACGCGCTTATTTATTATTTTAATAATTTAAACCAATTACTGATATCTTCTAGTTGGCAGAATATTTTTTTTAGTTTTCAAATTAATTTTCTACACTATCTAGTTCTTATCATAGGCTATCTATTTTGGTTCAAAGACTGTAAGCGAGGATCATTTAAATCTGCACCCATTGTTTTATCAATCACAACGACTCTTTTCTTTCTACTCTATGCTGAAAAATGGGATTACTTCTTTGCCTGTTACATTCCATTCATGAGTTTACCAGCACTTTCTGTTTTTAAAAAAATTCCCGCACCAAAATATGTTGCTATATTGTTCATTCCTATCATTATCATTCCTCTTTATATGACACATTTCACTGGCTGGACTTTCTCTAATCAGACTCAACTTCAAACTATTAATGACTTAGACAAACTGATGAACAAAATACCAGACTCGATGTACTTTGATTCGACAGGCATACTGCCACGCAATCATACAAAACTATGTTTTTTTGGACCAGGGGATGAAAGCAGTTTTTCATTGAGCCAACGATGTGTAGAGTCTGTTCGTCCCACTTTTGTTTTCTACACCCAAAAAGTGGGCCTCGCAGGAAGCTCTATGCTCGCCTTTTTAAATAGTGAATATATTGAAATTGCAGAAGATATCTGGATACTCAAAGAAAAGCGCCATGAGCTTCCTGCCTTTGATCGGACACATCAGAAAATCTCCCTCGATCATCTTTTCATTTATGATCGCAGACCCTTTGTTCGCTACTTTTCGCCCTCCTATTGATTGATCGCGGGGCGTCTTTCTGACTTCCCGCATATAAGCTGTTGCTGAATTGATATTTTTATAGATAGAGTCACCTCTGCTCAAGCCTACAGGAGTTCTCCATAAATGAATTTTTTAGAAAAAGTGAAGGCGTGGAAGCTATCTAAATATAAGCAACTCAACCCTCAAACAAAAGACCCTTCTAAGTCTGTTATAATGGTCAATCGAAAAGGGCACTTTCAAGCTTTTTCAACAGAAGAAATGTTATCTAAGAAACTCAACCAATTTGAGGGGTGGTTATGTGCTGCCGGAACGGAAAGCTTACACATCAATCAAGATGGCTATGTTCAATTGGCAGCCTGCAAAATCGGCGGCCTTTTTGGCAATATCTATAATGACAAAATTCAACTCCCCTCTGACTGGGTCACTTGTGACAAGAAGGCCTGCATGTGTGGTGGAGATATGCAAATTCGCAAAGTCATAAATCCAAAATGGAAAGCTTATGCAGAAGACTCCAATCAAATAAACCTCAAACAAGTAAAAGAGTTAAATCATCCCACTTGGGTAGGCCCTTATCATTACCCTTCATCGCAAAAACAGTTTAAAACTGTTTCCTGGGATATTGGGAAAAGATGTAATTTTGCATGTTCTTATTGCCCTCCCGAAGTTTCCAACAGAACAGACCCTCTTCAAACTTGGGACAATATGATAGCGGCCACTGAGAAAGTCATAAGCCTATTTGGGAAGGATAAGAAGATAAAATGGGTTATTACTGGTGGAGAACCCACAATTATTCCCGACTATTTAAAGTGGGTCGACTATGTCTACGAAAAAGGACATATGATTCATACAACAACAAATGGGAGTCGCGGAGGCGACTACTTAGAAAAATTAATCAATAAAAGCTGTATTGGTATTAGCGTTCACTTAGAGTTCCTCAACATCGATCGACTCATTGAATCTTGTAAAAGGATTATTGAGCAAAAACGTAATAGTGAACAAGCCAGTTGGTGGTGGTTTGGAGTACGGGTTATGGTTCCACCCAATCACTTAACTCAAGCGCAAACCATCAAGAAAAGGCTCTATGAAATCCCTAACTTTGCTGAATTAGCACACTTTTTTGTAAGCCCGATTCACACTTATCATCCCAACGGAAAGGGAGGAGCAGACTTCGGTGAACTCTACAACTACTCCGCAGAAGAACTTTCAGGAATACAAGAACTGGGATGATTTTTCTCAGCAAAATTAAAGTGCAGTAATTCTGGTCACTTATAAGTTGTATGCTCTTGCATTTTTCTCTCGACAAGCCCCCATGAATCAACTATAAACACACTCTATTCTTTTTAGGGCCTTAGCTCAGTTGGTAGAGCGCCACCCTTACAAGGTGGATGTCATCGGTTCGACCCCGGTAGGCCCTACCATTTTTTAAAGAACCACTTTGGTGTTCGTTAAAACTTACCCAGCTTTATCAACTTTCTAGGGGCTGTTGATAACTTATTTGCGGAATAAAGGCTCAATACCTCAGACTTTGAGTTAACCACTGGCTGAACTTTATCAGGTATGATCAAAGTCAAATCAAATGAGGTGAAGGTGAGCACAGTTCAAAATTGCGAGGAATTGAAGTCGCGGTACTTTTTACAGTCCCCCTCTTGCGCCTCACTGCGAACTTAACTAGAGCGGAAATAAATAGAATCCTTTACTTGAGGCTATTATTTAATAAGCGTGACCAAGTAACACTCCTGTCTCATTGACTTATCATCAATCAAGAAAACAGCTTAATCTTTCTTCTTTTAAATCAGTATTATCACACTCTAAAGGAGTTCCCAGCACACGACGTCCTAAAAGGTGTTCGTAAGTCTGCTCAATATAGTGAATAATCGACAAACCTAAGACATGTCCCAAGGAGGTTTTTACTTCAACCAAACGTATAACATAGGGCTGCTTTGTAAAGTCACCATTAGGAAACATCGTAATATAACGGCCATAGGTATCTTCTTTTTCACTTCCCGGCTTTGTGTTTAAATCAAAGAAACTGGATTGTTTTTTTCCTTTAACAATCACATTCTCAACTTGCCTGAAAATCCCCTCTCCCCAAGAAAGAACTTCATAAGTATGAGGATCAATTTCAGCGACACGAATCCAGTCATATCCACTTTTTTCTGAAACGATTTCCACATTGAACATCTTTCTTGTTCCATAACTTTCTAAATCCCATAACCCTTTCGAGGAAGATTCAGAAACAGGTCTTTGGTTTGATAATGGCCATGGTATTTCCCCACCAAACTGAATAACCTTTCCTGGAAAAGTAAACCCAGACAAAACAAGCAGCAAACAAACAAAAACTATTTTCTTTGACCAATTAATCATTATAAAGACTCCTCTCGCAAACCAGCATCCACACCACGAACTTGAATTTTTACATCTTTACTTAAGTAATAACCATTTTTCGCCAGAAAAAGATATTTTGGCTTATTATAATCCGGTTCAATCACTTTTCTTAATCTTTTTATAGTCACATAAATTTTATTATCATGAACAGAAGGATTATAGCTTTGCTTCCAAATAGTCTCTATTAATTCTTCTTTTGAAAACACACGGCCAGGATGAGCTAAAAACAATTTCAACATCTCTAGAAGTATAAATTGATTTTTAAAATCAATTTTTCCTTTTGTTTTCTCATAAATTGAATGGGACTGTACATCGTAAACAAGGTCATAAGGACTTTTACTGGATTTTTGCACTTCTTTAAGTAACTCAGATAAAAGAAAATGCAATCGCCTCATATTTTTACCATCAATAGAGCGAACCCCTAACTCAAGGTAAGTCCTCGCTTTTTCAAGGTCTCCACTCTCCTTATAAGTAAGTCCTAGACCATACAGTAATGTAAAATGAGTATAGAGATCCTTTTCATCCTTAATCATTTCATAACAGCTCCACAGAGACTCAATGGCTTGTGGGTATTTTTCTAATTTTCTATAAATATGAGCATTCACAATCAATGCTGTTAATTGTAGTTTTGGCAATTCCAAAGCATCAAAGAAGATTTGCAAATTATATATCTCTTTCAAAGCCTCTTGCAGTCGACCCAGTTGATAAAAACTGATCGCCATCCCTGTAATCGCATAGCAAATATCTGTTTTTTTATTTTGGTCTAAAGCTAAAGATAAAGACTTTCTACATAACTCCAAAGCCTTTTCAAATTGTCCATTTTGAGACTCACACAAGGCGAGAGTGTAATACGTTCTAGGTGTTAACTCACCCTTCTTCAAAGCCCAATCATTGAGAGTGTTTTTTAATTCAACGATCTTTCCTTGATCTTGGAGTTCAGCATAAGCTCGCAACAAATAATTCGTGCACTCCAGATAGTACTCTGTTCCCTTGTCTAAATATTTTTGATGTTGAGATTCTAACAACTCTACACATTGTATAATGTCACCGCGCTCAAAAAGCAGCTTAGCCATTTTTAAGTTTTCATCCGTATCAAGGATATCCATATTTCCCCCGCCCCATGAAGATCCGGCCCGCATAGTCTCTAAGAAGAGTAAAAATTTCAACTTCTTAAAAGCTCTTAAATATGCGACGCATTATCTTACTGATTTTATTCATCTTCACTAATTCAACTTCACGTCAAATAAACCACTCTTCCCCCATTAAAAAGATTACATTCCAACTTTCAACGTCGGCAGATAATAAAATTTATGATCAACATGACTTGAGAGGTTTCTAATAACTACACCCCCGAAGGGTTCTAAAAGAGGCTGTCACTGAACTGTTAGATTCAAAACACGTAAACCTTCAGATCGAATGAGGTGTCTAATATATAAGTTCAATCACGCAAAAGATGATTGTTTGTCGGCAGCCTTTAAAAGTTTAATTATTTGCGTTCAAGATTCATTCAGGGTGAAATCGAGGTAACATTTGTGATTTAAATTTTAATTTCATTGAAAGACATTTTTAACCGAACATAAAGGTAGGTTTTTTGCTCAATTCATCCATAACCCATTTTAGAAAAATAGTTTTCACTTATTTACTGAGCCTCAACCTTATCACCCCCTTCGCACAGGCCAATAGTATTTATAATAAGTACGACAACGGTTTTCCCGAAGAAAAGTACCATGCCATTCTTGACCAGTTCCTAATAACCTATGGAAATATTATTCAGTCAAAGGGTGGAGAGCTTGAGATTATAAGGGACTGGTCAGACGGTGCCGTGAATATGTGGGCCGAAAAATGGGGGACTCGATACATTCTTGAAATTCCCGGAGGTATGGTTCGCTATTATCTCATTAATGAAGAAGCCTTTATCCTTAGTATCTGTCATGAACTTGGTCATTTATTAGGTGGGCCCCCTCAAAGTGGTGAAATCAGCCTTGAAGGTCAATCGGATTATTTTGCAAGCTCCCGCTGTATTAATAAAATGCTCCAACAAATTTCACCCTTAAAGAGACTGAATTATGATACCGACGTCATTGATGTTTGTACAAAAGAGAGGATTGATAGTCACAGCCTGTGCTTAAGAGCAATGCAGGGGGCAAAAAGCCTAACTTCTTATTATGCAGAAATTATACAAGCCCCGTTCCCAAGCCTCTCAACCCCAAGTCAATCTGTTGTCCCAAAAACCTTAACTACACACCCCCACCCTCAGTGTCGACTCGATACTTTTAAAAATGGTTACCTGGGTAAACCTCGACCGACCTGCTGGTTTGCTCAATAACAATTTGCTGATTGTATTATGGTTCTATCGCATAGAGTGTGTATTCTTTTTTAATAGGGTCTGTTGACAATTCATCAGCCCCTAAACACTGGATTTAATAGAAACAAAAAAGGCTGCATTTAAGCAGCCTTTTTACTTCTTAGTTACTAAGAATTTTTTAGTGATAGAGCGAGTGACCTGTGTACTTCGCTTTTAACCCAAGCCCTGTGTCTCTTCGAGCCTTGAACAGTTCTTTAGCATTCTTAATATCCAATGCGTGTATCAACACTTGATCAACATGATCAACCAAAACAATTGTTAGCTCCTTAAGGACCTCTTCAGGAATATCTTTAAAATCCTTTTCGTTGTCTTTTGGAGCAATAATTGTCTTAATACCACCACGATGAGCTGCTAAAACTTTTTCCTTCAAGCCTCCAATCGGAAGAACTCTTCCCCTTAAAGTAATTTCGCCAGTCATTGCCACTGTCTTTTTAACAGGTATCTTTGTAACAGCTGAAACAATACTTGTTGTTATTGCACAACCCGCTGACGGACCATCTTTCGGAGTTGCTCCCTCTGGCACGTGAATATGGGTATCAATATTAAAAAAGAAATCTTTATCAAGGCCAAAGAGTGGGCCACGGGAACGCACATAACTTAAAGCAGCTGTACATGATTCTTTCATAACATCACCCAGCTGACCTGTAATAGTAAACTTTCCACGTCCTGGAATTACTGTAGCTTCAACAGCCAGCAAGTCTCCACCCACTTCGGTATAGGCCATACCATTGGTTAACCCAATTTCATTATCACTCTCAATCTTTCCATGCTTGTATTTATGAGCCCCTAACAACTCAACCACCTTCTTAGGATTAATAAGAATGGATTTTTTGCGCGGCTGACTTTTAACCTTTGTGCGCTTAGCTGTTTTCTTGTCTTTACCTTCTTGTTTGTGCTTTAAAATCTCGTTGGCACGAATGATTTCCTTAGCCACCTTTCTACAGACATTAGCAACTTGCCTCTCAAGATTACGAACACCCGCTTCCTTAGTATAGTAACGAATGAGCTCTTTAATAGCAGCGTCGTTAATATTCACATTATAATCCGTTAAACCATGACGCTTAAGTTGCTTTGGCACCAAATACTTCTTAGCAATATTGAACTTCTCACTCTCAATATAACCTTCTAAAGAAATTATCTCCATTCTATCAAGAAGGGGACGTGGAATAGTATGCAGTGAGTTCGCTGTTGTAAAAAATAAGACCTTAGAAAGATCGTACTCAACTTCCAAGTAGTGATCTTGGAATGTTGCGTTTTGCTCAGGATCAAGCACCTCAAGCATTGCTGCACTTGGATCCCCCTTGAAGTCGTTTGACATTTTATCAATCTCATCAAGCAGAAGTAAGGGGTTACCATCTTCCACTTTTCTTAAAGCTTGTAAAACTTTACCAGGCATCGCTCCCACATAAGTTCTGCGATGTCCACGAATCTCAGCCTCATCTCGAACTCCTCCGAGAGAAATACGAGCGAATTGACGGTTAAGTGACTTTGCCACAGATTTTGCTAATGAAGTTTTTCCCACACCAGGAGGCCCCACTAAACAAAGAATAGGTCCGTTAATTTCATCACTTAAACAGCGAACGGCAATATGTTCTAAAATACGTTCCTTAACTTTTTCCAATCCCCAATGATCTTCGTTTAAGACCTTCTCAGCATACTCAAGATCTTTTCTTTCTTCAGCATAATGAGCCCAGGGAAGAGATAACATCCAGTCGATATAATTCCTGACCACAGCCGCTTCAGCGCTCATGGGAGACATCATTTTAAGTTTTTTGATTTCTTTTTGAACTCGGTCGCGCGCCTCTTTTGTCATTTTCTTTTTGCGTGCTTTTTCTTCTAGCTCTAGCAACTCATTCTGATAATCGTCCTTGTCGCCAAGTTCTTTTTGAATAGCCTGCATTTGCTCATTGAGATAATACTCTTTTTGAGACTTTTCCATTTGTCTTTTGACACGAGAACGGATTTTCTTTTCAACTTCCAAAATCTCAATTTCACCTGTCATTAAGTTTAAAAGCTCTTCGAGGCGTGACATTGGGTTAATAACTTCCAATAGTCTTTGTTTATCTTCAATTTTGAGGTTGAGTTGCGCCACAATGATATCCGCTAGCTCGCCAGCAGAATCAATACTTGAAACTCTCATAAGAATTTCTGGTGGTATTCTTTTATTTAATTTCACATATTTTTCAAAAGTGGTTTTTACAGAACGAATAAGGGCCTGTGCTTCTAAATCGTCAACCAACTCTTCTTCTAAATAGTTCACTTGAACTTTATAGAAGGGCTCTTCTGCGGTGAATTTCTTAACCTCAACTCTTTTTTTACCTTCAATTAAAACCTTAACGGTTCCATCAGGCAGACGTAAAAGTTGTATAATTGAACCAACCGTCCCGATCTTGTAGATATCTTCAACTGTCGGTGTGTTGGTTTTTGCGTCCCTCTGAGCAACCAAAACAATATCAGATTGTTTTGTCATTGCCTCCTCAAGAGCATTTATACTTTTTTCTCGTCCCACAAAAAGAGGCATCATCATATGTGGAAATATGATTAAGTCCCGTAAAGGAAGTAGTGGAAGTTCTGCAGTTTTTGAGTTCTCTTCGCTCATAAGGTCTCCTCCTGTAGGATTTGACCAACGAGACTACATTAGGCGCTTTCAGCAGACCCAGTGCCTTTCTCCTTCTTAGAGTCAGACTTCTGAGATGATGGTGTCCCGAAGATCAATTTCGGCTCCGCTTCACCGCGGATCACCTTATCATCAATTATACATTCTTTAACGTTCTGCTTGGAAGGGATTTCGTACATGATGTCTAGCATCGCGTTTTCAATAACCCCACGCAGACCACGCGCACCTGTCTTTCGGTCCAGAGCCTGAGCGGCTATTTCAATTAATGCTTCATCTGTGAACTTTAATTCTACATTTTCAAATGAAAAAAGTTTTTGATATTGCTTAATCAAAGCATTTTTAGGCTTGCTTAGAATATCAACCAATGCCTCTTTTTCAAGCTGATCAAGAACTGAAATCACCGGCAAACGTCCAATAAACTCTGGAATTAGACCAAATCGCGCCAAATCCTCAGGTTGTAGCTTTTTAAGACTTGTATGACCTTCTAGTTCCTTTTCTTTGCTGCTTTTAATTTCAGCTGTGATTCCTAAAGACTTATTAGAAAGTCTATTTTCCACAATCTTTTCAAGACCAACAAAGGCTCCACCACAAATAAAAAGAATATTCGATGTATCAACTTGAATAAATTCCTGTTGTGGATGCTTTCTTCCTCCCTTTGGCGGAAGATTTGCCACGGTCCCCTCTAAAATCTTAAGTAGGGCTTGTTGAACACCTTCTCCACTCACATCTCTTGTGATTGAAGGATTTTCAGACTTGCGAGTGATTTTATCTATCTCATCAACGTAAATAACACCACGTTGACATTTTTCCACATCATAATCGGCAGCTTGTAGAAGATTTAAGATAACATTCTCAACATCTTCTCCCACGTAACCAGCCTCAGTTAGAGCGGTCGCATCAGCCATAGCAAAAGGGACGTTTAATATTTTAGCAATGGTTTGTGCTAAATAGGTTTTACCTGAACCCGTTGGTCCAATTAAAAGAATATTACTTTTGGAAATTTCAACGTCATCTTTCTTCTTAGATGAGTTAATTCTCTTATAATGGTTATGAACAGCTACCGAGAGGGACTTTTTGGCCGAATCCTGCCCAATGACATAATCATCAAGATGTTCTTTGATTTCCACAGGCTTTGGAACCTTAAATTGGGTGCTGGAGCTTTCCTCACGGTCTTTCTCCTCTTCAATAATATCTGTACATAAATCAATGCACTCATCACAAATGTAGACACCAGGACCAGCAATCAGTTTTTTTACCTCATTCTGGCTTTTTCCACAAAAACTACAACGCAATAAACTTGACGATCCTTCTCTACGACTCATTTAAGATCCTTTTTCACTTTCTTTTCTAAATTCCACAACTTTATCCACCAAACCAAACTCTTTTGCTTTAGTAGCACTCATGTAATTGTCTCTATCCATGGCTTTATCTAAAGTTTCAAACTTTTGACCAGTATGCTGCTCATAAATGCGAGTCAATCGCTCTTTGGTTTCAATCAAATTACGAGCATGAATTTCAATATCACTCGCCTGCCCCGATAATCCACCACTAATAAGTGGTTGATGGATCATAACCTGTGCATTGGGAAGTATGTAACGTTTACCTTTTGTCCCCGCAGTCAAAAGCAGAGAACCCATGCTGGCCGCCATACCAATACAAGTCGTAGCGACATCACATTTTACAAATTGCATAATATCGTAAATACCCAATCCATCGTGTACGCTACCGCCTGGAGAATTAATATAGAGCTGGATATCCTTATCGGGGTTGTCAGCTTCAAGAAAAAGCATTTGCGCAATGACATTATTGGCGACAGCCGAATTTATGGGTGTTCCCAGGAGGATAATTCTATCTTTCAGGAGACGAGAATAAATATCATAACTTCTCTCCCCTCTTGGGGTCTGCTCAATAACAACTGGTACTAGAGTGCTCATGCTGCTCCTTTGAAAAGGTCCTAGTGTTAACTATGGACATCTTTTACGTTTTGACAAGGTTTGATCGGTTTTTTTGCTTTTTGACTTAACAGAAATTGGGTCCGGTTTAAAAGATCCCACAAAGAGTCTTAACGCGTACTATAATTATTGATGTCACGACTTTCGTCTAAGATAATGGCATGCCATATTTCCAAGACTTAAGTAAAGAGGTTTAAATGCAATTCACACTTAATAAGAAATCAGTCAGTGCTCATCAAGTTCACTTTTACTCTGAAAAAGGAACTGCAAAAAAAATACAGTGTTCAAGTCAACTTCCAACTCACATAAAAGAAGACTTACAACGACAGCTCAACGAAGAAGAGCTCAACGGCAGCTCTGGTGAAATGGTTTTTTATAGGTCTTCCGAAGGACATACCCTGTGTGTGGGACTGGGAGGAAGTAAGCTTGATGGAGAAAGTATTCGAGTTCTTGCAGGCAAAATTTATAAAAAAATCAAAAGTGAGCGCCTACAAAATTTCACTGTTTCCACTGATGACCTTGGTCTTCGCGATAAGGCTGAATCACTTCAATGTTTTGTGGAAGGTCTGATCATGAGCTCTTACAAGTTTGATACCTTCAAGAAGAAGCCTGAAAAAGAAGAAAAAGAAATCTGTGTTGATCTCGTTGTTAAAAACAATAATGCCTCGATTAAGAAGGCTCTCGAAGAAGGTCAGATTATGGCCGAAGGGGTTAACTTCACACGTTGGCTGGGTGATTGTCCTGGTAACTTTATGAATCCGACCCAATTGGCTGAAGAAGCTAAAAAAGCCGCAAAAGGCACAAAAATGAAAGTGACTGCTTGGGACAAAGCCAAGATTGCAAAAGAAAAAATGGACTCACTCATTGGCGTTTCAAACGGAAGTGATCAAGAGCCTCGTTTTATTATCATGGAATACAAAGGGGCGGCCGCTTCTAAAAAGCCGATTTGCTTTGTTGGAAAAGGACTAACCTTTGATGCTGGAGGAATTTCCATCAAGCCTTCAGCCGGTATGGAAGAAATGAAGTATGACATGTGTGGAGGAAGTGCTGTCATTGGTGCCATGGCTACCATCGCTCGCCTAAAACTAAAAGTGAATGTGATTGCCTATGTACCCGCCAGCGAGAACATGCCTGGCCCAAGTGCCAATAAACCGGGTGATATTCGCTCTGCTAGAAATGGTAAAAGTATCGAAATCAACAACACTGATGCCGAAGGCCGCCTTATCTTAGCGGATGCCCTGTCTTATGCTTCTGAACAAAAACCTGCCTGGATTGTTGATACGGCAACTTTGACAGGAGCTATGATGATTGCCCTTGGTAATACACATACAGGTTTTTTCACCCGCGATTCTAAAATGAACGATAAAGTACAAAAGGCCGCAAAAAAAGCAGGCGAAGAAGTCTGGCCAATGCCACTCTGCAATCACCACTCAGAGGATATGAAAGGTCACTACGCCGACCTAACAAACTTGGCTCCTTCTCGCAATGCTGGAAGCGCCACAGCCGCCGCTTTTCTGGAGAATTTTGTTGATAAAGAAATTCCTTGGGCTCACTTTGATATTGCTGGAACGGCTTGGCATGTTGGCTCACGATTGGCATACGCCCCGGCAAAGGGTGCGAGTGGAGTTATGGTTAGAACCTTTGTTCAAATGGCCCGAGATCATAAATAATGCTCTCGCCCTACCTGATTCTTATCGTAGCACTTTATTATTTTTATATTTTCGGGCTAGGAATGTGTTTGTTCTTTGCCCGCAAAAATGCCGTTAAAAGTGGAGAGCTGGATGGAACCTATTTCAAGACTTACCAGGGAGAAATACCTCGTAAGTTGAAGCAACTGGAAAACAATTTTAATAACCAGTTTCAAGTTCCAGCAATGTTTATGATTGTTTGCTTAGCCGCCATACAGTTTAAATGTGTTTCTCCACTGTTCTTTGTGATGTCCTGTTTATTTGTAATGACGCGCTTCTTTCACTCTTACATACATATTACGAGTAATAAGATTCTAATGCGAGCGGGGTCCTATTTTATGGGAGTTATTATTGTGGCACTCTTGTGGCTTTTAATTCTTCTTAGAGTTTTAGCTGGAGTCATTGTTTAAAAGATCAAAGAACTAACCTTTATCACTATTCCCAATCTGTCTTACGCCACCAATGATTGGGATAACTAAATTCAATTTGAAAATTAACAGCAACACCGAAAGTGTTCACGTTTAAATCAACCCCAGCAAACTCCATCTTCATACGATTGTATTTTAAACCAATAAGAAAAGTTTCACTGTAATAATAAGACAACTCAACACCAGAAAAGGGAAAGCCAATCGTTACGTAAGTTCGGAGTGGAATGTTCCACTCATAACCTATGCCGATACCATAGTTCATTTGTAAATCCATGTTGCTGTCTAGACCAGCATCATTTCCCATTTTAATAAGATTGCCTTCAAGAATACCTGTGACATGGATATAACGTCTAGTAATGCCGTAACGAGCCCCAATGGACATGGTTGTATAATCCACACTAATATCACTGGCTTGTAATGAACTGCTGCCAGGAAATGAACCTTTAAATTGACCTGTGGTCAAACCCAATGAAGGTTCAAAAATCGTTTTGGCAAATGAAAAGTTCGGAACAAAAAAAAGAAAAACTAAGATGTATTTCATAAAAAAATGATCCCCTATATTCTTCAAGCTGTCTATGTAGGCTAGACTTTAAGATTGATGAAACTAAACTCAACAGGCTTAATTGAGACAAAATATCCTGAATGAAGACCTAAGACTAGGATAAGAAACAAAAACTATCTCACCCTAAAAATGAATCACATTTATTAGGGGTTGTTGATAATTCATCAGCCCCTAATAGAGTTTTAAATTACTTTAAGGATGTAGCTTCTTGACTGATGGCGAGAAAACCCAGCTTTGCTATCCAGCCATAAACATTCTCTAGCATTGCGCCTTCAGCACTCACTTTTAAATCACTCAAGCAAAGTTTTTTATAAACAGCGCCCGGGCTATTTAGGCTTTGATGGGAATCTTTTTTATCGTGTGTTCTTAAAAAACCACCCGCGAGTTCGCACCCAAGCATATAGAGCACAGGTTCAGCCGTGGCGCCTTCTGTTGTTAAAACACTGGGAACACCTTCTTGGACCACCACCTCAGAAACTCCGCCTCCGCCTTTAGTAGCTTTCATTTTTTTCTTAGACTTATAATTCCAAGCCCTAACATCATCTCCCGATTCGGCATTTAGTACGCCGAGCCCATAGGTTCCTGAGTTATTTTTGACAAACACAAAAGGTTTTTCTGTAATTTTATGGTCATTGTATTTCTCTTGAATATCGGAAATAAGTGACTCTACACATTGAGCCAATTCATCTCGACTATCCTCACTTGCAACATCAAACGACTTAAAATGCTTTGTTTGAACCTGAAACAGCCATGGATCTTCATCGATAATTGAAGAAAACTTCTCAGCCATTGCATTGTAATTTTCAAAGTATTGATGCTTTTTTCTTTGAAACCAACCCAACTCTCTCAGTGGAGTCATCTTTGTTTGTGAGAAGTCTATACTTTCATATTCATTAGAAAAGTCATTGTTAGAAACAACTAAATCAGGAACAAAGGTCTCTGTTTGCAGTTTTCCACTCTTAGAAATGATACGATTTACAAAAATAGTCTTCCCACTAAACGAAGTTACCTCAGCACCGGAGCCAATTTCCTCAGATAACATACCGACTTCAACAATAAAGCCTGCTTCTTCGATTAAAGAACGTATTGCTATTACATTTTCCCAGTAAAAAGTATTTTTGAGATGATCTTCAGATAATAATAAAATCTTCTCTACTTCGGGAAAATTATTTTTCATGAATTTTTGAATGAGCTCAGGAGAAGAGTCTTTGTCCATTTGACAGATATTATTGAACCCCGCAGGAAAAATATTACCATCAATATTAGATATTTTAAATCCGGCATCTCGAATATCAAAACTCCCATAAAAGGGGACATAACCAGTCAACTGACTGCGATACCAATCTTGTAAGTTATTAAAATTCTCAATTATTTTTTTATGGATTCGTTCTTTCATAGGGATTTTATACAGTTTTATGGTTGAGTTGGATATACATTTTTGTTGCGCCACAAATAAAGATTGGTAGCAGGATAAAGAAAGATCCTGGAAGAAATCCTGTCAAGAGGATCGCCACCGAAAGGCCTGTATATTCCATTAGGTGTGATAACAAAAAACGAAAGCGTTCTCTAAGCTTTAGCAGATCCACTTCAAAGGCGTAATCAGAACAATCAAAGGCCACCAACAGTACCAACACAAATGTAGCGAGTAAGTTAAAACCAGGAATAAAAGCCAATATAAAACAAAAAAGCCCTATCAAAGCAAACACCAAAATTTTCATTAATGAAGTGAGAAACATCGTAAGCATAAGTTTAAGAGAACTTCGACCCTCTCTTTCCCCTAGTTCTGTCTTAAATAAGTTCTCAACCATTAAGGCATAAAAAGGCCCCCCCACAACAATAATACAAATATAACCGGCTATAAAATTAGCAACTGAAACAATAATCCAAGTAAATAATAACAATAAGAAATCAATCACTGGTCTAATGAAAGACCAATCTTTTAAAAAATCCGACGATTCCGTCCACTGACTCAACCATGGTTGAAGATATTGTGAAGCCGTAACAAATCCCACTACTACAAAGAATGCACCAATCAGAAAAGGAAGTATCGCAAAAGTCATATTCTTTTTCGACGAAAAAATAACCTGAGCACCTTCTAGTGGAGATGAAAAGCCCATCATAAAACGAGACACACTTCGTGTAAGCACTTTTGCCTCCTCTTTTATTTAAGAGTCATAAAGACCAATAAAGATAGCAGTCTTTTTCAAAGATGCAATCCATGAAATAAACTAGGGGTTATTGACAATTCATCTGCGTAATGAGGGTTTAGAACTTCAGTCATTTTGAGTTAAGCACAGACTGAACTTTATGAGGTGTAGCCATAGTCACATTGAATAAGGTGAAGGTGAACACAGCTCAAAATTTCGAGGGATTGAAGCCGAAGTCACTGGATGAAGTGTCAACAGCCCCTATAAATTAGGGTCATTCCCGATGATTGACTCCTCTTTCTGCTTCTCTGGCAGAGGACTTCCTTCTGAATTATCTGTTAAGGGGGCCGGTGGAGCTTTTTTGAGGGAACGATTGGATTCTTTGTTAATTAAGACCGGTTGCTGTTTCTCTTCCACATAGCGAATCAACTTCCTATTTTTTATCTTCTTATTGCGAACCATCGCTGGTCCCAGGTCAATTTGAATAGCAAACTTTTCTATCTTTTCAATCCATTCAGAGGTCAGGTTCATAATTTTTGTGGATTTTTTATTAACATTGGTCAGCGGGAACTCTTCAACTCTTAACTGAAACAATAAATCATAAATTTGGGACGCTAAATCCAGTTGTTTCTCCGACTTTGATCTTTTATGCGCTAAAGGATCATGGCTTAACCCCTCAGGTTCATAATTTAAAACATGAGCCCATGCTTTGTTATAAAGTTCATTGATACGGTCATAACACTTCTGAGCCCATGGTCCCGAAGAGGCTTCCGCACAGTAAAGATAATATTTTTGACCTTTTCTTAATTTAGCCAATAAATTTTCTACAGACTCTTCTGGTTCATCAAAAGAGGACAAAGCCAGGTAATAGAGTAATTGGCTATGCTCGTTTCTTGTTTCAGGAACACTATTCTTCTGAATGAGCTGGTTGTATTCTTTCTCTGCATTATCATGTATCTGTATTGCCAGTTCTGTACGACCTAATGATGCATAAACCGCTGCCATCCGACTTGGCGTCTCAACTCTTGTTGTAAAAGGAGGGAAGTATTTTTGTCTTTTTGTTAGATCAACTAATGTCGCTAACATTTTCTGCATCTCTCCTTCTCTTTCATAAATGAAAGAGAGATTATAAAGTGCTTTTGCTTCAACTTCCCCTTCATATTGTAAACCGTGCTCTACGGCTTCACGATAATGCTTTATGGCCAATGTTGACTTGCCTTCGACCTCATAAAAATAAGCTTTTAGAAAATAAGCATGCCCATACCAATGAAGATTGGTCGCATCGTTTAAAAATTGATTGATTTTAGAAATGGCATCCACAGTCCGACCTGCTACAAAGTCGTCTTGAGCCTGCTCTAATTTCTTGGGGTAAATGAGTTGTTGATTACGGTTACTGTCTTCATCTGACTTGAAAAGGCTTACACAACCCACAAAACTAAAAACAATAATCAAACAAATAATTAGCTTTTTTAAGTAACTATCCAATTTTCATCCATCTTCTGAGCAAAACTCAATATATCATTCAAACTTTGCATGTTAGCCTCAATTTCTGGAAGCAAAGAAAAGTTTAAGCTATAGCCCTCTAACTCTTCTCTTAATTGCTCTATCTGAGACAAACTTCTCGCCTTCATTTCTACAAAATAATTATATAACTTTAGCTCCTCAGAGTCTCCTGAGAGCCCTGGCTCCTGACTTTGGTCGAGAACCTTTAGATACGCACGGTTCATCACAAACTCGTTAACAAAGAAATTATTCTTACTCATCTCTCGCATTAAATAGCGAGCATCTGAAACTTTGTCTAAAGATGGTGGGTAAACAAGAAATAAATAAGAGCTTTCTTTTTGCATTCTCACTAAAAACTCTTCAGTGACAAGAGCTATTTCAGATTTTAGAGAGCCAACAGCCGAAAAAAAGCCATTCATTTCATCAACAAACTCTCCACCAACCAATTTTTTTATAAAACTTTCTGCGAACTTTAAGCTTTTATTTTGAATCCAGTCGACCCATGTTTTCTTCTCATCCTCCCCTTGATTAGAGAAAAATTTTTGCAGACGAGATGGGGATTCAAAAAACTCAATGACTTGATCGCAAGGGGGAGTGTCGAGAACAACCAAATCGTATTCGTCCTTTTTAAAAATTTCGACCATTTTGTATAGAGCTGCAAAGTTATGGGTCTCCCTTAGATTTTTAGAAATTTGTCGATAAATTCCATTGCTCTTTAATTTATCATACAACTGAGAACTTAGATGACTGGAAACGAATTGTTGAAACACCGTCTCTGGATCCACATAATAAATATCAAGGCTTCCAGACATATCATCCCATTGAATACTTTGAAAATCTTGCTGAGAATTTAAGTCCATACCAAGAAGATGAGTGAGTCTGCGCGAAGGATCAATTGTAATCGCTGCTACTCGACGGCCCGATTTCGCGGCTTGTATAGCGGTCACGACTGATAGCGAAGTTTTGCCGACTCCACCAGTGCCAATGAAAGTTAATAAATTATGAGATTCAAATTTTTGGCTCAGCTTTAAAGTGGACGTAACCATTCTCCTTGTTGAGAAATTAAATATTCTGAAAGTGGCCTTACTATAATGTTTTCATAGTAAACTTGGTTCCATAAATCTTTGGCTCTTGCCTTCTGTACTTTTTCAGCTTGGATCTGCTTTTCAAGAAAATTTTTCCAAATATCATTAGAACTTTCGCTCTTTTCTAACGGAATTTTTTTATTCATTAAAATCGAGATGGCCTCCTGATATTCCTCACCGAAAGTACCCATTGTGTCTTCTAACTCATCCATAGGCAGAGATTCAAAAAGACCAACAAAGAAATATTGTACTAGTTGAGGATCTTTGAGAACTTGATCAATTCCTTCACTTTGTAATTTAAGAGGCCCTGACGAAACACTTTTAGCAAGAATGCCTGGAGCTTTGATTAAGGAGTGAAAGCTCCCCGTACTATGTGCATCTACAACAACATGGTCATATTCAAAAGCAGGCCCATGTTCTCTCATTGAGCTCGTAAGCTTACCTAAGATTGATAAATCATTTAAACCAGGAGCCACATTGACTAAAGTTTTCAACACATGGGTATCAAAAAGCTTTTGTGTGAACTTTTCCACTCCAGTAAAAGAGCTGATATACTCTATCAGGCAATCTCTTCCTTCCATTATACTCCAATCAAAACCAAATGAGGTTGGACTCGGATTGTACTGAGGGGCTGAAGTCTCCATAAGCAGACTTTGAGCAGAACTTCGTGAAGCAAGCTCAACAAATAGGGTTTTTTTCCCTTTGAGGGCCAAATGACGGGCTAAAATCAAGGAAAGCGTGGTTTTCCCCGTCCCCCCTTTTCCACTGACAAATATAAGTTTTTTAAAATCCACATGAGCCTCTTTTTAGGATTCATAACACTGACAAGTGAGCGAAGTAAATCCTCTGAATTCCTTGATTTTAGGCAACTCTTACCCTATATTCCACTGAATTTAACGGAGCGAGTTATATGAAATCAGATATCGAGAATATTTCCAATCTAGAAAGAAAGCTTAACATCCAGATCCCTGTTGATGCCGTCAACACAGAATTTACAAATGCTTTCAAATATTTACAAAAAAATGTCGAAATAAAAGGGTTCAGAAAAGGGAAAACTCCCATGGCCACTATTAAAAGCCTTTACACTGACAAAATCAAAGGTGATGTTGCACAAAATCTTGTGCAAAATTTTTATTTCAAGGCGCTAAAAGAGCATGATGTGGTTCCCGTTGGAATGCCAGACATTGATTTTAAGCAACCTGAAGAGAATAAAGAATTCTCATTTTCTGCTAAGTTTGAAGTGCAACCAGAAATAGAAATTAAACAATTAGACGGTTTAGAAGTTAAGAAAGAAAAAGTCGAAGTTTCTGATGAGCAAGTTAATAAGAATATTGAACAAATTTTAGAAAATCAGTCTTCTATGGAAGATGTTGTGCTTATCAGAGAACTTAAAGAGGGTGACTTCGCTGACATCGACTTCAAAGGTCTAATG
>CAXREJ010000033.1:0-128304 GCA_964229765.1 Bdellovibrionales bacterium | reverse complement strand
GTTGATGATAGTTTTTCGATAGTCCATCCATGACTCCTTGTTTGAAGTTTTTTGAGCAAAAAAATCAAAACAAGAAAATTATGGATGGGCAATTTTTGTCTCAAATTCTTGGAATCACCCCGTCATTTTACGGAGAACCCTCGACAATGACAGTTCATTAAAGTGAATTGAGGAGACTTTATCAATCAAACTAAACTTTGAATGTTAAATATCGAATAAAGGTTCAATATCTCTTTGGTTCTTTTACTTTTACTTATCGTTATCTCCAGAGCCGAACAGCTATCCTTGAGAAACTCCAACTTGAATTTCTCAAATTGAGACAATAATTTTTCCGTAAAGTACTGGTTTATATTTTGCACTCTTATTCTTGAAAAAGATGGAGGTTCCAAGTGAAATTAATGATGACCATTGTAATTATCTACTTTTCCTTTATTCTGACAGCACAAGCTCGCCTACCACAAGCTGGAGCCCCTAACGGTCCATCAAACCACAACAGAGATAACTTTAATCAGTGTCAATACAGGGCTGCAGAGAATCAACCCAACTTATCTAGACAGTTCGATTTTGTTTGCAACAGATTGTTTCTCAATTCAGTCCCTACTGAAAGAACGGCCGCAAGAACAATGGCGGACTGCCTTCAACTTTTTCGCACCTTTCCAAGTGTCACTGCCGCTTCTGCCGCCTGGGCATGCAGTCACATTGTTTCTAGTATTGATAATCACAGCGAAAACGGCACACTTCTTTCAAACTATGACCCTGACGAGATGATGACCGACTCCTTAGAAGTAAATAGCTCTTTTTGATATAAGACTTTTAGGGTAAGTATTACAACATCCTAAAATCAATACACCCTAAAGACTTTTGAATCCCCTTGTTTTAGAGAGGTCGCTATAGTTTTAAAATGAAATTTTGTAAATTCCTCATCTTTTGCCTTTCAATACTTATCAGTTGTACGGCTCTCACCCAGCCCAGTTGCTCTAATCTACTTAACCGGACCAGATTTTATCGTAGTAGTCCTATCGAGGTTGTTTACGAAGGACTTGTAACTACAAATAGAAATCAAAACCGCCAGATGTTTATTAAAGTGGAGTAACCTTTAAATCGTGAGCCTAAAGAATGGCTCTTTCTCATTCATGGCTTATTGGATAGTCATGTTGGTTGGGATCGAGTGGCTAATAGGGCTCTTAAAGATGGCTATGGTGTCATACGTGTTGATCTACAGGGGCACGCACGAACTCTAAATTGGCAGTTTCAAAAAAATGAGCACCCCCTAAATGCCCATACTAATTATAGAACCAATGTTACTGATGTGGTTCAGATTCTAAAAAGAATTAAATCGCAGTTTGGAATAAGAAAACCCTATTTGGTTGGACACTCTTATGGTGGTGGTATTGCGACGGCCATTGCGGCCCATCCCTTTGGTAAAAACCTAATCGCTTCTAATTTAACAGTCATAGCCCCTTATGTTTACAGAATCGATGGTTTTAAAGCAGAGTCCATAGTTTACTTTTTCGGCGGTCTCCCTTTTTTAAATTTCCTACGCAAACTAATTCCTGAGTCCATTAAATCCCATATTGAATCGGTCACCACAGACCCATTAATTGATCGGTTTATGGAAAAAATGTATCGCAAACATTTCATTAGTTTACTTGAAAAGAGAGTGCCACTTTACCGTCGAAGTTCAATCGACAGTTACCTTGCACAAGATATGAGAACTTATCGTCGCTTAAAAAACGAAAGAGAAGAAATCATTGAAAGACATGTTCAAGCTGCCATTAATATTACGAAAGGAATTCGTCATTATGATGGTCGTGAGACCGTGGATCAACTCTCTCCTAATCTCAGTATGAATATCATTCTTGGAAAGGAAGACAAACTTGTTCCCGTTGAACTTGAAATGGAGTTTTTGAAGGCCTTAGAAAGGTCTGGAATTTCAAATCGTTTATTGGAACTCAATACAGGACACATGGTTATCAATGAAGCTCCACGTGCCACTCTCAATTTTATTTTAGAATCTATCAACCAACAAAGTGATAACTAAAAAGCACTAAACAAAAAATTAATCCGACTTTTATTTACATTTTTTTACTAATGGCGCCACAACTGATACATTAAAATCGGTCCAAGTAACACTTTTCCCATCAGCACCTGTATGAAGAGAACCGCAGCGCTTTTTTAATGCGGCAATCTGGTCATTCAGAGCGAACTTAAGTGCATCAAACACACCTTCTGCTTTAAACGTGTCTTTTTCTAAGGTGTAATTAAATACCACTTCTTGTGATTTCTCATTCAAGTTCATAGATGTTTTGATCTTATCTTTTGTAACTTCCATAACTTTAACTCTAACAACCGAATCACCAACTATATTTGAAAATAAAGTCTCTCTAAGGTTTTTATCTCGTAGCGAATTTTCCGAATCCAGTGATACTAAATCAACACTGACTTCCAACCCATCTAATAATTTTTTAGGATCATTCACCTTTTCTTCTTTATTAAGTTTTATCCCAAAAAACTTACCGTTCACACCCACCTTTTTACTGGTTTTAAATCCGGTTCCTATGACCACAGACTTTTCCTGGTCAAACTCATAAGTGCAATCTTTTGCAAAAGCATTCACTTGAAAAGATAGAAAAAAACTTAATAAAACTCTGAATGGATTCATCATATAAGCCTCATACAAAAAATAGGATACGCCTATTACGTATCCTATTCTTAATTTTAGCACAATGATCTTTTTATAGTCAGTCTATTCAATCAAATTAAGTTTTACTCAGACTTTTGGTCCAACCACCTATAGCAGCCACCGCTTCGTCTCGAATATCACAGAATTGAACACCATAGGCCTTTTTCTCTTCACTCCAGACAATTCTACCTTCCACCTGGATTTGTTGGTCTCCTTCTGGACTTGCTATATTAAGTGTAACAACTCCACCTTTTTCTAAGAGAGCATCTGTGTCGATTCTGGCTCCCCCGAGAGAAATAGAGCTCATTTGTCCAACCAACTGCTTTTCACCAACACTGATTCTGACCTCTGAATCCATCTTGTATCGAGGGAACTGTCTTCGGCTTTCGATGAGTTTTTTCTTACGAATCTTCAAGATATTTATCATGAAAATCGGAGCAAATAAAAGCCCAAGAAAGAGAAGAGCCTTTCCGCCGGAAGGAGGTTCATTCCCACCAGAGTTTCCACCACGGTCTTTGAGGACCTTAGCTATCATACCACAACCACCAGCAGCAGAGCCTGAACTCGCTGTTGAACGAGCGGCACCACCCGAGTACTCAGGCTGATAGTTATCAATATCATTATTCTGAACAAAGCCAACAGCTTCTAGAGCATTAATTCGCGACTTCGAAGCAACATAACCATTGAGGCCACCGACCGCATCAGAGTGATCATATAAAACACCTTTAATTTGATATCCATTAATATCTGCTTTTTCTCTTACGAGTAGGGCTGCTAAACCCGCAGCAAAAGGAGCCGCCATACTTGTTCCCGAAGAGTAACCAAAACTATCTCCTGGCAAAGTCGACATAATCGAAATACCAGGGCTGGCAACGTGGACCGACTGGTTACCATAATTAGAAAAACTCGCCAAACTATCATAAGAAGAGGTGGCTGCAATAGAAACAACATTGGGAACATCATAACTAGCAGGATAGACTGGAGAGGCATCATTATTATTAGCAGAGTTTCCCGCAGCAGCAATAAATGACACTCCCTTATTATATCCATTGGTAATAACATCATGAAGTGCTTGGGAATAATATCCACCACCCCAAGAATTATTTAAAATGTTAGCTCCGTTATCTAGTGCATAATTAATAGCTTCTAACGCATCAGAAGTTGAACCGACTCCATTATTATCCAAAAACTTAAGCGGCATAATCTGAATTGCAGCTGGTTGTAATTGAGGAGCTAAAATATTTTGTGTAATTCCAAGAACAATACCAGCAACGTGAGTTCCATGGTTATCATCATCCATAGGGTCATTTGTATTAGATACAAAGTTCCAGCCACGAACATCATCGACATAACCATTCCCGTCGTCATCAATACCGTTTCCAGGTATTTCATCCTCATTCACCCATATGGCTCCACTTTCATCGAACACATAATGTGTGTAATCAACACCGGAATCTATAATCGCAACGATGGGACGTTTAGAGGATGCCGACATAATTTGCCAAGCCTCATCAGCTTGAATTCCGGCAGAAGTTTGACCAAAATCATCATCGTCATCACCTGCAAATGATTCATTTTCAGTCGCCGCTTTTTCAACGGCCTCAGAGAAAGACATAGGCTGCCCTTCTATTCCAACACTTTGTTTTGAGAAAAGATAATTTGGCTCAGCGTATTCAACATCTGGATCAAGCAGTAAATCATTGACCGCTTGCTCAACATTCTGATTTGCACCTAATTTAAATTGGTGCATGTTAAAACGTTTCCAACTTCTCTTAAGAGACATCTTACTACTGAGTGACATCTTCCCAACAAACTTTTGAGTTTGATCTGAAGTGGAGTTCTTTTTCATCTTCACGATGACTTCACCAGGAACATAATCCTGACCATAGACAGTCATAGAAAAGACAAGGACTAAAATGAATGAAACTGGACTTACATACCTCACATTTAGTCTATCGGACTTTGGTTTTAAAAATTGAGAGCAAATTTTATTTTTTTTATATTTTTTATAGCCTTATTTTCAATTTAGAAATTATTTTTGTATTTTTTTGAGACACCCTTATAGCTGAAATCAAACCGATTCATATTGAGACTCAAAGCATTTAGAAAATACTCCATATATATAGACAAAAGCCTCTGCTTTCCACTCAGATTCATCCATAAAAAAAGGCCCTCATTTTGAGAGCCTTTGCCTTAAAATAATTGTAAAGACACTACACAACTTCTTAATCTTAATACCGCTTTAGTTAAGTTCGCAGTGAGGCGCAAGGAGGAAGCAGTACGAACAGTACCGCGACGACGCAGTCAACGAAACTGGGAACTTAAATAAACGGTATTAGCTTTAGTTAAGTTCACAGTGAGGTACAAAGAGGAAGCTGTACGAACTCTGTACCCCGACGACGCAGTCAACGAAACTGGGAGATAAACTAAACAGTATTACTTCTTACCTTAGCACATCAGGGTTTACTTTAATTGAAGCTTCAGCTTTCAATGAGTCAGTCCACTCCTGCACCATTGCATTGGCTTTTTGTTGCTTCATTAAGTTCTTAAAGAAATCCATTTGTGTTTGTTCTTTAGAAGCCGTGTCGTATCGAGCCCCTCTGAATTTTAGTAAATAAGCACTTTCACCTTGATACACTAACTTTTTTGCATATTCATCCTCTGAACTTAAAGTCATTGCTGTATCAAGAAACTCTTCACTCATTCCAACCCCAGGAATATTTTCTTTAGTGATATTGAAAAAACCAGTGGTTTGCCATTTTATATTATTCTTAGAAATTTCATCCTCAAGCTGTCCGAACTCTCCAGATTTTAATTTTTGACGATAAGTATCCAGTTTTTCTTCAAAAGAACTCTCTTGCATTAATTGCTTAGCAATTTCATACTTTACATCATTAAATGAGGTCACACTGGCTTCCTCTTTATTTTCAACATAAATGATATGATATCCAAAACTGGATTTAATTGGTTTTGTGATTTCTCCGGGTTTTGTTGAAAAAGCCGCTTTTTCAAACTCAGGGACCATTCTTCCTCTCGGGAAAGTACCTAAACTTCCACCTTTGGATTTTGAACCTGGATCATCAGAATACTTTTTCGCCATCTCAGCAAAGTTTTCAACAGTCAGTGTCCCAGCAACTTCTTGTGCCTTTTCAAGAGCTTCTTCCATTGCACTGTCTTGATCTTTAGATGCTTTGAATAGAATATGTCTCGCAGTCACTTGTTCTGGCTGAGTGTATTCAGTCTTATGAGTGTTGTAGTAATCAACTGCTTTTTTCTCATTCTTTGACAAGTAGTCGCTCACCTTTTCTTCATTTATATCTTGAGTTAACTTTTCTGGAGAAAGCTTTACATAAGAGACATTAATTTGAGCTTGATCAATTTTTTCGTCGAGCTGGTCAACGATCTCTAAGTCTTTTGCAGCAAAACCGATCAACTTTCTCATTTTCTGAATAATTAAGTCATCCCGAACTTTATTTTCAAACTCCGACTCACTCATTCTCATTTGTTGTAAATATTGCTTATAACGTAGGCGACTAAAAACACCGTCTTCATAAAAAGGTTTAATATCTAATAATGTTTTAGCAACCTCAGCATCACTGACATAGATATTAAGGTCTTGTGCTTTCTGAACAATAAGCGATTGATTTACTAGGTAATTAATCGTGTTTTGTTGTAAATCCTTACGGGCATCACGCGTGGTCGCCTTACTATTGCTACTAAAGCGATCATACATGTCTTTATAATCTTTTAAACTTATTGCCTCTCCATTAACCTCAGCCGCGGCTCCACCTTGCCCCAGAAATTGGGAATTAGGTGAAAACCCAATAAAGACAAAAACCACACAAACAACCGTTAATAAAGTCCATCCGAAAATATTAATAAATGGATTTTTCCGACGTTTTGTCACTGATTCAAACACAATTAACCTCCGAAGCATTTTTGGATCCTGATGGCAAACTACAAACATACCTTCAGGTAAGTATTTTTCCAATTGGATTTCTTATAACAATTTGATATTTCTCAATATATGGGGAATTCTTGGAATTGGAAACAGACCGTTGCATTTTTTCTAATCTTTGTGCCAGCAATGATCTTTTATGCATTGCAGAAGAATACTTTGGACGTGGCCAAAGGCACTCCCTTACAGGCTCCGGCCCACTGGGTTCAATTGGCTTATGACGAGTTCACTCATTTAATTCAAGATAGCTTAAATACTTACTTTTATTTAGTTGCAACCAATAGAGAGAATAAAGTTCTAAAAATTGAGAACGCGCAATTAGCATCAAATGTCCAACTTCTTGAAGAATATCGCAGTGAGAACATCCGCCTTCGCGATCTATTTAAATTTCAGCAAGAACTTAAAAGAAAAACTTTACCTGCCCGAGTCATATCTAAAGATATAAGCAACGCCCATAACTCCTTTACCATTGATAAAGGCTCAGATGACGGCGTGCAAAGGCTTCAAGGTGTCATTTCTGCAAAAGGTGTTGTTGGATACACCTTTGAGGTAGAACCCAATAGTTCAAGAGTTCTTTTACTCTCCAATCAGAATGCCAGTATTGATGCTCTAATCCAAAGAACAAGAGCAAGAGGTATCGTTTCAGGGCTCAACAACAAGGCCTACGAGTTAAAATATTTAATGCGTAAAGAAGATGCACAGCCAGGAGATATTGTCGTAACAAGTGGACGCAAAGGCTTCTTCCCTAAAGGCTTCATCATTGGAAAAATATCTGAGGTCAGTCACAGTCCTACCGCTGTGAGTTTTCGTGCCGAAATTGATCCTGCCGTTAAAATTGATCGTTTAGAAAACGTGTTAATTATTATTGATAAAGTTAAAAAAGAGACGAAAGTTAAGGCTAAAAAATGAAAAAAAATATCCTGAGTGCTTTTTTCTTTTTAGCCACCTCCTTTTTTCTCTCGGCACTTCAAGGAAATCTCTATTTTTTACCTTTTAGTATGCCAATATTTTGGGCTATTATTATGGCTTATTATTCTTTCCGTAAAAGTCTTGAATTTGCAATGGTCCTTAATATTCTTCATTGCCTCCTCCTTATCTCTTTTACTACCACTTCTCCGAGTCAAATTATTCTGACTATGAATTTATTCACTCTCGCTTTTTATTTTGTAAAAGATCGTTTTCACACTAATTTTTGGCATATTTCAATTGCAGCAGCTTTATCTGCCGTGAGCTTTAAAGTGAGCCAATGGATACTCACAAGTTTTTTTCATCAACTTATTTTCCCCAATATTCTTGAATGGTTTGGTACCGGTATAATTACTTTTGCCACCGCTCTGTTTTTGGTAAACTTTCTCGAACGTGTGGATGAGAAAATCCAATTTGAAAGAATCGACACACTTGAGAATTTAAGAATTTAACTTCACCATCCTAATCACCATGATGGAAAGCGAGAAAGGAAACTCATATGCTTTTTGATCAAAACGAAGACGGCGGGTCTTTTAATTTTGATCGCAATTTTTTTGCAGCAAAAGTCTTTGTTTTATTTTTCGTCCTTATTTTAGTATCACGCCTTTGGTACTTACAAATAATTCATGGTGAAGAGTTTCGAGAGTTCTCCACCCAAAACCTCCTTAAATCTTCTGACGTCTATGCCCCGAGAGGAACTATTTACGATAGAGAAGGAAAGGTTCTGGTTGAAAATCTCCCAGCCTACAAAGCAACCATCACCCCACAGTACACAGTGAATCTAGAAAGTTTAGCCTCGGACCTCGCCCCCGCCCTCTCTATGGACTCAAAAGAAATTATTGAGAAAGTAAAGCGTTCACGCACTATGAATGGCCCCTTTTTCCCAGTGGATATTAAAAGGCATCTCAGTCGTGATGAGCTCTTTGATGTTGAATTAGTCAAACTCGATCACCCAGGCTTACAAGCACAAGAATTTATCCTAAGATACTACCCTTACGGACCACAACTCGCTCACACCCTTGGTTATGTCAGAGAAATTTCAAAAAAAGAAATCCCAAGACTCAATGAACTTTACGACAATAAAATTAAATTTAAGCAAAAAGATATTATTGGAAAAAAGGGGCTTGAAGAGGCTTTTGATATCAATTTAAGAGGTCACAAAGGAAAATCCTTTGTTATAGTTGACGCAAAAGGACAGGAACGATCACAAAGAACGATTAGTACCCTCGGAGAAGTTCTTAAAAACACACCCTCCACTCCTGGTGAGGATATTTACACCACCCTTGATATCGACTTACAAAAAGCCGCCTCGGAATCTTTTGAAAAACATGAAAGAGTGGGCTCCCTCATCGCGATGACTCCAAAGGGAGAAATACTGGCTTGGGTAAGTTATCCCAGCTTTGATCCCAATGTTTTTTCTAAAAGGGTGAGCCCTGAAATTTGGAGAGGCTGGATCAATAATGAAGATCGACCCTTAAGAAATAAGGCCATTCAAGATCACTATGCTCCTGGTTCTACATTCAAACCTATTGTTGCCTTAGCGGGTTTACAAGACGGAGCTATTAAAGCCAATCAACATGTTTATTCACCATCACAGTTTCGCTTGGGACGTCGAATTTTTCACGATCATACTCAAACAGGTCAAGGCTATATAGAAGTACGTGAAGCACTTGAGAGATCAAGTAATGTCTTTTTTTATAAGCTAGGAAAAGACTTGGGACCTGACAAAATGGCCACCACAGCTAAAGCCCTTGGACTTGGGAAACCCACTGGCGTTCCAATCAGTGGAGAAGTGAGTGGACATATTCCCACCCGAGCCTGGAAAAAAGAAAGATGGGGCGAACCTTGGCAAGATGGTGAAAGTTTAAATACAGCCATCGGACAGGGACATGTTTTAGTAACGACACTGCAATTGGCTCAAGCCTATTCAGCCATTGCATTAGGTGGTGCTGTATACAAACCTCAAATCATCAAAAAGCTGGAAGCCCCGCCCAACTCTCCCGTTGCTGTTGAAAGCCGCAAATTTGACCCTGAACTCATACGAGATTTGGCAAAAGATAAAGATCAAGAGTATTTTGTCGACGAGAAACACTTTAAAGTGGTGCAAGAAGGACTTTGGCAAGTTGTCAACGGAGATCAAGGCACTGCAAGAAGAACGCAATTTAAAAAACCCTTCAGTGTTGCCGGCAAAACAGGAACAGCCCAAGTGCGACGATTTTCAGCGGATCAAATATACAAACCTTGCCCCAAGAGAACTAAAAAAGAAAAACACAATGGCTGGTTTGTAGGCTATGGTTCTTATGAGAACGAACCTAAAATTACTGTTGCCGTATTTACTGAACACTCTTGTACATCCGCCGCGGCTGTTCCCATTGCAAAAGATGTTTTTGAGGCCTATTTTAAAAAATATCATAACTTGAGGTTAAAGAATGATCAGCCAAAGTCTTGATTTAAAAATTGAAAAAGCATCTCTCTTCAAAAGATTTGATTGGAACCTCATTCTTTGTATTTGTTTTTTACAGTTCGTTGGCCTTATTAATCTCTACAGTGCCGCTTATTCCACCGACCACTTGGGAAGGGTTTTTACAGCTCAACTTATGTGGATCCCCATTGGCTGGGTGGCCTACTTGATTATTTCTCGTTTGGATTATCGTAATATCGTTAAGTACTCTTCTTATTTTTATGCACTCAATACAATTGCCCTGATACTTGTTCTTATAATTGGAAAACGAATTTACGGATCTCGCCGCTGGCTTGACCTCGGCTTTTTTAACTTACAACCGTCTGAAACAATGAAGTTTTTCCTTATTATCTTTATGGCTGGTTATTTAGCAAAACACACTTTACAAAATTTTGGATTTAAAGACCTTATTAAGCCAGGTCTTATCTTAGGAGTTCCCTTTCTTTTAACGGCTAAACAACCAGATCTAGGAACCGCCATTTTATTATTAGCTATCCCGTCAACAATGATTCTATTTTTAGGAGTACAAAGAAAAGTCATAGGGACTTTGGCTCTTGTTTTAGCTATCTCGCTGCCGCTGGCTTGGAATTATGCTTTAAAACCTTATCAAAAAAACCGCGTTTTAAATTTTCTCAACCCTGAAAGAGACCCACGAGGAACGGGTTACAATAGTATTCAGGCTAAAATTGCTATCGGTAGTGGTCAAATCCTTGGCAAAGGCCATCAAGATGGTTCACAAAATCAATTGCAGTTTTTACCGGAAAGACACTCTGATTTTATTTTTTGTGTCCTCAGTGAAGAATTTGGCTTTATTGGTGCCGTGCTCACCCTTTTAGCTTTTCTCTTCTTACTTTACATCATTCTTAATATTGCTAAAGAAAGCCAAGACCGCTCAGGGGCTCTTCTCTGCGTCGGAGTTGGTGCCTTTATATTTTGGCATATGGTTATTAATATTGGAATGGTCGCCGGCATCTTGCCCATCGTTGGAGTTCCACTCCCTCTTTTATCTTATGGTGGGTCAAGTATGGTCACATTCATGGTAAGTCTTGGAATGGTGGCGTCTGTTAGCAATAAACGCTACATGTTTTAGGTCATCTCAATTTATTTGTTGAAATGCGTTAATAAGAAGTTTCACTACGAATCTGTGTCCCAATGATTAGGGTCAAGGCACGAAATTTTCAAATCAAGCGTATACCAGGTTGAATAAAGCAGAAGATGGCCGTTTTACAACAGTCTCACTAGGCGTAAGCCTAGCGATCCTTCATTTAATCTCTGTTCAAATATGCTTTTGAATAAAAGCCGTTATATTTTCCTTAGGATGATTACCAACCAGTTGCTCAACCACTTCCCCATTTTTAATTAGAGCCAGTGTTGGCACCCCTCTTACTCCATAAGTAGCGGGAGTTTCTTTGTTTTGATCAATATCCACTTTAGCTACGGTAATCTTACCATCGAACTCTTTGGCAATTTCATCGAGTTTAGGAGCAAGAGCTTTACAAGGGCCACACCATTCCGCCCAGAAGTCCACTAGGACTGGTGCGCTGGACTTTAGGACATCCCTTTCAAAATTTGAGTCAGACGTATGTATAGGTTCCATAAAACCTCCTTTATTTTTAAGTATTACCCTTTAAAGCTCGGGTCATTTTGCCGATAGTCAAGTGATGAGTTACCAGGATTATAATGTATTAGTAGTCGATGATGACAAGAGCTTTGGAGAAAGTCTCAAGCAGGCCATCACTCGTTCTGGTTTCCGCTGCTATCTTGTCCACAGCCCTGAAGATGCTCTTAATTATGCGAAATTACAGGATGTTCAAATCCTAGTGGTCGACTGCATGCTCCCCAAGATGAATGGGCTGGAGCTTGTAAAAAAACTTAAAGAAAATGCACATGGTGAGCTGCATATTTACCTTATAAGTGGAATTTTTAAAGACAAACAATTTATTAATACCGCTCTTAAAAAATCAGGTGCCAGTGAGTTTTTAACAAAACCTTTTGACATTCAAAAGTTTGTTGAAAAGCTAGAGTCACTATTCAGTGGAGTCACCGAAGAAGACGACAACTTTAACCCATTAGTTAGACTCTATCTCGACCGAGAAATGAAAACGCGTAAGCTCATCAAACTGATCAACTCATCTGAAGGCCTTCATAATTTTGACCTTCCCTGGGTCTTTAAAATACTGATTGATAGTAAAGCCACTGGCCATTTAAATATCGCATGTACCAATGGAGACATAGCCGGTGTCGGCTTCTCTGAAGGTCAAATCGTACAAGTTAATATAAAAAACGAAGCCTCACTTCTTGGGCTCCTCTTGGTTGAACAAGGCTATCTTGATCGCAAAGACCTCAACGAAGCTTTAGAAAGTAATACGAACAGTAAAATGATTGGTCAATATCTGGTCGATAGCAACTATGTAAGCCCTCATGCCATTAACATTGTATTAAAAGAACAACTCTTATGGCGTTTAAAAAGACTGATTGCAGACTCTCAGATGGAACTTAATTTTGTAAAATCTGATGAGGTTGCAACTATTGCTCATATTGATGAGTCTGACTTTATGGACTTTATGATTGATACCATTGAAAACACAATCCGCGAGGACTGGCTAAAAACACATTACCTACCACTCAGTCGTAACACTATTGAACTGAATAAAGAAAAATCAGAAGAATTAAAGACAGCTCAAATTTACCCTTTTGTATCCAGAACATTTTCTTCAATTGATGCTCACTTATCAAGAGGAACTTCCGTTGAAGAATTAGTGGCCAACAATAGTACGATTGAAAATAATATTTTAAGGCTTGTTCATTTTCTTAATATAATGGGACTGATTAAAATAGGAAATTCTCATAAAACTATCAATTTTGCCCATCAAGCCAAACGCCTCAACAGATTAGATATTGAGCTGGAAGAAAAAAATTATTTTGAACGATTAGGGGTAAGTCGGAGTGCAAAAGAGTCTGATATTAAAAAAGCTTATTTTGACTTAGCCAAAGTTCTTCATCCTGACAAACTTGTCACTGGTACCCCACAAGATATTATTGATCTATCCCAAAGAGTTTTTGAAAAAATCCAAGTCGCCTATGACACTTTAAAAAAAGATGATAAAAAAGTAGAGTACTTACAACAGTTTGAAGCCAGTCAGTCTGAGAGGTTTTTACAGGGAGATCAAATATTTGAAGTGGCAAAAAATCTGTTATCTAAAGGTCAATATTCACAAGCCAAACACTCTCTTCAAAAAGCCATCAAACTGAACCCAAATTCTCCAGCTATTAAAATCCATTTGATCTGGGTGGAATTAAAAACCGTCACCAAAATGAGTGAAGGATTTCTTGCTGATATTGATAAAAGGCTCAACCATATTCCTATAGAGTCACGAGATACCTCTCCCTACTATCATTGTCGAGGGCTTTATTTTCTAGGCTTAAACGACAAAGAAAAGGCACGAAAGTATTTTACAACAGCTCTGAATATTGACAACAGCTTCATTAGTGCTCGAAGAGAATTAAGCCAACTAGGAGATAGTCGCAAAGGATCTACGAACCTGCTGACTATGGACCTCGGACAAGCCATAGGCAGTCTATTTAAAAAATAAACCTTACTTAAAAAGATAAAAACATCACAATTTTTGAAACGCCTCTCTAGAACCTCTTTGGCTCGATGAGCAAAGCCTTATTGGCACCGATCACAATATTATTTTTATGAGTCTTTAATCAGCTAAGGTAGTTTCAACAACATTGACAAAAGATGACTTTTTTAAAACCTGACCCAATATCAAATGATTATTAATTCCAGTTTTTCCTTAATAAATAAATTCCAGCTGGCAATAAGACAAACGCCGGTAACCAAGCAGCAATATAAATAGGAACTTGAGGTGTCTTTAATAAACTGTTTCCAATAACAAATAAGAGCCAGTAAACAACAATAACTCCCACACTAATAACTCCACCACCAGATTTACCCGATCGACTATTACTACGACATCCCAGCCCTATTCCTACAAGAACAAACAATAGGCAAGCAAATGAGAGCGAAAAACGACGATGATATTCATAAAGATAAGAACGCTTCTGACTCAGATCTTTTGAATTATTGATACCCGCCACCAGGTCACTGTAAGTATTACTGTTCATTGATTTCCCGCGAGTTTTACGACTCATCGGTTCAACAATTTGCAAATCATAAGTTTGAAAGTGAATTTTAGTATGACCCGTCTTAGTCATTTTATGAATATCACCATCTATTAAACGCACAAAAGCTTTGTAAGCATTAAAACTTTTTTCAGTTACGATCTTACCTTTGTCAGCTAATATTGTTGTCGGATTACGATTGTCTCTCTCATCGTAAATAAAAACTTTTTCTAACTCATCAGTGTCTTTGTTAATTTTATTGGCATAAACCATCAAATTGAAGAAACCATCAGAAAATGTACCTTCACCGATTTGAGAGGTTATCTTTGAATTACCTATATCAAAGATCATAACCTCAAATTGCCTATTTCCCCAGGGGCCCACTTCAAAGGAAGTATATCCTGATACAATTGAAACTATAAAACCTAGTGCAATGCCAGGTGCCATAATTGGCCACATACTTAATCCAAGTGACTTCATTGCAATCACTTCTGAATCGGCTGATAAACGATTATAAGAGAGAACAATGGCAAAAATAAGACTCATAGGAAGAATCGCCGGTAAAAAACTAATCGACATATAAGATAAAAGATGAACAAGAGTTCTAATACTGACATCGTGTTTTAATAATGTATCTGTCAGTTTTAATACTTGAAACAAGAGAAGAATCGAAACAAAACTGATAACCCCTACAAAAAAAGTAGGGACCATTTCTGCAAATAAATAATAAAAAATCAGTTTATACCGACGAATAATAGCCTCAATACCCTAGAAGCATTTTAAATACTCATTCACTCTAATAACCAATAAGGAAATTAAATTTCCCCCTGATTTTCCATTTGAGGCCCTAAAATATTCAAAAAACTTCAAATTAAGAGCTTCTAAAATAGAAGCTTTTATAATGTCATTGTACCGACATTCTCAGGTTTTTGAATAGCTTTACGCACATTCTTTGCTTGAGTGACCAGTCTTTCAAAATAAGAAAGTCTTAATTGTGAAGCCGCATCACATTTTGCGGTCATAGGATCAGGATGAGTCTCAATAAATAAGGCATCTGTTCCTGCTGCCACCGAGGCTAAGGTCAAGTGAGGTACAAAGCGCGGCTCTCCACCAGCCGGATCGGCACTACTAATCCCATACAGTCTAATAATATGAGTGGCATCAAAACAAACGGGAGCACCCAATTCTTGCATTATTGGAATAGAGCGAATGTCAGCTACCAAACGATTGTAACCAAAACAAGCGCCTCTCTCTGTAAGCAGAATATTATTGTTTCCGGTCGATTTAATTTTACCAACCACTCCAGCCATTCCCTCTGGTGCTAAAAATTGTCCTTTTTTAACATTGATGGCCTTCCCTGTTTTACCGCATTCAACAGCCATAGAAGTCTGCTGGCACATATAAGCTGGGATCTGCAACACATCGACATACTCAGCCGTATGAGCCACATCCTCAGTTCGATGAACATCCGTTAAGACTGGAAGATCAAATTCTTTGCGTATATCAGCTAAAACTTTTAGCCCGCCATCCATCAAAGGCCCTTTCCAGTTGCCAACAGCCCCTCGATTGTCTTTTTCATAGGAGCTTTTAAAAATAATACCCACTCCTAGACGTTGACTGATTTCAGCCAAAGCGCGCGCTGTTTCAAAGGCTAGTTCTTTACTATCAATAACGCAGGGGCCAGCAATCACCGCCAGCTCTTCTCCAGAGCCAATATTAATGGTGGTGTTCCCAGCAGAAACACTGAACTTTCTTTCCGGTAAATGGATTTCTTCAACACGAGTCTTTTCCATAGATCCTCCAAGTCTCCAGTATCTATCACTATTGAAAACCTGCGTCAATCGCCCCCTCTTTGTGTAAAAGCGAAATAAAACGCCATGGCCTTAATTTCAGTTTAAAGGTTTTTTTGACCTCACAGAGAATCCGAGAGACCATAAAGTATGTCTAAAATCATGCTTGTACTAGAAAATAAAGATGATCAAAATTTTTTAGAAAAAATACTCTCTCGTTTACACTATCAGGTTATTGCCATGCGCCACGGCCTCGATCTCTCAGAACAATTAATCGACCATTTCCCCGATGTGGTTTTTGCCGCCACACTGGGTAAAAATGAGAGGACCTTATCTGCACTTGGCAAGATTAAAGAAATGAGAGGAAAACCAAAACTCGTTTTTGTTAAGCAAGAAAAAGAATCCGGTGCATTAAGTGAAGAACAAAAAAGAATAATTGACGGCGTTCTCTACTCTCCCATTGATCCCTTCAAACTTATTGATGTCTTGGCTGATACAACTGAAACATCCATCACAGAATTAAGACGTCGATACAATGAATCCATAGAACTTGATCGAAAATCAACCAAAGCCCAAGTGTTAAGAGGAACCAGTGATCGCACTAATGATTCCATTTCAGTGACAGGTCATGTTCAGCCCAAAAATGTAGAAAGCAGTGACATACCAATAAAGGAGACCAAAACCAATTGGAGCCATAAAGAAGAGGGCAACAAGCAAAGCTCTACTGAGCAAAAAAAAGAAAATCAATCCACTTTGATTTATGATTCGAATCGATCCGAAAAATATAAAAACTATTTAAAAAATGTTAAAAAACCGGAAGACTCCCCTGACACCCTTGACGGCCATCGCGTCAGAAAATTACAAAAACAACAATCCGAACAAATTCACGAGAATGACGATGTTAAGAAGAATAGGAAACATTTTTTAAAAACACTTTTTAGCACCAATCCTGAGGATGTAAAAAAGAACTCATAGGAAGAGTATTCGATATTTGTAAAACAGTATTTAAATTTACAAACTAAACTCATTCCTAATCAAAACTTCTAAATCAAAGCCATCTCTAATCAATTGTGCTCCATCATAGAGAAGCTCATTATTACCAGAAAAGTCAGGATCCATTACATGCCCTGGTAGAGTTAAAACAGTACAGCCAATGTCCAACGCTATTCTAGCGGTCATCATTGAGCCACTTTTTTTATGAGCTTGTACAACAAACAAGAGAGGACTTGAGGCTGCAATCAATCGATTACGAGCATGGAAATGAAATTTTCTCATCTCAATATCAGAATCGTACTCTGTCGCCATAACAAAATAAGGAAACTGACATAAAGTACCAAGTTGCTTTGGATAAACTTTGTTAAGTCCACTAGGCAAAAATGCCAACGTTTTCTGGCCGGCTCGTATAGCCATACGATGAGCCCACTGATCAACACCTCTCGCCCCACCACTTATAACAGATAAGTCTATTCTTTTTAGAACGGGTAAAAATTCAAGCTCAAGCCATTGAATAACCCATGGATTCATCTTTCTTGCTCCTACAACAGCAATACTCGGTCGATTAAAATCCCAGGGATGTGACAAATAGAGTGTGTTCGGAGAGCTTTCTAATTTACTAAAACAGAGAGGTAGATCTTTTTTATTAATTTGCTGATACATCAATAGACGGCAATACAAGATTAATACTAAGATAAAACACTAATGAGTAGATTCTGAATAAATTTGTCCGTCTTCTAGAGTTCAATACCGGAAAACTTATTCTTTCTAAGCGATTTACTTAAAGACAATATCATCATCTTCAAACTCAGCTTTCTGTATTGCCTGAGAATCTAAATCGCTTTCGATAGAATTAAGATTATCTTGTACGGCTTGAGACGATTGCACTAAAGTTGGCATTCCCGTCTCATCACCTGGAAGAATAACATCTGACGAACTCAAAACAAATGCAGAAGCTAATTTAGGCTCGGACCGAAAGACCTTGATATGAGCTATGGGAGTTGGACTTTTTTCAATAGTAGAATCATCATATCGAATGTCTCTTCTTTTATAAATACCAAGAATATCACCCGCTCTCAGTCCTTTATTTGTGCCACCACCTAAATAGATAACGTCACTTTGCCCAAAAACACGACTAAAATTATCTAAACCACCACCAATAATTCGGACATTGACATTATTTGCCCGCCCTACATAATCATCAGAAAAACTAGGAATTTTTTCTCTGGTAATCCAAGGACTTCCCTTAACTCCAGACAAACTTTGTATAATAATTCCCCGATACAAATCATTATCCACATTTTCAGTGATCTCAACAGTTCCCATATAGCGAATAACGTTGCCATCAAAACCATTACGGTCAAACTCATAATCTTTACCCATAACAGTAAAGTGCTCTCCTATACTAAGACCTTCCGATGAACGTATGTAAACCTGTTGATTTTGACCAACGAGTAAAACATTGTCTTCAGATTCAACAAGCCTACCTATATTAGGGTAGTCTTGAGCCTTACCACCATACAGAAAAGAATGGGCAACAAATAAAGGATTAACTCTCACTGGAGGTCGAATGTCCATACTGACACCCTTATCATCATACTTACTAACATCATAAGAGTCGGAGTTTTCAAAGGTACTTGGAATACTTTCCAGAACGGGTCTAATTTCTCTTTGTCTTAAGGGAATTGTGGGAGCCCCTGGATAAAGACTTTTGGGCGGAACAACATTACTTGAGGTTACAGCACTCTTTTTAACAGCAACAAAGCCACTTAAAGAACCCTCTGTAATCGTTTCTTTTGAATCGACATTGACTCCTGGGGGAAGATCTAATGAACCTGTGAAAAAATGAATTTTTTGTCCAACAGTCAGTAAATGAGGATTTGTGAGTGTTGAATTATAAGACCAAATCTTAGGCCAAAAAAAACCATCACCAAAAAAAATTGTGGAAAGATCCCAAAGAGTATCACCTTCATTTATTGTGTATGTTCTCTGGCTTAAGTTGGAGACATAAAGAGCCCACTGCTCATCAGTCACTTCTTTATCATAAGAACTCTTATAAATATCATACATTCTTTGTTCAAAAGTAGACGATGAATCCTGAGCAACAGCGGAAGCTGTAAATACAAAACAAAGAGTACAAATAACCCCTAATTTCATCGAACTGTCTTACCTTTATTTGTGACTGAAAGAAGTTTCTTATATCTGATCTTTTCTTGCTTAGCATGCTTATCCAGTCCCATTTTCTTAAAGATCGAGTATCTATAACGAGCAAGAGTTAAGTTATTAGGATAACTTTTCTTAAGTTCAGAACTTATCTTAAGTGCTTTGACCCAGTTTTTATTTTTAATCTCTGCAATCATTGGCCTCAAAGCCAATTTTGTAGACTTTTTAACAGGTTCTTTTGCCCAACGCGAAGCTTTGAGTTCTGAAATGAGTTTTTGTTTTTGATCCAGCTCACGCTCTAGACTTACTATTCGCCTCTTCTGAACTTTCATTATTTTGTCTTGCTTGTCTTGAGAAGCGCAACCGGAAACTATAAATAGCACTGAAACCAAAAGGCAATATTTAATTCGATTATAATTTATTTTTTTTTTCATCATTATATGATTGTAACGAACCCCAATCACTTAGAGCAAGTGACTGATTTAATTTCTGCTTGTATTTTTATCACATGATAACGAATTACCCACCTTATATGGGGAAATAACCACAAAGAAGCTTGATTTTTAATCACTTCTTTTACTTTTTCCACAAAGTATGTGGAATGACGCCCGCCCTAGACCTTAGACCCAAGAACTAGAGCGGATTTCAGCGAATTGCACAGGTTTTATCCACACCTATCTTGCTGAAATTACTCAAATTCAGCTTAAAATGGATGTGAAAAATCAGATTCTGTAAACAGCTGTCGGACAGCTTCAAAATTGCTTACGTTCTGTTCAATTTCACATATGAGTCAATTTTGCATTGAGATTGACTGTGGTTTTATTTCTTTTTTCCTCATTGTTTTTAATACTGATTTTAAAAATTTTATTTTGGTTTGAGCCCTACTTAAGTTTGGATTTGCATTCTTTTTGCCTGAGTCAAGTTCCTCAATCCAAAACAACTCATCTTTACGAAGCTCTCGTCTGTGGAAAGAAGTTGCCTAACAGTATCCAAAAATCACAATTGCAAAGCTTAGGACTTATCCATTTATTCGTCGTCTCAGGGGCTCACCTACATCTGATTAATCGTTTTTTAAATATATTGTTCCGAAATAAGATTCCCACTCTAATCAAATTATTTTTTTTATTCTTTTTTGTAGGATGTTGCGATTTTCAAATTTCAGCATTACGGGCTTGGATTCAAATATTATTTAAACACTTAAACCAAAGCTTATTCCTCAACTACACTTCTTATCAAACTTTACTACTAAGCGTGTTCTTTGCCTTGCTTTTTCAACCACAGCAAATAACTTCTTGTTCTCTCATTTTAAGTTGGGGAGCAAGTCTCTGTTTAATTACATTTTCTAATACATTCACACAGTCTTTTTACTGTTTTCTCATACTATCTCCCATTATTGAAAGTTTCTCCTCACTCTCTCCATGGTCAATTCTTTATAACATATTCCTCACACCAATTATTGCACTCTCTCTCTTTCCTCTAACATTAATTAGCACTTTATTCACAACACTTGTTCCAATCTGTGAAGTTTCTTGGAACTTATTCTTTAAGTTCTCAGCTTACATCAATCAATTTAGCTACGATGGCAACGGCATTAAGATAGCGGCAAACAATCTAACTTTTTGGTTCTATATTTTTATGGTCCATTTAATTTTTGAAAAACTTTTTTCTAAAACAAAGCGATAATTATGAAAAGGTTACTTTTAGTCGTCACACTTATATTTTTTCAACCTCAAACGATTAAAACTGACCTATTATTTAACTTTGTTGTTTGGGATGTGGGACAAGGATCATGGGCAACATACTTTTATCAAGGATCTTGCTATCATATTGATATGGGCGGTGAAAAATTTCCCAAAAAAGTTCTCAACTATTGCAAAAATAAAAACAACTTTCTATTTTTAACTCACGAAGACTGGGATCACTTAAACTTTATCTCTCGATTTAGAAAGTCGACCACTCATTTCTGTCTTTTAAAAATTAGAAGACCAAGGCGATTATTTTTAAATAAGTTAGATCCCTGCAAAATGGAAATCCCTCCTATTTTTAAAATCATTGAATCCCTTGAAATGGGTACCAGTGAGAATGAAAAAAGTCTTATCCTACTCATTGACAACAAAATCCTGATTACAGGCGATGCACCAAAAAAACATGAAAAAAAATGGTTCCATAGGTTACCAAAAAAAATCACACTTTTAGTTCTCGGTCACCACGGAAGCAATACAAGCACCTCAAAAGAACTACTGCAACATACTCATTTTCAAATGGCCATAGCAAGTAGTCGCAAAAAAAGGTACGGACACCCTCATCCAAAAGTTATCTTGAGACTCAAAAAAAAAGGAATCTCCTTACTTTCCACCGAAATTCAGAGATCCCTATTTTTTAACTTGAAATAACAAATCAGCTTTAGATCATTTTAGAATAAGGTACATACTCCATACCAAGATCTGAAGCGACAGCTTCATAGGTGACTTTTCCACCATAAACGTTAATTCCTTTTTCCAATAAAGGATGGGCTTTTACTGCTTCTTCAAGACCCATTTGCGCAATAATAGACGCATATTTAAACGTAACGTTGGTCAATGCATAAGTAGACGTGCGGGCCACAACTCCTGGCATATTAGGTACACAATAATGAATAACATCATTAATGGTGAACGTTGGATGAGTGTGGCTTGTCGGTTTGCATGTCTCAATACATCCACCTTGGTCCACAGCAACATCCACAACAACAGATCCGGGCTTCATACTTTCAATCATTTCTTTTGTTACAAGCTTAGGAGCCTTTCTTCCTGCAAGTAAAACAGCTCCAATCACTAAGTCTGATTCAGCCACTGAATCTTCAATATTTTGTTGGTTTGAGAAAACCGTATTAATTTTTCCTGAAAAAATATGATCTAAATACTCTAAGCGAGAGTGATTGACATCCAGAATACGAACTTCAGCTCCTAAGCCTACAGCCATCTGAGCGGCATTGGTACCAACGATACCTCCACCAAGGATTGTAACACGTCCTCTGCGGACTCCCGTTACACCACCAAGCAAGATACCCATACCGCCATTGTCACGTTGCAAATAAAAGGCACCCACTTGTGTAGCCATACGACCAGCCACCTCAGACATAGGCGTTAATAATGGCAAACCACCCTTAGCATCTTCAATGGTCTCATAAGCAACAGCCTTAACATTTTTCTCTACGAGAACTTTAGTTAATTGAGGTTCCGCAGCAAGGTGTAAATACGTATATAAAATTTGATTTTCTTTTAAAAGATCATATTCATCAGGAAGAGGTTCTTTAACTTTAATGATCATTTCAGCAGTGTCGTAGATTTCCTTTGCCGTATCGAGAAGTATAGCCCCAGCCTCTAAATAGGCCTCATTAGTAATCCAACAACCAAGCCCAGCGTCCTTTTGAACATAAACTTTATGACCTTGATGTATCAATTGGCGTACACCGGCCTCCGTTAAACCCACTCGATTTTCACTTATCTTGATCTCTTTTGGAACACCGATAATCATTGCAACACTCCTCACCCTGTTTTGTCAGGGACGCAATACGCCTCAAAAAGTCGTACTTAATTTATCTTTCCATGTGGGATTACCTTTAGGACCACAATGGGTCAAGCCCTATCCTAAGAGAATGATTTTAAGACCTTATAAGATTATCATTCAGTAAGAAATTGAGGCCTTTCTTAAGCGCGACCACCAAAAGGAAGCTCAAAATTCTCAAACTTAGGAAGTCCCCCACCCAGTTCCAACTCTTGATAGCAGTCTGGTGAATCGAGGATTTTTTTCACAAGTTGATTCAGTAAATCGTGTCCTGCTTTATAGAGCACGACATGCCCCATAAGTGGACGTCCGAGAGTCATCAAATCACCAAGAGCATCCATAGCTTTATGACGAACAAACTCATTTTCGTAGCGCAGTCCCTCAGGATTGACGATGGAGTTTTCATCAACAGCAATGGCATTTTCAAGCGACGCACCCATAGCCAATCCCATTTCGCGCATCTTCTCGATATCTTTCACAAATCCGAAAGTTCTTGCCGGTGCTAACTCTTTGGCAAAAGTTTGTTCATTGATGTCAATATCTACAAATTGTTGACCGATCATCTTATGGTCGAAATCAATGGTACAACTCACTCTTAAACCATTATAAGGAACAACATAAGCATGCTTTTCTTCTGTCCCACAATAAACAGGTTTCGTAATATAAATATATTTACGAGGTTCAGACTGTTCAATCGTCCCCACTTTTCGGATTTCATCCATAAACACCTTAGCACTACCATCGCCTATGGGAATCTCACTCCCTTTTAATTCTAAATAGACATTGTCTATCCTAAAAGCGGCCAGCGTAGACAGACAGTGCTCTACAGTTGAAACCATAAAACGGTCTGTACCAAGTGTCGTTGCCAATGAAGTGGCTTTAACATAATCAACATGGATGGGAACGGAGGGACAGCCCTCCAAATCGGTTCTTACAAGGTGAATTCCAGCATTGGCAGGTGCTGGGCAAAAAGAAAGAGATGTTTCTATTCCCTTATGAAGACCAACCCCATTTATAACAGCTTTATTTTTTAAAGTTTTCTGTAAGTACAATTTACACCTATGTCGACTGGAAGTGTTTTTTCCCTAAATCCGTAATCACACGTCCACGAGGAGTCTTTTGTATAAGTCCCTCTTGGATTAAATAGGGTTCATACACCTCTTCAATCGTTCCTTTGTCTTCAGACAGTCCCGCCGCCAAGGTTTCAATACCGACCGGCCCACCCGAGAATTTGTTTAAAATCATTCCTAGAACTTTACGATCCATCTCGTCAAGCCCCAGATGATCTACTTCCATCGTATCCAACGCTTTTTGCGCAAGATTCTTGTCAATTTTACCATCGTTCTGTATTTGAGCGAAGTCCCTGACCCTTTTTAAGAGTCGATTGGCTATTCGAGGAGTCCCTCGACTTCTCTTGGCAATCTCCAACGCTCCATCACTGTCCAATTCTACCTTTAATAAATGAGACGACCGGTTGAGAATTTGAACAAGCTCTGTTTTCTCATAAAAAGCCAACCTTTCCACAATTCCAAAACGATCCCGAAATGGCCCGTTTAGCAAACCGGCCCGAGTGGTCGCACCAATCAAAGTGAACGGTGCTAGCTGAAACTTCATAGAACGAGCTCCCAGCCCTTCACCAGTCATGATATCAAGATAGTAATCTTCCATCGCGCTATATAAATATTCTTCGACTGTTCGATTGAGACGATGAATTTCATCAATAAAGAGTATTGAATGCTCTGTAAGGCTTGTAAGCAATGCCGCTAAATCACCTTTTTTATCGAGAGCCGGACCGGATGTGGTTTTTATATCCACTTTCATTTCTTTGGCTAATAAAAAAGCCAATGTTGTCTTTCCTAATCCAGGGGGTCCTGAAAATAAGATATGATCTATGGGCTCTTTTCTAATTTTAGCAGCTTCAATATAAATTTTTAATTTTTCAACAATCTTTGATTGTCCTGGGAAATCATCAAACTGACTCGGCCTTAAGTTATTTTCCCAATGACCTTCTGACGGAATTTCCATTGCCGATAAATTTTGATTTTCTCTCATGGATGTATCCATACTCACTCCCTATTTTAATACTATCGAGACAGTAAGCGAAGGCTCTCTCTTACACCTTCTTCAAACTCCACCTCTTTAGGAAGAGCGTAAACAACCTCTTCTACTTCAGCAGCACGAAACCCGAGATGAGTAAGAGCTGATAGAATTTCCTGATGGGGCTTTGGAGCTTGAGTGGCTGGGTTATCTTTTTGTTTTTCAAGAACCAAATCGCCTTTAAGTGTTAAAATCATTTGTTCCGCAGTCTTTTTACCAACGCGCGGTAACGCTGTCAGCGCTTTCACATTTTTTGATTCAATGGCGTCAATAATATGGTCAAGACTGGCTCCGGATAAAACTTGTATCGCCAATTTTGGACCAATTCCATTTACTTTTATGAGGCTCAAAAATAATCGTTTTTCAATTTTGCTTGAAAAACCAAACAAGTGAAACTGATCTTCACGCACATGAGTGTAGATCCAAAGTTGAACAACTTTTCTCTCAACAATGTCGTCAACAGTGTTCGTCGAGCAAGTCACTTCATAACCCACACCTCGACATAAAATGGTCAACACACCCTCTTCATTGTCAATGACTTGTCCTGATAAAAAAGAAATCATTAGATCTCCAATCCCCTTTGTTTACGCCACACACTATGATGCAAAACATGACAAAAAGCGAGAGCTAGTGCATCGGAAGCATCCATTGGTAAGCCTTGATCTCGCAAACCCAGTTGCTGATATAAAAAAGTTCGTACTAACTCTTTACTGGCAGCTCCCGAACCTGTGACCTGTTTTTTTACTGTCCGCGCCGCGTACTCCACAATCTCAGCTCCGCCAGCAATGCATTGCGCCGCGCAAACTCCGCGCACATGGCCCAATTTAAAAGCACTATCTACATTTTTTCCAAGAAAAATTTTTTCAATAGCAGCCACTTGTGGTTTTTCCTCTTGGACAAGAGTACTTAGCTCAAAATTAAGGCGATGGAGACGCTTAAAAAGAGAATCTTTAGCGGGAACACTAATGCATCCCCTTTTAACTTGAATAACTTTTTGATTGTTATCCAACTCAATCAATCCCCAACCCAAATTTAACGTACCGGGATCAATCCCCAAAATCTTCATAAAGCCATCCTAACCTGAAGCTCATTGCTTTCCCACCGATTTAATGAAAAAATTATTATGTTATGAGTCAGCTTGATCCTAATAAAATTGAAGAATTGCAGATGGTTCTCCTTAAAAACCCAAGATCACCTGTCTTTGCCAGTCTCGCTGAAGCCTATTGGAAAATGGGCCTCTTAGAAGAAGCTCTTGAAGTCACATCAAAGGGGATACGACATAATCCAGACTACGTCTCTGGATTAGTGGCTCATGGTAAAATTCTTTATGAACTAAAAAATTACAAAGATGCCATTCAAGTTTTAACCAAGGCTCATTTACTTAATCCTGAAAATATTTTAGCACTCCGACTCTTAGCTCACTGTTATGTCAAAACAAGAGAACACCTTGAAGCCATCTCTCTTTTTAAAAAGTTACTTATTTTCACTCCAAATGACAAAACGGCTCAAAAGTTTTTAAAAGATTGGGAGTTTTTAGAACACATTGAAGATGATAGCCTTGATAATTCTTTTAGTATCGACGGCTACGGTCACTGGATTGAGAAACTTCCTAGCGAAAACCATGTCCTCCACCTCATCGACTCTTTTATGAACCGAGGAGAAAATGAAAATGCCATGGAAGTGGCTAAACTCGCTCTCACGCACAGAGGTGAGTCCGAAGGAGTACGTAAAAGAATTGAGCTCCTTAACACAATTGACGAAACCCTCTCGAATACAAATACTGAGACCCATGAAGACCCAGCCCTTTATTTTCTTCGCCAAAAACGAGACCTTTACGAAAAATGGCTGCAACGCATCGAAGAGATACAAAAGAGCTAGAAATTAGACTCATTCCAAACTTGAAAACTGAGACGGCCTCGTTTAATTTGTACACTTTGTAGAATAAACACTTAACCGGGAAACCAAATGTATCAAACTTCGGATTTCAAAAAAGGGCTAAAAATTTTAATCGATGGCCAACCCTATTCTATTGTGGATTTTCAACATGTTAAGCCAGGTAAAGGGAACCAATTTACACGCACAAAGATGAAAAACATGTTAACCGGATCTAACTTAGAAAAAACTTTTAAGTCCGGCGAAAAATTTGAAGTTCCCGATGTTATGACTCGCGATTGCCAGTATCTTTATCAGGACGAAACAGGCTATCACTTCATGGACAAAGAAAATTACAATCAAATCGCAATGGACGGTGAAGACGTTGGTGATAAGGCTTACTACTTAATTGAAAACCTTGAAGTCACTATGCTCTTTTTCAATGACCGTGCGATTGACATCGATGTCCCTAACACTGTGGTTTTAAAAGTCACTCAGACAGACCCTGGCCTTAAAGGCAACACTGTTACAGGTGGATCAAAGCCTGCCACACTTGAAACAGGATTGACCGTTAACGTACCTCTCCATATCAACGAAGGTGATATGTTAAAAGTCGACACTCGAACTGGGGAATACATGGAAAGATCCAATTCTTAAAACTCTTCTATTGGCCCCCTGCAGCTTTCTTGCTTACTAGTGCCATTACTTTAAGCCCAAAGCCTTAAGACTTTGGGCTTAAACTTTATAATAAAGTTTTAAAAATTTACTGAAGCTTCCAATGATTGAACTGATAAAAGTTAAGTTCTTCTCTTCAAAAATACTTTAAATTAAAATTCAAACTGAACTCTTGGTCGATTAAAAACAACACCGAGCTGTAATCGACTAAGGACCCGCTTTGACGCAAGGTAGCAGACATCAGCCTTTTTTAAAGACATAATATAGATGAAGCATTCTTTCCAATCAACTTGAGGTAACCCATTGTCCAACACTTGGAAGCTATCAATTTTAAATTTTCTCAACGATGAAAATGAGAAACATCTCAAAGACACACTTAGGAAGAATTGGTTCGATTATTATCCTGAAGAAAAAATAGAAATCTTTCATTTTTTATTCAAAGCTAAGCAAAATAAACTCTTTCTCTATTTCTTTGCTATTGATCTACAAAGTCAAATCATCGACTTACCATGGATACCATTTTTCACAATTCTTAAAGATTCTCACATTGCTTTACCTGACGCTCATTTCCAAGAGATAATTAAGAGTTTCCGCAAGCAGAAGATTATTTCCTCTAAAGCTTTTACTCTAGAACAGGTCATTAAAGAGTTTTTATCTAAAAAGAGATTCCGTTTTTTACAAAGATTGACTCAGTATAAGCAAGAGTTGATCGCATCAGCACGCATTGCAGAGTCAGAAAGATTAATGGATCAACACATGGAGTATATGAATATACTAAAAAAAATATCTCCGAGTGAATTCCGCATAAAGGGACTTATTACGGATCAAGAAAAACGTAAAGCTGAGCGAATTCTACGAAATAGAGTTAACCGCACGCCAGAATCTAATAGTGAATCACCTGAATTAAATAACGAAGAAGAAATTGCACTACTCAAGCAAATAAACAAGCAAGCAAAAAAGTTTTTAAAGACACAACAAGCTCTTCCCTCTGACTTTGCCTATCTTTTCAGAAGTTTTGGTGAAAACAAAATGGCTGTGGAGTTTATTTATAAAAATAAAGATTTCATAAAAAAAGATTGGCAACTGTTAGACTACCTTTTTAATGGGAAACAATATGTTGAACTCCTTGACCACTGTCAGTTATTAAAACAAAAATACTCTGAAAAACCAGACGCCCTTTTCTCAATCTCATATGCGGAATCCATTGCCTATTGGGAACTTGGTGAAAAAGAAAGAGCTTTCGACTTAATGAAACAAATCAGTTCTATGAGACCTAATTTTAAATCAGCCTCTGAGACCTTAGCTCAATGGAAAGAGGACGGATTTGAGTAAACGAGGAAAAATACTCCTTTATACTTTTTTACTAATGCTAAGCACAGGCTTCGCTTATCTTTACATATGGGAAAAGCCTAAGCTAGAAAAATTAGTTGAAGTCTATGTTGAACGCTTCAGCCTCAAAGATGATATCCCAATTAAAATTGATATCGGTAGAGTGCACTTCTCAATTCTTCCACTTCAACTCGAGCTTTATGACACACAATTCACATCTAAGTCGGACTTAAAAAAGTATACGAAAGAGTTCAAAATAAACTCAGTGATTCTTCGTCCTAGCTTCTTTGACATTCTTGTTGGAAAGTTCTGGCTTAGCTCACTTAAAATTGAAGGGTCAGAAATTAATTTAAATATTCCAGAGACAGCCTCAAACAGTGAGATACCTGAAACAAATTTTGACTTAAATTCAATATTAAAAAGAATTCCCATCTCCCAAATCAATCTCCAAAACTTTAAAATCAATGCCAACATTCAAAACCAGTATTATGTGAGTACTGAGAACCTTTACATTAAGGCATTCAATGAAAAAAGTAGTTTAACAATCACTATCAAAGACCCCAACGTGGGAATTCGTAAAAATTTAAAAGATACACCTCTTAATTTTTTGACAGAGTTTCAGCTTATGCTGACGTCCAACACTGTCTCTGTTTCTAAAATTAAAATTGTAAAGGAAACTTCATTTTTCTTAGCCTCTGGTAATTTCACATACAAAAAAACTCCAGAAAACATTGAAGAACTCAATTTAAATACACGTATTAACACTAGCTTCGCCGCTATTCACAAATGGACAAACCTACTCTACAAGACGAATGCTATTGCAGACATAAATGGCAGTTTAAAAACAGATATTCATTTTACCAAGAAAGCCAAAAGCAAAGACATCGTTAGTCAAGTCAATGGAGATTTAAAAAAGGTTCAGATCGGCAAAATCATATTAGGTGATTTTAACCTCGAGGCCTCTATTCCCGATTTAGATAATATAAATATCAAAAGTATTGATGCCAAACTTTCTGGCAACAATCACATCAGTATCAAAAAAGTTAAAGTTAAAGTGGATAAAGGCAAGACTCTCATTCAAGGCGATATAAAAATTAAAAATGCTCAACTTCACAGTTTTCTAAAAGATTCTACAATTGCCGACATTCCTGTTTGGCTTAAAGTCAACGGCGATTTAAAGTGTGAAGGAAGCTATGAGAAAAAATTAAATGTAATTTGCCCAGGGGCTGCTACAATTAGTGATCTAAAAGTCCAAACCAATAAAAGAGATAAAAATATTGTTATTGCTAAAAAAGTAGATATTGCCGGGACCATGACTATTTCCGAAGAGGAAATTAGTTATAAAGCTCAAGCACAGCACAAATCAACTCATGCCAAATCCACAGGCTCAATCAATTATGAAAAAGGTTTTAATATTTTATATGAAACCGAAAACTTAGATCTAAGTGAAGTTAGTCCAATAGCCGATCTTGAGTTTGCTGGAAAAGCAAAATTAAAAGGATCGACAACCGGTGACAGTGACGCAGCAACATTTCAGATGGATATTAATTCAAATCAATTTGAGTTTGAACAATACTATTTTGGAGAACTTACAACTCAACTAAACTATAAGAGTGGAACACTTTACTTCAAAAATATCAAGGGCAATATCGAATCCACACGTTACCAAGGTGGATTACAAGTCGATCTTCTCAAAGAAGTTATCAAAAGTGATATTAGCTTACCCTTCTTTCGGATGACAGATATTCAACAGTCTATCATTAAAAAAGTGAATCTTGAGGACCGATTTTTAGGATCGGGTTCTGGTCGCTTACAACTTGATACGCCTTTTGATGTTGAACAACTTAACTTTAACCTTGATGCTAGACTTTTTAAAGGAAAAGCATTCGGAGAAGAATACAACGAAGCAAAAGTAAAAGCCCAAAGTGTCGATGGAATTATCATCATACAACAAGGATTATTAGAAAAAGAGAAATCACAATTTAATATAAAAGGAACCATTGACACCAAACTTAAAAGCCAACTCTCTTTTAATATTAAAAATGGCTTCCTTCAACACTCCACTCTTTTAAAGAGTTACAATCTACCTATCTCCGGAACCTTTCAAGCGACAGGGAAAATCAGCGGCGATCTTTCAAAGCCTGAAATAAAAACAAAAGCTGAAGTGTCACAACTTATATTTAACAAGAAAAAATATAAAGATGCCATATTCGCGTATGATAACTCTAATAATCAAACCAATTTACAATTCAATATTCCTGAACAATTAGAGTTTTTAGTTATTTTTCCTGAGTCCAATTTTAAAAATTTGTTTATTGATATGAATGCAACCAATTTTGATATAGCCCCCCTTCTTGGTTACGCAGTCTCTGAAGAGTCCACGAGGAGCTACATAATTGATACATCAGGAGAGATTTCAGGAAATATCAGTACAGAAAATTTTTGGCAATCTGAGTTTTCTTCCACAATCAGAAATATTTCGCTAAACTACAAAGCAAATAAAATTGAAACAATTTTACCCACAAATATCGAACTGAAAAATGGAAAACTAATATTAAATGAAATTAGCATTTCTGGTAACAGACAGTTTTTAAAAGTGACTCAACCTTTCACCGACAAATACCGTACCAAGTTCATTATAAACTCTCGAATGAACATTGCCTTTTTTAAAATTTTCGCCCCTTTTATCGAAAAAATTGACGGCTACAGCCAGTTAAGGCTGGAGCTTAATATCAATCAAAATAATATGCGCTTAGTTGGCTCTTCATTCACTACTGATAGTTTTTTAAAGTTTCCAGGATTCCCTCATCCCTTAGAAAATATTTCTGCTGATATTCTTTTTAACGAAAACAAAGTAGTAATAAATTCTATTTCTGGTCAAATTGCAGGCGGAACTTTTCTTGGAAGTGGAGATATTAAACTCGATAAGAAAGACAAATTTGCAATACAAATCAACACCAGCTTTGAAAATGCCACCTTACAGTTCCCTGAAGGGTTTAAAACAAGAGGGAATGGTAACATTAGCCTCTCTGGTAGCGAACAACCATTTCTTTTGTCAGGAAACTATGATGTTCTTGATGGAGTTATTGAAAGTAACTTTTCTTCTGGCGGCGGAGGCAGCAGCACAGATCTTCTCGAAGAATTGTTAAAGAAGGAAATAACATCTCCCTTAACACTTAATATTGATATTGATACGAAAAATAGTGTTGAAGTACGCAACAGTCTTGTTGAAGGTTATATGCTTGCTCGCATTAAAGTTTTCGATAAGATCAACAGTCCAAGAATAAGAGGTGAAGCACATTTTGACAAAGATTCTGTAATCAAATTCAAAGAACAAGAATTTGACATTCGCTCATCTAACTTTGAATTTATGGGGGATCATCCCATAAACCCTAAATTATCACTCAACGCCAAAACAAGGGTGAATGGCTATGATGTTGAGTTACTCTTACAAGGTAGAGCATCTAAACCACAGCTTAATCTAACCAGTCAACCCTCTCTCCCCGAGTCCCAAATAATATCAATGCTAGCACTTGGACAGTTACCTGATGAGTTTGATCCGACACAACAGTCATCATTAAATAGTGACCCCAACCAACCCACTTCTAATGGTTTTGAAGTCGGAACATCCCTTATTGGTAACAACCCTCTTGGACGTGAATTAAAAGAGCGTTACGATGTGGATGTCGAAGTTTCATCTTCTTTTGATGATCAGACAAATTCAGCCGTACCTAAACTCACTCTAAGAAGGAAGATTTCTAAAAATTTAGAGCTTTCGGGATCATCAACCACCGGAGACAACAATCGGGTTGAAGGTCGAGTGACTTATGAACTTAATGACGCCATTTCTACCATTTTCCGCATTAGAAATCGTCCTGTTGAGACGAATACACTTAACAATAATACGACAACTAGACAAAACAACCCATTTGGTGTCGATTTAGAGTACAAGGTGGAGTTTGATTGATGTTTAAACGATTTCTTCTTATTCCATTCTTAATTATATTATGGGCAGGAAAGAGCTCATCTCAATATATTTTAATGGACTCTAAAATTCCTATTATTGAGAAGATGACATCTCAATACAAGGGAAGAGAACTCAACCTCAGTGAGTTAGACCGTATTGTAAAAGAAATTGCTCAAGATGGTCTTTTTCAAGTGGTTTCTATTGAAAAGTTAAGCAATAACAATGTGATCATTCGCGCTGAACAATCCAACAAAATCCAATCAATAGTCATTCAAGGTAATGCATCTTACAGCCAAGCCGAACTCACAGAAGCAATGAATATAGAAAATGGACAAGTACTGAGTGAGTTAGAGATTGAACAAAGTATTGATAGAATCAAAGAAGTCTATCGAAACTCAGGTTTTTATAATTTCCACATTGGCTATCAGAAAATTAAGCAAAAAGATGGTGTTATTCTACAAATTAATATTGATGAACAAGATTTCTGTATTATCGAGGACATCGACATTTTTTCCAAAAATAATTACCTCAACATTCAAACAAAACTAATTATCCAAAAGTATTATAAAAATAATTATAAAAAAGAGACGAGTCACAAAATACTGAAAGATATAAACGACTTACTTCTGGAGCACCGTTTTCTAACTGCTAAAGTGGAAAATACCGCAACAATTTTTAATAAAGAAAAAACAAAGGTCAAACTAAAATTTACAATCACCAACCCTACACAATTTGAATTTGTATTCCATGGAAATCAATTTTTCTCTCATTTTGACTTGATCAAACAAAGTAAGATTGGAGGCAAGTTTCTTTACTTAAGTGATTCAAGCTCTGAGATCATGGATGCAATCGTCGAAATGTATTTAAAAGCCGGTTTCCCAAGAATTCAAGTGACTCATCGTGAAAAGTATTTCAGCGACCTCGATAAAAAGGTTTTTGTTTTCTCAATTAATGAAGGTCCTCGAGTGAGAATTGGCAAAGTTGAAATCGTCGGAAAACTTTCTAAGAAAAAAAACCACTACTTACAATTATTTAACCAATATTTAGCTGAAGAAGCTCACTCTGTTTACTTTGTTCAAAAAGATATTGAGCATGCTGCAGGGGAAATGGTTACCCATTTAAAACGAAACGGACATCTTCAAGCCGAACTTCTTTCTGTAAATTATGAAATCAACAATGAGAACAAAGCTCTGATTACAATTCAAATAGATGAAGGAATTCTCACTTATGTTAGACAGATCTTATTCATGGGGTCTAAGTCTTTTAGCAATATTGAACTGCGAGAGCAAGTCGGCATACAAACCAACAAGCCCCTTAATATCATTGATGTAGAAAATAGTTTTGAAAAGATTGAGTTTTTCTACAAAAACCGAGCCTACCTTGAGTTCAAAATAAAAAATAGAAATGCCTCTGTTATCCAATATAAACCAGACCAGCCTTACGCTGATATAGTCTACCAGATTGATGAAGGTCCTAAAATACGCGTTAAAGACATTCGCGTAAGAGGGCTCCAGCAAACTAAAGAGTATGTTGTAACTAGAGAACTTGATTTTAATCGTGAGGAATTATTAACAATTGATAAAGTTTCTAACTCAATTGATCGCTTGGAAAAGACTGGGTTATTTGGAAAAGTTAACATTCGCTCACTTGAACAAGAATCTAAAGATCCAAATAGAACAATAGTTGTTGAAGTTGAAGAAAGAAAGCCGGGTGTATTCTCAACAGGAATAGGACTTCTTAATGAAGGTTTCTTTGTTTATCGAGGCTATATCGGAGCTTTATATAATAATATTGGAGGCAAGGCTCGTGGTATAAGTTCACGCGTCGATTTAAAATATCTCGACTTAGCTTCACAAATTGAGAATGGTAAAAACTTCTTAGAAAATAGAATTGCTCTATCATATTATGAGCCCTTTATTTTTAAAGACCGTGTACGTGGACGTATTTCACTTATCAGGGAACAACAAGTGTTTGACTATCAAGCAAGTTCTGTTCGTTCCACTAATGATATCATTTTATCCACTGAAAAAGAGTACTCCAGACACTTTCGCTTGACCTACAATGTTTGGGGATTTTCAAATCAAGAAACATTCAATTTACAAGACAACCCTAATATTGAAAACTCTAGAAAAATTCTTAATATAGGAACAACAGGTCCCATCTTTGAATTTGATTATAGAAATGATCAATTTCTACCAACTGATGGCTCATACTCTCGACTCGAGTTTGAATATTCTGATCCTATACTTGGAAGTTCTAAAGACAACCCCAACGAAACAGGCTTTGCCCCTGCCACCGCCTTAGCTGGTTACCGAGCTCGAGAAGACAAAAATAATGAAATACAATATTTTAAAACAACTTTTTCGACGACACATTACACACCATTAACTAAAAATAAACGTTGGGTTTGGGCTAATTCACTTCGTGGTGGTTACTTAAGAAACGTCAGTAGCCGAAGTGACTCGGGAGTGCCGCAAGTGAAATCATTTTTTCTTGGCGGTAGTTCTACTATTCGAGGATTTGCTTTTGGACCAGCAGAGACGGTTCCTGGAAAAAGAGAGCTTTGTATTAACCAAGGTCTTATCGATTATGGCGAAGAAACCATCAACTGTGATTTTGGGGAAGTCTTTGTTCGTGATGATTCTGCATTTTTCCTTGTAAAGTCAGAATTGCGCTTCCCTATTTCGGGAGCCTTCGGTGGCCTCATATTCTACGATGGCGGCGGAGTTTATCTTGGTGATTTTCACCTAGAGGATGCCTACCGGGATGCCGTTGGGCTTGGGTTCCGTTACGACACGCCTGTTGGATCATTTATTGTTGAATTTGGGTATAAACTGGATCGTAAACTAGGTGGACTCAATACTAAGTTTGATAAAGAAAGCGACCTTGCTTTTCACCTTGCCATCGGAACTTTCTAACTTCTATAGAAAGTCGAGATCCCTCTCAAGATCAAAGATCCATCAAAAACTACTCATCTATCCTTTGTAATAGGGCCATAAAAAAACCATCATAGCCATCGACCACAGGATAAATTGTTTTTTGCTTTATTAGTTTAAATTTTGGATTTCTATGAATAAAACTTTCAACCTGTTCTTCATTCTCTTCTGGCAAAATACTACAGGTTGAATAAACCATAAAGCCTTGTTTTTTCACAATGGGTGAGTACTGATCTAAAATGTTTTTTTGTGTCTCTTTCAGCTCATCTATACTCTTTTGTGAGATCTTCCACTTGGTATCAGGATTTCTTCTCAAAACTCCAAGACCACTGCATGGCACATCTAACAATAATCTATCGGCGGTCCCCTTTAGTCTTTTAAAGGTTTTTGTCGATTCAACGAGCTTTCTTTCAATATTAGAAAAAGAATTTCTTCTGGCCCTCAATTTAAGCTGATCCAACTTCCACTGATGAATATCTAAAGAAATTATCTGCCCTTTGTTTTGCATGATATCAGCAATGTGAAGTGTCTTGCCTCCTGCTCCGGCACAGGCATCCACCACTCTTTGGCCAGGTTCAACCTCTAAAAAGGGAGCCACTTGTTGACTGGCTCCATCTTGAACCTCAAACCAACCCTTTTTGAAAACTTTAGTTTGAAAAACGTTTGCTCTATCTTTAAGAATCAGACCACTTGTTGTGCCAGACAATCTCTCAACATCAATATTCTCTTCTTTGAGAGACTTAATAACTTGCTCTACTTCTACCTTGGAAGTGTTAACCCTTAAAACCACAGAATTTGTTTTATTAAAATAGGGAGCTAATTCATGCCAAGCTCCAGGTAAAGCGGCTTCTAATTTTTTATAAAGCCAATCAGGATAGGATTCTTTTATCGCAGAGCTGGTCAAATCTTTGATTCGATTAGAGAATTGTTCAAAATCTTGATTTTCAAACTCTTCCCACTCCGGCTTTTCCAAGCCTCTCCTCCAAAGAGAAGGACCAAGAAAGCTTATATGAACTCGACCTTCTTTTCGGTTTAGTAAATACCAATCAAGCCTCCACCAGCGAACACAATCATAAACGGTTTCAGCGAAAAATTTGCGATCTCGCCCACCCCATTTTTTGTTATTTCGCATATGGTACTCAATACATTTATCTGCATGACGATCCTCAAAAAAGATCCCATTGAGAGCCTCAACACAACTGTAAAAAAGATGCTTATGATATTTCAAAATCTGTATGCCACTCCTGAAGAAACGAACCAACCTATAAACTGCCCGTCACTTAACACATGGATATGGTTTTTGATACCTGCTTGTACAAAATACTGGCTGTACACTTCATTTAATCGAAAGCCCACATAAGCTTTGTAGTCAAATGAGAAAGCCGACTCCCCCCTAAGCTGTTTAGTGAAGTAGCCTGGACCGCCAGCCACCCCCAAATAAACAGGAAAGCTCAGCCTTCTCGGAAATGTAAAACTGAATAAAAAGGAAATTTTTGAAAACTCTTCATCAAAGGCCGCGTATTTTTGTAGCTCTAAATGATATCCATGACCAAAATAGCCTTCCGAGGCATCCTGATAAAACAACTCCCCATTCCAACCAGAAAGTTGCTGTTCTTCCGTCCACTGGTAGTTCTTGGAATTAATCAGACTGCCCACGGCTAAAGCCAACAAACGAGAATGGCCCGGATCATAGCTCTTTGAGTTCACAGATTGACGAACAACTTGGGCAGCAGGCTCTCTTGATTCTGTGGTTTTGGGTCTTTTCTTGGTAAAATACTTCATGGCCGCCGCTTTACCCGGAGATGACGCAGGCGCCTGCTGCACCACCGCAAAAATCAATACAATAACAAATGTAAAACGTTGCATAAAAGCCATACTTTATTTTAATGGGCCCATCTCAAAATGAGTAGGATAAGGGGATAAATCAAGACCTCTGAGAACTTGACGGTTTCGCAATATTTTCATACTTTTGTCTTGATGAAATGTCCCCACTGCCAATCACTTGATACAAAAGTTTTAGATACACGTTCTCAAAAAAATGGAGAGGCTACTAAACGCCGACGTGAATGTGAAAATTGTGAAGCCCGATTTACAACCATTGAAACCATAGTCGTCAATTTTCCTATGGTGGTTAAAAAAGATGGTCGTCGCGAACCCTTTTCTCCTGAAAAGTTAGCTGGTGGTATCAAAGCGGCCTGCCAAAAACGCCCCATTAGCGCTTCACGTATTGAACAAATGGTTGAAAAAGCAACGGCTTGGGTGGTTGAACATTCCGATAAAGAACTTTCCACAGATATGATAGGTCAGTTCGTAATGAACGAACTTAAAGATGTTGATGAAGTAGCCTATGTGCGCTTTGCTAGTGTTTATAAAACATTTAAAGATATCTCCGAGTTTCTTGCTGATTTAGATGACCGAAACGCTCAACACAAAGAAATGAGAATATGAAAACATTAAGAAAAGCCCGAGAAATGGCAATGCAAATCCTCTTTCAAAAAGGATTTCAAGAAGGCACTAGCGCTCAAGATTTATTTAATTCTTTTGCTGATAACTTTGAATTTGATCAAACCACCAAAGATTATTCATTATTTCTAACCAAAGGCGTTTTGGAGAATGAATCGCAAATTGACGAAATGATCAGCTCCCTCAGTCAAAACTGGAAAATTGATAGAATTGCTAAAATTGATAAAATACTTATCCAGCTTGCCATCTTTGAATTGACTATTTCTGATCAAACGCCAACAGCTCCTAAGCTTTGTATCACCGATATTATAGATCTCTCTAAAAAATACAGCTCATCAGAATCGAAAAACTTTATAAATGGAATAATTGATCAGGTTTATCATAACCACAAACAGTGAACCCATGTCAGAAGAAACCACTGAAGAACCCAAGGCTTTTGTTTATATTATCTCTGATGGAACTGGAGAAACAGCGGCTATTATGACGAGAGCTGCTGTCGTTCACTATTCTAAGTTTGATTTTCATATTGTAAGAAACAAAAACATCAGAACAGAAACACAAGTAGACAATGTCGTTAATGAGGCTTTTAAAAGAGGAGCCTTAATTGTGCATACAGTTGTTACACCCACTCTCCGACAATATCTCGAAGAAAAAGCCGCTGAGAAAAACGTGTTACAAGTGGATCTACTTGGGCCACTCTTACATACTCTCGATCAATTCCTTAATGTTGAAAATAATGATCGAGAAGCTGGTAAGCTTCGGTCTGTAGATGATATGTATTTCAGACGTGTTGAGGCCATTGAATTTTCGGTCAAACACGATGATGGCAAAATATCAAACGATCTAGACAAAGCCGATATAATTTTAGTCGGCATCAGTCGAACAAGTAAAACACCATTAAGTCTTTTTCTTGGTTACAAAGGGTGGAAAGTCGCCAACATACCATTAGTAAAAGGAACTCCGTTACCGGATCAGCTTTTTGAGGTTGATCAGAAAAAGGTAGTGGGACTGACAATTGACCCCAGCAGCCTTCAAAAAATAAGAAAGAACCGACTGGAAAAATTTGGTCAAGATCCTGGTGGAGAATACGCAAGACTCGATAATATTTACGATGAAATTGAGTATGCAAAAAGTATTTTTCAAAAATACAAAAGGTGGCCAGTCCTCAATGTGACTGACCGAGCTTTAGAAGAAACCGCATCTGAAATTACTCGAATTGTCTGTCAACGCATGGGCATCAAAAATAAAAATTATGTGTTTTAAAGGGGCTGTCGACAGCTAATATTGATGGTGTTCACCTAGTTCAGGACGTTGATTTTTGATCTTGGCCTTACCCAGTTCATAAACAAATTTAAAAGGATTGATATTACTGTCCCACATTTCACCATGTATAATTTCAACTTTAATTAAGGCACAACGCTGACTTTCTTTACCTTCAGGAAACCAAGCCGAAACCATAGGGTTCCATAATTCATCAATCTTATTCTGATCCTTAGTCAATTGGGCCTTACCATAAAGTGCTAAGTATTGGTCATTTCCTGAAAAAGTAACGCACACATCAGAGTCATTTGAAATTTCCATATTTTTCTCTGACGGATTTCCAGTAAAGAACCATAGTGTACCCTCATATTCATCCTGAACAACTTGCATTGGTCTCGAATGAATTTTGTCCTCCATTGTTAATGTATTTAACATTCCCGTTTTAATTGAAGAAATGATTTCCCAAACCTGCTTATTATTTTCCTTATGGTTCATAATATATTCTCCTAGTTATTGATTAATTTGATTTTGTTCCCGGGCTTTATCTTTAGTCTTTGTTAAAACGCTTAAAATTTTCAATTTATTTAATTCATAACTTAATGAGACTTCAGGAAATTGTCCTTTGAAAGCCATCCAGTTAATCTTGACATAAAAGACGATAAAAAAAATCTAGCTGATATTTTTAAAATTTGAACATTTATTCTCAAATGAATAGAAGTTTTGATAAAAGTAGCATGTACACAAGTATTACCAGGCTTTTTAGATTTATAGCAATAACCCCTATGATAACACTGCTTATTTGAGAATAATGACGTTAGAGTTTCAGAGAAATACTATGACTAGTCTTTAGAAAAGAAAGGGGCTTAGACTCAATTTTTTCCTTAAAATTGATCCAATTTAAATAGATTTATTTTGAACTTGTTGTAAGAGAGCACGATAAAACACATCAAAAACCCGAGCTTGATCTGGCGCACAGTCTTTTTTGGAATAGAATTGCACATTCATAGGGTATTGAAAATCAACTATAGGCACCGCAGACATTCTACCAGTACGAACATGTTTCCTAATGCTATGAGCTGGCAAAAAGCCCCAACCTAAACCGGATTCAATAACTCTTTTAATGGTTCCAACATTTGTCGTTTCAAAAACAGGAGTTGGCATCGCTTGCCCCTCCATTTGCTGCATTAATGTTGATTGAAAACTCGGGAACTTTTCAGACAAACGAACAATCGGATTATTTTGGAGATCTCCCAAGTGAATTTCTGTGGGCACACTAGTATCTTTACTCGTGCTTACTAACCACATCTCGTCTTTCATTAATAATTTTTTATCCGCATTATCCAAGGGGATCTGATATTCAGCTTGAGCATCGGGTATAATAATGACATCAAGCTGATTATTTTTGAACTGCTCAATGAGAGTCGCACCATCTTCATAGTTTAATTTTATATTCAACTTTGAATTGTGCTTTAAAAAAAGTCCAACAACCGGACTAATAATATAAAGTCCTAGAGAGTTCAGAGTACCAATTCTTAATGTTCCCTGTATGGCCTCACCAATCGTTTGAATGGCCACCTGAGCTTGCTGATTGAGGGCAATGATTCTCTTAGCATAATCATAAAGTATTTGCCCCTGAGCCGTTGCTTTGGCCTGTCTGGAGCCACGTACAAGCAACTCGACATTGAGTTCTTCCTCTAAATTCCTGATTTGCTGGCTGACAGCCGGCTGGGTCAAAAAGAGTTTTTCAGCGGCAGCAGTCATGCTGCCTTCACTAAGAACGGTACAAAATGTGGTCAACTGTTGAAAATTCATGGTTCACAGTATCAGTGTTTTCAAGAGTTTACAATATTATAAGTAATACTTATAGCCACCCATAAAAAAGAAAACTTTACATAGAGCCTCGACCATGGTCTTGTGAGCCTGTCTTGGGGAGAAGACATTGACATTCTGGGGGGGAAGTTTTGAAATCGTTCGTATTTTCTTTAGTATTATCAGTTGGTTACTTATTAACATCCGCTTGCACACAGTCTCAGCAAAAATTCGGAGCACCACAAAGCCAAGAAGAGGCTAGCAAAAATTTCATTATTAGTGGAGAAGCGAGTGAAGTTGAGGCTGTCGTTGCCTTAAGCTCCAGTTACCGAGTTCTAAGCAAGAAAAACAATGTTTATGAAGTCTCTGGCCTTTCTTTTGAAGAAATCAAAAGCATCTCACCAATAGTGAGCGCCACACAAAATGAATACTTCAATTCATTAATTGGCCCAGAAAAAGAAACAAACAAATATGCACCATTGATGGCTGAAGGTGCTCAGGTTTCTCCAGGAACTCAGCTTCCACCTGCTCTTAATGGTTGCAATATGCAAAACCCAAACAAAGCCACTCCAAACATCGCCATTATTTCTGATCATTTCCAATCCTCACCTTCTATGGATTTAGGTGAAACTTTAACGGCTTCCGGAGCAAGAAGTATTCCCTTTGATCGAGAAAACGGAGAAGTTGAAATTCGATGGGATATCGTTGCTCCATCTAGCTCTCTGCTACAAGATAACTTTAGAGAAGGGGATCAACTTGAACTCACACCAGATAGTTTAGGTCTCTACGAAGTGTATATGGTCGCAAAAGAAGGAACAGCCTGTTCAGCCACTGTTATACGCTTCTTAGTGACGAGTAATCCTGAACTGGAACTTGCCAGTGAAACAGAAATTCGCCCAAGTTTAGACATTGAGCCATTTCAACACTTAACTCGAATAAACGCACAAGAGTCTTGGGAACTTGCTACAGGTGCGGGAAAGACAATTGCCGTTCTTGATACTGGACTCAACTATAATCACCCAGCTATCAAATACAGTTTAGCTCTCAAGCAAGCTGAAATGGATGGCGCTGCCAATAGTGACAATGATGAAAATGGTTTTGCCAATGATTACCTTGGCTGGGATTTTGTGAATGGTGATAACAAACCCTTTGATGATGAAGGACATGGTTCTCATGTTTCTGGGCTTGCCGCTTCTCACATCATCGGACTTGCTAAAGACGCTAAGATTCTTCCTGTCAAAGTTTTAAATGGCGCTGGCGGCGGAGATACTGCGAGTGTCATAGCCGGAATCTACTATGCTGTTGATAGTGGAGTGGATGTCATAAACGCATCACTACAAAGACTCAACACGATGATTCCTGAATTACAACAAGCTATTGAGTACGCTAATGAAAACAACGTTGTCTTTGTTAGTTCCGCTGGTAACGACAATCTTGACCTCAGTCTTCCTGAAAATAATATTTTCCCTGGGGAAATTGATGTACCAAATGTCATAAACGTTGCTGCTATTGGTGTTACTGACGGTCTCGCCAGTTACTCGAACTATGGCGGACTAGAAACAGATGTTGCCGCTCCTGGTGGTGATCGCGGTGGACCCATATATTCGTTAGCACCATACAACCCACGCGGAGTTGAGTTTGTAGGAAGTGGCGGCACTTCTATGGCAGCACCTATGGTCGCTGGTATTGTGGCTCAAGTTCTAGAGGTCAATCCACACCTGACTCCTTTAGAAGTTAAAATGCTCTTAATGGAAAGCGGTCAAGAAGTACCCGTACTTATTGATCTCGTCGGCTCAGGCAAGATATTAAATGCTTTAGATGCTGTCGAAAAGGCACAGACTTTTAGCCTACAGCTTGCCAACATGTAATTTGTTAATTGGGGGGAGAGGCGACGTCCATGGATGGGCTCGCTCTCATTTTTAATGAATTCCCTGTCCTTAAGTTAAGCCACTCCCTTATTTCAATGAGAGTATTTTCATTTAAACACTCAAACAATTATCCCAAAAAAATTAATCTGAATTCTACTAGACTTTGTTCCAATTGGTGATTACCTCCAAAAGGGAATTTTGGTAATCTTATTCTATGTTTAAACAACTTAGATTACCCACCTTTTTTATCTACACTTCTTTAATATTCATAACACTTCTTCCCTATGAACAATCACAGGCTAAAGTGTTTAGAAACTCATATGTTAGTTTTGAATTACCTAATAGATGGGACTGCTACCTTGAAAATACAGCATGGATTTGTCGTTATGCTATTTCCAAAGTATGTCTTGGAGCAGGAGCTAACAAGAAAGAATGTGCGGAGCAAAGAAAGAAAACAAAAGAGGCCATCATCATTTTGGCAGCCAAAGAAGTTGGGCCGAAAGACTCCTTCAAAGAATACTATAATCATCTTAAAGCTCCTCGCCCAATTATTACAAAAGGGGGAAAAAGAACTTCTTCTAAAATTATTCATGTAAAGCCAATTAGCATCGAAAAACATCGTTGGATTGATGGTATGCACCTGGGAAGTGAGATCCCTCACTATTACACTCGTTATCTAGCGACTCTTAAAGGAAACATTTCAGTACTAGTCACATTTAGCGCTCATAAACTTTTCTACTCTAAATACAGTTCCGAGTTTTTTAGAGCCATAAAATCACTACGAGTTTTAGCGACAAAAGCAAAAACTGTAGACAGAAGAGAGCTAACAAAGGGCACCGGAATTCTTGGAGATAATAACATTGGAAACTACCTCAATGACGCCATAGATAATTCAAATGCTGGTTTTGATGGTGATAGCACATCAGGAAGCGGTTTTGATTTTTATCTTATCATTGCTGCCGCTATCTTAGCAATTGCAGGTATTTTTGTTTGGATCAGAGGACGACGCTAATTCATGTCATCTCCCCTACAACGACTCGCTTTTATTTTATTAATTAGTCTAGTCATTAACAATGCTGATGCGCGAGTTTTTAAAAATTCTTACATACAATTTGAATTACCCAATCAATGGAATTGTGAGATGAAGGAAAAGGCCTATCTTTGTCGCCATAAAATTTCTAAATCTTGTATAAAACAACCGAAAAGCGAGCCTTGCCTTAAAGAGTTTAAAAAATCAAGAGAAGCTGTGATTGTTTTCACTGCAAAAGAAAAAAGTGAAGTCGACAACCTTGAAGATTATTTAAGACACTTCCAAGAACCAAAAAAAATTCAAATGCCCAATGGATCGACCACTCAGTCAAAAGTGATTCACGGGAAGTTTGTGGGAATCCAAGGTTACAAATGGATCGATGCCATGCATTTGAGTAGTGAACTCCCCCACTATTACACGCGCTATATCGCAACGATAAAAGGAAATATTGCCGTCCTGGTTACTTTTACTTCCCATAAAGTCTATTACACACAGTACTCCAACCAGTTTTTCAATGGAATCAAAAGCCTCGCTGTAACGGCCTCTAAACTTAGTCAATCAAACAAACATGAGGTGGGAAGCAAAATACTTTCTCGTCCCATTGAAATACCAGATGAGTTCTTTACTCAGCTCAACACTCCTCAAAGTGAAGATGACGGTCTCTCACCTATACTTTTTGCCCTTGCAATGCTCCTGGCTGGTTTTGGTGTTTTCCTATGGATAAAAAAACGAAAAAACTCTTGATTTAACAAGAAGTCATTAGGTAGACAATAGCTCTATCTCTGGGGGGAGATTATGCTACAGTTTCTACTATCCATATTATTTTCTATTCATTCTTATGCCGCTATATATGGCGTTGACCAGAGAAGCGATATCTCAAAACTTCCGAGCCGTTGGCAAAAAACAGCTCAAGCTGTGGCCCTGTCTTTACCCACTCTCTACTTAGAAGAGTTCGATGAAGACCACTACACACATATAGAAAAAGATGACAGAGCCTATGGTGAGGCTTTAGGACTTTGCAAAGGTGAAAAGTTTTTTGACCAAAAAAGTTTTGGACATTGTAGTGCTTTTTTAATCCACCCTAAGATACTTGTAACGGCAGGACACTGCTTTCTTCCCACGGGAGAAGTAGAGAACTTCAAACATAGCTATTGCGAGAACTTTTCCTTTTGGCTAGGTTACAATGATACCTTAAGCAGTATCCCTCAGCTCGGCGAACTTATTCCGAAGAAAAATGTTGTTCATTGCAAAAATGTAATCTACGCGACAAACAACCAAGAGATGGAGCCCGAAAAGGGACCCGTGGACTTTGCCATTTTTGAACTGGAAGAAGAGGTCACTCATATTACTCCGCTGAGGCTTGCCAAACGCCAACTCAGAAAAGGAGAAATGATCACAACAATTGGTCACCCCCATGGCCTCCCAGCGAAACAGTCAGGCTTAACCCCTGTCCTTGATGTCTTTAGCACGACTTTATCAGCCAATATGGACACTTTAGCTGGTAACTCTGGTGGACCTGCATTTAATATGAATAACGAAGTGGTTGGAATTCTTATTACGGGACACCAGCATGATACTTATCGACCCAATGGATTAAGTTGTGATCGTATTAATCGTTGCAATCAAAAGGGCAGTCGGTGCAATAGAGGATCTGAGTTAGAAAACTCCAATCTTTTATTAAGAAACGAAGTGTGGATGCCTTATATTCAAGACTACCTTGATGACTCACAAAAGGACTTAAAAAAACTAACACAAACTACTGACCTAGATTTATTATCTTAGAGGCTGATGATATTTAGGGGCTATTGACAATTCATCCAGCTACTGCGGCTTCAATCTCTCGCCATTTTGAGTTGTGCTCGCCTTCACCTTATTCGATGTGGCTCTGGCCACACCTCATAAAGTTCAGTCTGCGCTTAACTCAAGATGACTGAGGTATTGAATCCTCATTACACTGATGAATTGTCAACAGCCCCTAGTCTTTTTATTGTAAAACAAAACGAGAAAAATAAACATCTTTAATAAAACTCTGATTCAACTGTTTATTAAGTGCAACAGTGATTTCGTCTTTTAAAAATAATTTTCCTTGAATGGTCTGGAGATCAGGAAATCTTTTTCCATTTAAGATTGTAACGATGGTATCTCGCGCTTGAGCCCCCATTGAAACCACTTCTTCAAAACCATTTTCATCTAACATCTCCAATGTCACCTTTACCTGGACAATTCTTTGGTCATCTTGATCCGCAAGATTGACCGTAAAAGGTTCTAAAGAATAAACAACAGGCTTATCTTTAAATATCTCTTCATTATATAAAAGCTCTCTTGCCTGCATTTCTCTATATTTTTCAGGTGTCATTCCCACAGTTCCCATATAAGCCAAGTAACCACCTAACCCCATTCCAACAAGGTTAAGTAACAGCAATATTTTTGGGAAAAGAGCTTTGATTCCATCCAAAGAAAACTTTTTCTTCTTCTTTTCAACCTCTTGCTCTTCGACTTCAGCCACAATCTACTCCTAAAAAAATAAACCTTATATCCTTAACAATTTATCGGACTAAGGAATTAGGACTTAAGGTGAACTGAGTAATTCGTCTAAAAATGAGACAACTTTTTCTGAAATGAAGTCCCACAAGAGATGTTGCTTACTATTTTGACGTTTCTACCCAATGATATTGTTGGTTAAAGGTCTCTTTTTAATACCCGTTTAGTAAAGCTCACAAGGAGGAAGCTGTACAAATTGTACTGCGACGACGCCATCAACAGATTCTAATGAACATCATCGGTACTTAGAGTATTACAAGCCGGTAGTGAAATGGTTTCAAGTCTGGAATAAGTGGACAATGTCGACTCTGCTTCAAAAAGTGAGGTCATATCCGAATGTCTTCTTAAAAATAAATCATAAGCTATTCTTGCCATTTGCGCCGAAAAACAAGCTGCATTTATACGACTCTCTCTCAACCCTTCAGCACGACAATTATAAAACCCATCATCCAAGTTCGTCCTTAATTCCTCATACCTAGTACGAACATCCTCAGGCAATCTTCTCAACTGTCCCAAATAAATACCTTCTTCTTGATTAAACTGAAAATCAAAAATTATTTCAGAATAAGATGTTGGTAAACTCAGAGAACCATCCGTTTGCAAATTAACATCAGACACTTCTGCTGATACAACAGGAATTCTTAACTCAAAAGAGGATTCCCTAGAGTCATCTCCACGAATACATCTTGGAAAAAAAGGATAAGCTTGTCTTACAGACTCATGCTCTAAAACATACATATAGGGTAGAATCAAACTCTGAATCTCTTCAGGAATTTCACTTAAAACATCCATTCTCTCTTCATTAGCATAATTCAAAACAAAGTTTTCACTGTCTGTCGGTTCCCATAAGGCTATCGGCTGCTCAGCAATACGCTCTTGAACTTGAATATTTAAATTTTCAGAATCTTGAGCGGCATAAAGAAATGGAATAATTGAGGATAAGAGTTGAGTACTAAAAACATCTCGTCTCTCAAAATCACAGAATGAACTACGTTCTGCGTTGAAGTAATCAACGCAACTTAAATTTGTTCCTCCGGCCCATTGATTTCTCACCACAACAGAATCATTTAAATAAGAAACCCTGGACTCTCGACTTCTTTGAGCATAACTGATCACACCTGAAAGTTGATGATCTTCCTTATAAATACCTGAACCAGAGTTTCCACGGATAATTTCAAAGTCACAAGTACCACCGACAATATCAGAAAAAGGATTAAAATAACCTAGAAAATACAAATGATTAATACGACTACGGCAGTTCACTTTTTTTATAATACTTCTAGCAATCTGATAATCCCGATCATCAATTGAAATACTACTGGCTTGAAAATAATTCGGATAGAGGTAAAAATCTGTGTTTGTTTCTAAACCTGAAATATCAATATTAGGTAGGCTGCGATCAATTTCTCGTTCCAATTCAATAACAGCCCAATCAGGTCGGACTCGGTGTTCATTTCCATATTGACGAGAAATTGAGATGATTTTACGACAACCCACTCTTTCCGATGAGTATTGACCTGTTTCTGGAAATAAAAACATCATATTCTGTGAACAATCAGCCCCTGCATCAGCTATGGCAGCAGGAACGCAATGTCTGTTTGTTAAAATCTTGTTTTTACTAATAAGTTGTCCTGAACAAAGTCCAATATTATAGGACTGGTAATCTCCTCGAAAATAACTGTGATTTCTTTCTTCTGACGCTTGTACAATGGCAGCAATAAAACCAGGACATTCTGATTTATCCTCACATTCTACTGTAGAGTTTTGAAAAGCGACCTCAGCTTCAGACTTATTATCAAACTCAAGTTTTTCAATCCCTTGTGGCTCAGTCTCATTATTTTGACATGCAGTCAGAAAATAGAAGCACACAAGAAAGGGGATAAAAAAAAGTATTTTCTTAAACATGGACGGGTTTCTCCAAATAGTTGTAAGTCACTAACTCTTCAAGAAATGTTCCAAAAATTTCTTCTTTCCCCCTCATTTATGGCCACCTTAATTGGATAAAAGGTTCATCAGTCTGCTAGTGACAATTTAGGCGCATTGATGTTGAGGATATCAACATCAATCCTTCATCACTTTTTATTACTAAACTCAGATCGACAATAAGTGATATATGTCAATTTGAGTAAAAACAGCTCGTCCATAAAATAAGGTTCTTTGTGATGTTTAGAATGCCGTAACAGTAGATCCAATCTGTTAGAGATCGTAGATCCCATCATTAAATAAGTGGATATTCAGGCCTAGTTCATACTGAGTCAGAGATCTTTTCTATGGCAGACATCCACCAGAGGTGGAGATAGGGAATAAACATAAAAAAAGAGCGCCTTAAGCACCCTCTTTCTATACTCTAGAATGTAAATATCTATTGATTAAAAGCCCGATCCAAATGGGTCTGAGCTAGGAGGCGTACTGACCGGTTGTGTGGACTGTGGTTCCGCAGGATGAGAACCACCATTAAGTGAATCAGCCATGTCACTTTCTTCAGTAAATTCCAATTTTTCTGCATTGGCAGCGCTGTCATTGAGCTGATTCAAATACTGGTTATACTCCTCTTGAGTCAAAGTGCCGTTTTTTAAGTTGATTTCTAATAGTCTTTTATCAAACCTCAAAAAGTTCATTTGCTTTTGTAGATACGACATAATTAACTCCTTCTCTCAGTTCCAGTAACGGGGTCCACCGTCTGAATCTTCTTTCTTCTTGTCATTGTTTACCACTAATCTCAAGTTCCGTCTAGTTTTGGACTTTTTAGCCCCTCTCCAACGCTTTTGCTGGAATCGCGTCCAATACATTAAATAAAGGTAGCCAGAGATCAGCCCTCCAATATGAGCCATATTAGCAACACCTGTCCCACCCATACCTGAACTTACCAAGGTGACAATCTCAACACCTGCGATGACCATAACGAATATTTTAGCCTTCATGGGAAAAAGCATCATAAAATAGATAACTCGATCCCCAAAAAGGATGCCATAAGCCAATAGAATACCAAAAACGGCCCCTGAAGCCCCTATAACGGGAATTCTATAAACCATTGGCTCTTGCCCTTGCACAAGGCCCCAGACAACAACAGCAAGAAAATAAATAATGGCAGCGCCAACTCCACAAACAAAATAATACAATAAGAAACTTTTAGCCCCCCATCTATATTCTAATTCAGAGCCAAAAAACCAGAGCGAGACCATATTCAATAAAACATGAAAAATATTGATAGAGTGGAGAAACATATAGGTTATGGGCTGCCATATAAAAAAGTTCTCCAGAAAGTACTTAGGAGTAAAACTCAAAAACTCCGTTATATAGGGCTCTGAAAAAAAGAGCCTCTCTGCAACCAGCTGAACAAAAAACCATATTCCCACATTGAGAATGATCAGTTTTTTGACCCACGGACTAATTGGAATCGGTTGCAACTGCATTGCTCCTCCCCCTGGCCCCCTCATTCGCTTTCTCCTTTTTCACTCAGTTCAACTAAAACTCCACCTGTGCTTTTGGGATGAATAAATACCACACGACAGTTATGTGCCCCTGGTCTTGGCTCTTCATTGATCAATTGAATCCCTTTTTGCTTTAAGTGAGATACCAACTGATCAATCCCTTGGACTCGAAAACAAATATGATGAATACCAGGACCTCTTTTACCTAAAAACTTAGCAATAGGACTTTCTTCACTGGTTGGTTCGAGTAGTTCAACAGTGGCATTATTCCCCGTTTCAAAAAATCCCACCTTAACCTTTTCCGTGGGCACTTCTTCAACACCCCCCTCTTTGAGACCTAAAATTTTAAAAAAGTCGGCCTCTTCCAGTGATGGTGTTGCTACACCGATATGATCTAATTCAATTTTAAATGACACCTTTTCTCTCCAACTTTTCAAAATAGGGTTTCAGTTGATTGTAACTTTGCTCCGTAGTCTCAACAACCAGTTTTGTTTGCGCAATTAAGGGGAAAAAGTTCGTATCTCCTCCCCACCGAGGTATTATATGTTGATGCAAATGATCAGGTATTCCCGCCCCAGCGACCTTACCTAAATTTAAACCAATATTAAATCCATGGGGTGCGTAAACTTTCTTAAGAATCTTTAAGGAATGTTTCGTTAAGATTTGCATTGCCTGCAAATCCTTATCTGACAATTTGTCATAATCAGCAACATGACGCTTTGGTAAAATCAAAAGATGTCCATTGTTATAAGGATATTTATTTAACACAACCATCATTGTCCGACTTGTAAAGAGAACCAAACTTTCTGGTATTTTAAAAGACTTGGCAGCTACACAAAACACACAACCTTTAGGCTTAATGACCTTACGTACATATTGTAGCCTATGAGGACTTTCTATAACATCTCTCTCATCAGGCCAGATTTCAGATTGAATATTTCTAATATTTTTTGTTTTTTTGGCCATAGCAACCTCTTTTAAAGACTATTTTAGAGGTTCAAAACCAACTTAGCAACCAATGCTGTTTTCTTAATGGCTTTTAATTTCCAATTGAGAAATTCGCCTCTCCCTTTTGAGGCACAACACTCGATTTCAATTTATTTTAAAGACATCCTGTGAGCTGACGCCTAGTAAAATTAATAGAGAAGAAATAAAAAAACCCAGGTCATTAAAACCTGGGTTGTAAAGATTTTGAGAATAAGTTCAATCAAAGCTTATTGATTGTCTCCACTTTGCTGAAGATCTTTTAATTGATCAGCAAAAAGGTCACCAATGGTTGCATTTGGTTTCGCTGTTTTTCTTTGATATTCAGAAACATCAGCATTTTGCTCTCGCATTGTTGCTAAACGAGCGCTTAAACCAACCTTACGAGCATCTTGGTCAATGCTAATAACTTCAGCTTTAATAGTATCACCAACATTGCAAACTTCATCTGGGCTGTTAATTCTCTTAGTGGAAAGTTCACTAATATGCACAAGACCTTCAATATCTTCTGCTAGCTCAACAAATACTCCAAAGTCAGCAAGCTTTGTTACCTTAACTTCATGCATAGTTCCAATCTGGAACTTTTGATCAACAACTGACCAAGGATCAGCATCAAGCTGTTTAATACCAAGACTGAATCTTTCGTTTTCAATGTCCACACCTAGAACAACCGCACGAACTTTATCACCTTTATTGAACATTTCAGAAGGATGATTCACGCGTTTAGTCCAAGAGAAATCAGAAATGTGAACCATTCCATCAATTCCCTCTTCAATTCCAATAAAGACACCAAAGTCTGTAATAGACTTCACTTCACCTTCAATAATAGTACCTGGAGGATAAGCATCTTTAAGTTCATTCCATGGGTTTGGCTGAAGTTGTTTCATACCAAGACTAATTCTTCTGTTCTCTTCATCAAGTGCAAGAACTTGAACTTCCACTTCGTCACCAACATTCACTAATTGTGAAGGATGCTTAACTCGTTTAGTCCAACTCATTTCACTCACATGAATAAGTCCTTCAACACCTTCACCAACGTCAATAAAGGCTCCATACTCAGTCAAGCTAACAACTTTTCCTGTAATTTTAGCACCCACAGGGAATTTTTGAGCTGTGTCTTCCCAAGGATCTTCAGTCAACTGCTTAAGACCAAGACTTACACGCTCTTTCTCTGTATCGTATTTAAGAACCATCACATCAATTTCATCACCCACTTCAATCACTTCTGATGGATGCTTAATACGAGCCCAGCTCATATCTGTAATATGTAGAAGTCCATCAATTCCACCAAGATCAATAAAGGCTCCGTAATCGGTTACGTTTTTAACGATACCTTTTACTATACTTCCTTCTTTCATTTGATCTTTAGTCTGACTTCTTAAGCTTTCTCTCTCTTCTTCAAGAAGAGCTCTTCTTGAAAGAACGATGTTTCCACGCTTTTTGTTAAATTTAATAACTTTGAATTTTAATTTCTTACCAATATAAGCATCCATGTTTCTCACTGGACGTAAATCAATTTGACTTCCTGGTAAGAAGGCCTTCACACCGATATCAACACTGAGTCCACCTTTGACCTTAGAGATCACAGTTCCCTCAATATGCTCCTCATTTTCAGCAGCACGCGAAATATCAGTCCAAGCTCTCATCATATCGGCTTTTTCTTTTGATAAAACAATCATTCCATTGTCGTTTTCAATTTTATCAACGTAAACTTCAACATCGTCACCAGGCTTGATCGAATCCGTTCCTTCAACAACACGGAACTCACTCATTGGGATAAGACCTTCTGATTTATAACTGATATCAACAAGAACATAATCAGGCTGAACCTCAACTATACTTCCCTTAACAATATCTCCAGGTCGAATTTCGTTTTCATTGATTTCTTTTTCAAATAGTTGAGCAAACTCTCCGGTTTTCTTACCACCGTCAGCTTCCCCTTCATTAAAAAGTCGAAGAATTTCTAATTCCTCTTTTTGTTTTTTTGTTAAATTGTTTGTTTTATTCATCGAAAAAAATTACCTCCTTGGCGAAAACAAGACACTCTAAAGAACGACCTATTTTCTAGATTTCACCTCTTATTATCCACGGTTAAAAAGGGGGATAGTGACAGAGTTCATTCTCTGACGGTTGTCCCTTCAAACCACTTCAAAAAACCAAGGTGAACGTACACTTATAGATGTTAAACGCTCAAAGTCAAAGGATTTTATCCAACGACAGGTTCCCTAAAACCCTCAATTTTATCTCTATCCATGAATACCAACTCTGTTTCAGAGCTGTTACTGATCTCGATTCAGCTCCTGGACATAAGTTGTGTTATTTTAGATATTTACAGAATTTTAATCCTATGAGGTAACAAATAACTCTACGAAAGTGGCTCTGCTCCTAACTCAAGTTAACAAAGTTCCAAGGCTTCATAAACTCAACAAACCAAATTTCAATACCATTTAACCACTTTGACTACTTTTGATGGAGCAAATGAAAGGCTCTAAAGGTTCTGCTGCTCACGATATTTAAGAATTTCATCAACCACTTCATCGAGACTTAAATAAGTGGAATCAATATGAAGCGCTCCATCCGCCTTTTTTAAGGGAGCCACTTTTCTTTGAGAATCCTGGGCATCCCTTATTTTCTGCATCTCAAGGGTTTCTTCTTGAGTGTGAGAGTCTTCATCAGAGCGTCTTTGTGCGCGAAGAGCTGGGCTCGCCGTTAAATAAATTTTCACTGGCGCCCCGGGAAACACAACCGTACCACAATCTCTTCCCTCAGCAACAAGGCCTTTGGCTTCAACATAACAAGAACGTTGTCTTTCTAGTAAAGCTTTCCTAACCGATGAAATTTGACTAATAGCACTGGCCATCGCTCCCACTTTTTCACCAAAGATATCAGATGTTCGATCTTGCAGATTCAAAAAAACCTGAGTTTCACTCAAAGTCATCTTTACAGACCACTCATTGGATTCGGCTAAGGCTAAAAGTTCAGTCTCATTGTTGCTCGCAATTTCTTTCTCCAAGGCAATAAGAGCTAAACCTCTATAAAAAGCACCTGTGGAAACCCAATTCCAATTGAGACGCTCGGCCAGCAATCGACTCACTGAAGACTTTCCAGAGGCCGATGGTCCATCGATGGTTATTAACTTCATAGCAGTGGAACCTCATTAAATGTCTTTTTTAAAAGAGTTTTTGCTTTTTGATTTTCTTCCAGAGTACCGATACTCAAACGAATATGGCGAGGCAATCCATATCCCAATAAAGGTCTTAAAAGAAGTCCTTTCTTCATTGCGTGGTTAAAAACAGTCTGACCATCCCTTAAACTATCAAACAAAACAAAATTAGCTTGAGATTTTGTAAACGGAATTTTCTCTGCTTCAAAAAACTTATAGAAATCATCAAGACCTTGCCACACCACATTCTGGGATTTTTCTAGGTACTCGCTATCATCAAAGGCTGCTATAGCCGCCTCTTGAGCCAAAGTATTAACATTAAATGGGTTCCGAACTCGATTAATCCATTGCAAATGATTTTGACTTCCCACCAAAACCCCAACACGAAGCCCAGCTAAACCATAAACCTTGCTAAAAGTTCTCATCACCAAAACATTTTCATATTTTTTAAAGCAATCAAGGCTTTGAACAAAATCATTGGCTCGTACAAACTCATTATAAGCTTCATCAAACACAATTAAGATGTCTTTTCTTCCACCAAGTTCAGCCAACAGACGCTCGATATCCTGCTTCCCCATATACGTACCAGTGGGATTATTGGGATTTGCTAAAAATAAGATTTTTTCTCGTGAATTGTGATTATTTTTAAAGTCAGCCAGAAAAGTATCAACATTCCATTGAAAATTACGATCAATCGGAATTTCTTTTTTACCCACACGTGCCGCCTGTGCACAAATTCCATAGGCAATAAAAGATTTTTCAGGGAAGATAATTTTATCTCCTGGTTCACAAAAAGTACGGATAATAAGATCAATCAACTCATTTGATCCATTTCCAATGACAATATCATTGCTACGAACTCCCCATGTTTTGGAAAGTTTTTCTCTTAACCGAAAACAAGAGGGATCGGGATAACGAGATAAATTCTCAGCATGTTCTTTGATAGCTTCAATGGCTTTCTGGCTTGGGCCTAAGGGGTTTTCATTACTAGCGAGTTTAATAACTTCAGATAAACCAAGTTCTCTTTTCGTTTCTTCAATAGGCTTTCCTGGTTTGTATGGAATAAGGGACTCTATTTCCGGTGAAACTTGCATAACTTACCTTTCTAAAATTCTTATATTGCGTTTTCTAATACGCTCTTTAATTTCATCAATATGAGAAAAACTCATGGTCTCAAGAAGAAAATCAATACGAGTTTGCCTTAAAGAAAGCTCAGGACTCACTCGATCATGCAACACATCCAATACGTTGGCTCTCATATCTGCAAAGTCTCGAGTTAATGCGGCTAACTCACCCGGTAAGTCACCGACGATAACAGAAATTCTTGCCAGCCGCCCCGCCTTCCTAAGACCTGTATCAATAACCGTGCTCATGGTATTCAAATCAATATTCCCACCACAAAAAACAATACAGCTTGGAGCCGTTAAATTAAGTTTATCATTAAGAACAGCTGCTAACCCTGCCGCCCCTGAACCTTCTAAAATTGTTTTCTCCACTTCCATTGCGTAGACAATGGCTTGAGAGATTTCCTCATCGTTAACAGATACGATTTCATCAACATATTTTGAGATATAATTTTCAAACATAGCTGGGCTTGGATTCTTTACCGCAATACCATCGGCAATAGTAGAAATGAAAGCCGGTTTACTAACCTCTTCTCCTTTCTTCATTTGCAACATACCGGGGGCTTGGTCCGAGACAACACCATAGACTTTACAATCTGGCTTTAGACTCTTAACAACATAGGCAATACCACTAATTAAACCGCCCCCACCAATGGGAACGACAATTGATTTTAAATCCGGGAGAGCTTCAAGTATTTCAATACCTATTGTCCCCTGACCAGCAATAACATGTTTATCTTGGTAAGGGTGGACAAACACACGCCCCTCTTGGTCAGCGAGTTCTTTGGATTTTTGAAAAGCTTCATCAAAATATCGACCATGAAGAACCACCTCAGCACCGTAATTACGAGTGGCCTCTACTTTTATTAGAGGAGCTGCTATGGGCATAACGATCTTACTATTCACACCTAAAAGACTTGCACTCATCGCTACACCTTGAGCATGATTTCCTGCCGAAGCCGCAATAACACCTTTTTTCTTTTCTTCTTCAGTTAAGTTCAGAATCTTATTCAATGAACCTCGAATTTTAAAACTACCCGTTGTCTGCAAATTCTCCATTTTAATATGAATTTGCTTTTCTCTTAGTCGTTTACCTAATGCTAAATTAACAGGAGTTCGACGAGCCACTTTATTTATATTTTGATGAGCTGTACGAACATCTTCCAAAGAAATTTTTAAATCGCTCACGACACCACCCCTTGCTGTTTTCTCACTCTCTTTAAAACAAAAAATAGACCAACAATCAAAAGCAAAGCCAATCCAAAAGAAAAACTCATAGAAAAACCTAAACTAGAAGGCAAATACCCCACTCCTAACGCCAAAGTCCCTACAATTAAACTATAGGGAAGCTGTGTTTTAACGTGGCTCAGCAAATTGCAATCCGTAGAAATGGAACTCATTATAGTTGTATCTGATATGGGCGAACAATGATCTCCCATTATGGCGCCATCTAATATGGCCGCTAAACTCAACGAAACATAAACTCCATAATGGCCCCCAGAGAGTTCAACCGCTAAGGGAGTGACCGTCGGAATAAGTATAGCCATTGTACCCCAACTGGTACCAGTAGAAAAAGCAGTCAAAGCAGATACTATAAAGACTAATAAGGGAAGATAAATCATATCCACTCGATCTCCAAGGATCGACACAATATATTCTCCAGCTTTTAAATCATCACAAACTTCTTTCAAAGACCAAGCTAAAACAAGAATAACAATTGGTACCCAAGCACTTTTAATACCCGCTACAAATGTCTGAGTATAAGACTTAAATGTCATATCACTTGCCATGAGTCCCAACATAATTGCAACAAGATAACTGATTCCAGAAGAAACAAACAAAATGGATATTCCATTTTTTGATTGAGTTAAAACATGCCGCCAATCATTTAACCTAAAGACACTTAGCTCTTTATTCCAACCCCCACCATCCCACCATAAAGCAGCAAAAACTAAAACAAGTAACAGTATTAAAGGCAGAAGTGCATTGCCGATATTTCCACTCACGACTTTTTCATCTTCCTCTAAAGACACTGGTGATTTTTCAAAACTCTTCATTGGGCCAAAATCAAAGCCAAATAAAATATTTGCAAATACAAAGATCAACATAAAAAAACAATAAAAGCGAAACTCTATGGCATCTAAAAAAATGGCATAACCATCAATACCCCAATTAAATTTTTGCGCCATTTCTGAAAACAATCCAACTTCATACCCAATCCATGTACTAACAAGAGCAATACCAGCAACAGGAGCACTTGTGGCATCAACTATAAAAGCTAATTTTTCACGGCTCACCCTGTAACGATCTGTTACTTTTTTCATTGTCGAACCAACGATCATCGTATTGGCATAATCATCTATAAAAATAAGACAACCCAAAATAGCCGTAACCAACTGCGCTGACTTAGGTCCCACAATCCATTTCTGTAATTTGTAAACCATAGCATGAAGCCCACCTGAAGCTGTCATGACATGCACCATGGATAAAATAAAAAAGACAAAGCCTAATATCTGTAAATTGGTACTATCAGCAAACGCGGAGTAAAAATATTGACTCGATTGTAAACCGGCCCCCAAAAAACCTTCAGTTAAACTTTGGGTTCTACCGTAGGCAGAAATAAAACTCCCCACCAAAACAGCAGAAAGCAAGCTAATGCTTAAACGACCCGTAATAAATGCAATGAAAATCGCAATGGCAGGAGGAAGCAAACTCCAAGAGGTTCCCACGCCGGACTGATTTAAATATAAGCAAACCAACAAAAAAGAGAGAAAAACAAGTGCATACCCTTTCCACTCTTTTTTTATTGGGGTTGCCATCTCTACTGGATAGCCTTGATGATTTGGGTAAAGCTATCAACCTTTAACGAAGCCCCTCCGACTAAAAAACCGTTTACTTCTCTCGCTTGAGAAAGTTCTTTGGCATTTTCTGGCTTTACTGAGCCGCCATAGAGAATTTTAATATGTTCCTGCTTTGCAGGTAATTTCTCACACAAAAATTTTCGTATAAAACTATGAGCTTCACTGACTTGTTCTGTCGTTGCCACTTCCCCCGTTCCAATAGCCCATACTGGCTCGTAGGCAATGTGCAACTGATTTAAGGGCTCAAAGTTGGAAAGAGCTGTTACCAGTTGCCGATTTAATACTTCAAGTGTTGCTCCCTCTTTCCTCTCAGATAAAGTTTCACCAACACAAAGAACAGCACTCAATCCAAACTCATTAGCACTATGTAGTTTAATATTGGTTTGTTCATCAGACTCATGAAAGAGTTGTCTTCTTTCACTATGTCCAATCAAAACAAAGCGAGCTCCTAAATCGTACATGATTTTAGGAGAGGTTTCGCCCGTAAACGCACCTGAAGCTGCTGGAAAAATATTTTGTGGTCCCCATTGAATGTTTGATTTATCTAAGGCTGTACTTGTCGCTTGAGCATTCACTGCAGAAACAAAAAAAAGGCATTCCACATGGGAAGAAATATCTTGTTGTAATAAATCCTCAAAGAAGACTTTCGTATCCGAAGGGGATTTATTCATCTTCCAATTTCCTGCAACAAGAAAACTCATTCTGGCTTCCTCACTTTTAATGCCTCAAGACCTGGAAGCTTTTTACCTTGAATGTATTCAAGACTTGCACCACCACCTGTTGATATATGATCCATTTGATCCGCAAACCCAGAATCTATAGCAGCGGCAGCTGAATCCCCTCCTCCAACAACAGAGAAAGCGGAAGACTCTGCAAGTGCTTGAGCCATAGCAATAGAGCCACGATCAAAGGGTTTCTGCTCATAAACCCCCATTGGACCATTCCAAAAAACAGAACCGGCATCTTTAAGAGCTTGGCGATACAACTCAATCGTTTTCGGACCTATATCCACAGCTATTTTGTCAGAGGGAATAATCTCTGAGTCCGTTTTTTCAAAATGGTCATCACCAAAATTTTCAACCACAACATGATCTACCGGTAGAAAAACTTTTTTTCCTGCACCACTCATGCGATTGAGAAAACTTTTTGCAACAGCTAGACATTCGCCTTCCACTTTTGATTTACCAACAGAAACACCTTGAGATTTCAAAAAGGTATAAGCCATAGCTCCACCAATGATGACAGTATCAACCTTGTCCGCAAAGGCTTCTAACAAAGGAATCTTATCACTCACCTTTCCTCCACCAGTCAAAATAGTAAAAGGCTTTGCCGGTTGGTTTTTGATTTTATCTAAAGACTGACGTTCTTTTTCAACAAGAAAACCAGAGGCTCTCTGTGGAATTAACTTAGGCAAAGCATCGGTACTAGCGTGTGCTCTGTGACACGCACCAAAAGCATCATTAATATAAATATCAGTATAACGGGCCCATTTTGTCGCTAAATCAGAAGAGTTCTTGGTCTCACCAGGAGCAAATCGTAAATTCTCTAACATGATTATTTGTTTACCACTGAGTCCCTTTGTTAGTTCATAGGGAGCTTCCGAGTCGGGAGTTTCCATAAGAAAGACCTCAAACCCCTTTTCAATCAAATACTCAGCAACGGGCTCAAGAGAGAGACTTTTTTTATCTTCCTCCGTTTTGGGACGCCCTAAATGGCTAGCAACAATAACTTTAGCATTGCTTTCTATCAAAAAATTGAGAGTCGGAAGGGCGGCATCAATCCGATTGGTATCGAGTATCTTTCCATCTTTGAGCGGAACATTGAGATCCAGTCTTAAAAAAACTCTTTTACCAAAAAAGTTCATCTCTTTAAAATCGAGGTAGGATTCAATAGCCATTATAAACCTTTTGATGCCATAAACTGCGCTAAATCAAGCATACGACATGAAAAGCCAACCTCATTGTCATACCAAGATAGGACTTTTACCATCTTGTCACCAATAACAGAGGTGTTTTCCAAATCAATCATTGAACTTTCTTTGAGGCCATTCATATCAACACTAACTACAGGATCATTCGTTACATCGAGAACACCTTTTAATGATCCTTTAGAGGCTTTAATAAGAGCCTCATTCACTTCCTCAGCTGTCACTTTTCTTCCCAAGTTTGCAACTAAGTCGACCAAGCTAACATTAGGAGTTGGAACTCTCACTGAAATTCCGTGAATTTTTCCAGATAACTCTGGCAAAACTGTTCCCACCGCAGCGGCAGCTCCAGTAGAAGTTGGAATCATTGAAACTGCAGCGGCTCTCGCTCTTCTCAAGTCTTTATGACTAGAATCTAAAACTCTTTGATCATTCGTATATGAATGAACAGTTGTCATAAGTGCGGACTCAATTCCAAACTCATCATTTAAGACTTTTGCCACAGGAGCCAAACAGTTGGTCGTACAAGAGGCATTGCTGACAACTTGATGATTTTCAGGATCGTAGTTTTCATGATTAATACCATACACAAAAGTGGCATCCACTTTTGCCGGCGCGGAAACGATGACTCTTTTCGCTCCCGCATTTAAATGTTTTTGATTAGCGGCTTTATCTTTAAAGACACCGGTGCACTCAAAAACAATATCGGCTCCCCAAGCTTTCCAAGGAATATTTTCTGGGTTTTTCTCAAAAGACATAGGAATTTTTTTGCCATCAACAATCAAATTCTCATTATCGTGCTCAACGGTTTTATTGAACCGCCCATGGGCACTGTCATATTTTAGAAAGTGGGCATGGGAAGCGACATCTCCAGAACCATTATTAATTCCGACAATTTCAAATTGATCAGAAAACCCATGGCGAAACAATATACGACCAATACGACCAAAGCCGTTAATCCCCACACGCAACTTTTGGGACATACTTCCTCCTTAGAATTGTACAACGGGCCAGTCTTATCGACTGCCTCGCTGGGTGTCAATTGAGTTTTGGGAACATGCGCTCGGCATTGTTCTTCATTTGCTCACAAAAAACAGGAAGTTCAATGGATTTGAGTTGGGAAACAAACTGAGCTGTCCACAGCATAAACTCAGGACGGTTTTTCTTTCCTCGCATAGGAACAGGCGCTAAAAATGGGGCATCCGTTTCAACATGCATACGATCTAAAGGAGTCGACTGGCAAACCTCTCTCAAGTCTCCCGCCGATTTAAAAGTCACTATTCCAGAGAATGAAATATTAAATCCACAATCTAAAGCCGCAGTCGCCAGTTTCTGTGTACCGGTAAAACAATGAATAATACCCTTAACTCGACCACGGTAGTCTTTTAAGATTTCAATGGTATCATCTTCAGCATCACGGGTATGAATTTCCACCGGCAATTGAAACTTTTCCGCAAGATCCATCTGACGCCTGAAGGCTTCAATTTGATCTTTTTTAGGAGAGTTATCATAGTAATAATCCAAACCAATTTCACCGACAGCAACAACTCGTGGATGAGACAATTTCTCAAGAAGATACTGTTCCACACTATCCTCATAAACTTTCCCTTCATGAGGATGAATTCCCAGAGTACAGAAGACTTGGGGAGCAAACTTTTCAGCCAACCCGAGCACAACAGGTAAATCTTCTGGTTCAGTACCAATTGTAATAAAGCGGTTAACCCCTTGAGTGGTAGCCGTTTCAATAGCTTCTTGTGGAGAAACTTCTAAAAAATTCAGATGGGTATGAATATCAGTCCAACCAAGCTGCTTTACTTTATCACTTTGAAAATCACTGTGTAGCTCTTTCATGAAGTCCTCTTCTCACTCTATATTGAAAATTTTCAATGGCTAATAACTTATCAACATTTCCATTCATTTCTGCCTTCAATTCCTCTAATTGATCATAGACAAAAGTGATAGAACTGGCTTCTTCTGGAATCCAATCAAGTTGAGCTGGCTCACCATAAAGTCTTTTCGACAAAGCCTGTCTCCAAATATCTAAACAGAAACCTCTTTTTTCATTGTCACTAAAAAACCAGGGAGCTAATTTTTTCCAATCACGACTCTCTTCATAAAAAATATCATAAAGAAATTTTAAACTCGCATTCAAATGATCAATAGAGTCTTTCTCTCGCAATTCAAGAGCCATTTCTAAACGGCCATCAGCCCATAATAATGGCAATTTTCCAAAGTCATCATACTCTTTTAAATCTTCGTTAGTTAATTTATTAAAATGAAAAATATGAGACCGAGAGCGAATGGTCGGTAGTAAGCGACGCAATTGATCTGTTATTAAAATAAAATATGTCTTTTCTGGAGGTTCTTCTAAAACTTTTAATAAGGCATTGGCCGCTCCCGTAGACATCTGGTCAGCAGGATCAATAATAACAAAACGACCATTGTGATGTGACTTAAGGGAGAAAAAAGCATGGGCTTCTCTCACCTGATCCACACTAATAATTGTTTTCTTATCAAGAGTTAATGTATGCACTAACTCGTTTTGTTCTTCTAAGACTCGGTGGCAATTGGAGCACACTCCACAGGCTAATTCTTCTTGTTGACAATTTATCACCTGCAACAAGGCCTGAGCCAAAGTTCTTTTTCCAACTCCCATCGGCCCTTGAAAAATCATGGCAGAAGGCAATTGGTCATCTTTATATAACTCCAACAAGGTCTCTCGTTGAGCTTTATGCCCCACCATTTTCTTTATTAAAGCCTGTTGACCACTCACCTTAGGACTCCTTGTTTTATCTCATAGACCCACAATTGCGTAATTTTATCTCCAGCTATTTTTACATCAACTCTTTTGAAAAAATCGACTCTACTTCCTCAGTCTCATAATAGGTTTTCAAATTAATGGGGTGAGACTTTTTTTAAACTAATCGAGCCAACCTCTTTTCTTAAACTCCGCCATAGTCTGTTGGTGTAAAGATTCTGGTGAATCCGTCCCATCAAGAACCAACCATTTTTCAGGACTTTTACTAGCCTGGTAAAGATAACCCTCTCTCACTTTTTCTTGAAAAGAGTTATTCTCTTTTTCTATTCGGTCTTGATGGATTCCTGTTTCAGCCGCTCTTTTGCCTTTTCTCTTCTGACTCTCTTCTGTACTGATATCGAGAAAAATAAAAAGATGGGGTTCACAATCATGAGCCACAAAACGATTGAGCATTTCTACATCTTCTAACTTTAGAGACCTGGCGAAAGCTTGAAAAGCCACGGTGCTGGAGTAAAAACGATCACAAAGTATCCACCGGTTTTCTTTGAGGGCTGGTTGAATTCTTTTTTCAACCATTTGAACCCTTGCCGCTTGATAGAGCAAAATCTCTGCTCGTGGCACCGGAGCCTCAATATCTGTGGCAAGTATTATGTTACGCAGTTTTTCACCAAGCTCGGTGGCTCCTGGATCCCTTAAAAGAAGAGACTCGACTCTCTTATCCTCAAGAGATGACTGAACTTTTTCAATAAGAGTGGACTTTCCACAGGCATCTAAACCTTCAAATACGACAAAAGACATAGGGTATAGGTTTTGCGCCCAAAGAGAGAAGAGTCACGGAAAAAGGGGAACTTAAACAAAGCGTCAGTTGTTTGTTTGGGAGGTTGGGAGGTTGGGAGAAAAACCAGATCCAAGGGAAAACTTCGGACAGGTCCTCGCCTGCGGCTGCGGAACTTGTTTTCCCTTGGATCTGGTTTTTCTTCCCTCCTCTTCCCATACGGCACTCTTTTTATACTCTTACTTCAATAAACTTCACTCAGACCTCGACTTCCGCTGTAGAACTTGCTTCCCTTGGATCTGGTTTTTCTTCCCTCCCCTTTCCTATGAACTAGACCCTTGTCTTTTTTGCTGTTTCACAATGAGAAAAACTCAATCTTTATCATTGCTTCACCGATATCCATTTATGGAGCAAAACATTAAAGTTCTTATTGCAGATGAGGACAACAATCTGGCTAACAGAATGAGTCGCTATCTACAAGAAAGTGGTTTCAAACCTAAAATTATCAACAACAGTTATCTTCTGCAAAAAACCATTCTTGAATGGAGACCTGACTTTTTGTTTATCGATCTTTTGTTCCCAGGCCTCTATGCGCAACAAGCTCTCAAGTTTATGAATGAGAGAAAAATGCTCGGTGAAAACGGGAGTCATGTCATTGTTATGTCTAAACACAATGCAGAACTGAATGTTCGCAATTGTTTAGAGTCGGGAGCCGTAGACTTTATTGTAAAACCATTTAAACTCATCGATGTTCTGCATAGACTGGTGCTATTAAGCCAATCAAAACGTTATCAGTTCAAAGGGCTAACAAACAATGGCGAGTTACAAGTAAAAAATTACTTTCAAATGATTCGACTGTTAACAGAAGCAGCCAATCAAGATAAAGAGGTCAGTGCCCTCAGGTTTGAACTTATTAAAATGATCTCTATGGCACTAAAAGCAGTTAGAATTTCTGTCATCGCAACAGACCCCAGCCGTAAAAGCATTGAAGTTATTCGCTCGAGCGATGATGACTCCCTAACTCAACTACCACTGGACTTACAAAAATACCCTGAAATTCAATATGTCCTTAGAACGGAAAAATCCCTCTTCATTGAGAGCTTAGAAAAAGATCAAACCATGTCTTTTGTTAAACATGAAGTAAAGTCCATTAACTTTGATTCCATGATGGTCCTTCCATTAATTGAAGGTGGCCTTCTTCATGGCAGTCTCTCCATCCGAATGCCTAAGGATTGTAAAAAGTTAAGCTTTTATGATATCAAAATTGCTGAAATCGCCGCCCAACTCATTGCCATGACATGGAAATTTAGAGGGTCTGAGGCCTTAAATAAAGCCAGCTAATCAGTAAAAAGCCAAACTCCAGAGTCTCTAGCCCACTTTAACATCAACACTAATGCTCTATTTCATAAAAAAATGGGAAAAAATCGCAATTTATTGACGCTAAGGAATGCTGCTCTTATATTGAGAGTCTTTATAAGGAGCATCATATGGTCTCGATTTTGGCCTTCATACACATCGTTCTATCTATTTTTCTCGTCGTTCTTGTTCTTATCCAAGATCCCAAAGGGGGAGCTGCTGGAGGCATGTTTGGCGGTGGCGGTGGTTCAAACTCACTTTTTGGAGCCACTGGAGCGCCTACATTTCTGGCTCGTTTAACTCGCTGGATAGCCGCTTTGTTTGCCGCTTCTTGTATTTTGATGACAATTTCAATCAAGCCCGGTGGCAGCAGTGTTCTCGATAGTGTCGACGTTCCCGCTCAAACTCAACCGGTTATTGAAGAGTCTTCGCAACCAGCCGTTGATACAAAAATCGACGACTCTAAAAACGAAAACAATTAATTTGTGGTTTTGCAGTGAAAACTCTTGCAAGCCTATTATTATTGGTATTGCTAGGAGTTTTTTTCTTAACCAATAATCTTAAATTAAACAAACAACCACCTCCACAGCCCATCGGAAGCGTGACTCAAACGCAAGGGGTAGTCATGATAAAAAATGAGTTCGACACCTACTTTAAAAACCTGGCACCCGAACACCCCATAAGCTCCCCAGCAAAAATTCTCACTGGCTTTGACAGTTTTGTAACTTTTAATATTGGTGAAGACTTTAAACTCTACGAACAAAGTCAAATCGAAATAAAACAGCAAGCTTCAAAAACTCAAATCATACTAAAACATGGAGTCATTGAACGGCTGGATCCAGAATTAAATAATGTGGAAATTTATGTTGCTAAAAAACTTCAAACACAGTCAAAAGTGGAAGCAGTCCGTATCAATACGAAAATAAAATCTGTCAGCCCTAATAAACCTTTAACTATAACTAAAAATGAAACAGCTGAATTTCAAAACCAACTTAAAAATACATTTCGCCTTCATCAAAGGTTTCTTGAAAGATGCTTTATCAAACACTACGAAAGAAAGAGTGGAAAAACCAATGGTGGTGACCTGTTACTGCGATTCACAGTCGATGAAAAGGGAGCTTTAACTGAAATCAAAATTATTCAAAGCGACATAGAGGATGATAAATATCACAGTTGTATAAGAGAAGTGGTTTCAAGAATAAGAATACGCTACTACGATAAAAAAGTTAGGACTGTAAACTTTCCCATTCAAATCAGACTTCCCATCTAATAATGATTAAAACCTTATTTAGTCCCGTCTTCACAAACCACAATATTTTTCATATGATCAAGTCCTACAACATCAGAATTTTGTGCTCGAACATTTATGACTCCCGCAACTCGTATTGAAAACGCATTATCAGTAACAGACAATGGCGCTAAAGTTCCACAAGCAACCGTACCGCCTACGGGGCCTAATCGAACTCCAATGGCTCCTAATGGAGCGAGTTCTTCCCAAGTTTTAAAATTTGGACAAGGAACACTACCCCCACCCAAACATCCACAATCTGACCAAGTTGCAAAACAACTACTGTCAAAGATTCTCGTTCCTGCTTGAAAAGCAGCATTATCATTGGCTCGCAGTCGATAATTTAATATGCCTTGAGGCTGGAAACCAGTCTCCACAAAATTTCCAGGATAAACTCCAAACTCACCCCGAGCTGTTTGTGCAGAGGCATAGTACATCATCAATAAGTTTATCCCCTCTCCACGTCGGGCTCTGGCTTTATAAGTTTGATAACCTGGTATTGCTATAAAGGAAAGAATCGCAATAATTGCAACAACCACCATTAATTCAATCAATGAAAAGCCTTTTCTACCCACCCATATCTCCTTAAGAGGCAACAATTTTTAAAAAAACTGTTATGTTCTTATTTTTACATAAAAATAGTTGATATATATACTTGTCTGGACAATATCGAGCCCCATCACATAAACAAAAATTGTAACAAGTCATTGTCCTTTGATGCAAAAATAACTTTTATAATATTAGCACAGTGTTCACTTTAATATAAAGATCATCAAGTCTTAGAAAGGATCTAAATTCTTAATTATTGATTATAACACCACAACAAACCAAACCTTTGTCTAGAATCACCTATTAGCAATCGTCTTCAACTAAGACCTATTAAAGGCCACTTAAAATTCCCATTGAGAAATCAGAAAAAACATACACAAACCAGTCAACGTAGCTGAGATAACTTACCAAGCGATATTACTACCCCTTAGGGTTTCATCAAAAACTTCTAAGAACTCAAAAGCAACACAGCCCTCAACTAAAAAAATGATAATACTAGTATTACAATAATCAAAATGGGAACATTTAATCTTAATAGAAAAGCTCCTAGAAAAAATAAAGTTGAACTTAAAACCCAATCAGACACAAAATAAACTAACACTCCCCACACTGATGTTAGTAAAATTTTTCTAAAACCCTTTTGATTGAAAAATAAACTGTATAAAATCAAAAGCATGTTCAAAAAAGTGATTCTCACATTATCATAAACTTTATTGAAATGAGTGACTCTTTCATCCTTTTTGGGATAGATCACTTCAATATCAACTTCCTTTACTGTGATATGATTCCATATTCCTCGGACTAGAACCTCAATTTCAAAGTCGTATCTTCTCGTAAAAAAACTCATCTCTTTTAACTTTTCTAAAGGATAAATCCTGAAGCCACTTTGAGAGTCTGAAACTCTCACTCCCGTCTGATACCAAACCCAAAAATTAGAAAAACTTCTTCCAAATCGAGAAATCCCTGGGACATTGTCTCGAAACTTTCTTGCTCCCAATACAAAAGAGGTGGGTGAATGGGTCGCAACAGAAACTAACTTCTCAATATCTTGAGCGAGGTGCTGGCCATCGCCATCCATAGTCACTAAATGGGTGTAATTTGAACTCAGATTTTTAATGGCCCAAGTCAGAGCCCTTCCCTTACCTTGATTTACAGGAAATCGATGAAGGAATAATCTTTTTTCATCTTTAGGCAGATTCACTTCAGGATCCGAACCGTCATCAATAATGAAAATTGGATACTCAGTGCAGTTGAGAACATCCTCAATAACCTTATATACTATACCCTGACTATTATAAACAGGAATTACAACACACAATTTCATTACATAAACTCGTAAGGATGGGACTTAGACAACTCAAAAAGACGATCTTGTATAAGACCACGAACCTTATCAGCAAGTGCTTCGGCTGAACTAAAATCCTCTGACTGCAAAGGAGACAATGTTTCAACAATTAAGGGACCAGATGAAGCTAACGCGAATTCCTCTTTAGGCCATATATAATCACTACCCCAAATAACAACAGGAACCACACAAGTTTTGGTCTGTATGGCTTTTTGAAAGGGGCCAAGGGTGAATCGGCCTAACTCTATTTTTCCAAAAGGAGATCGAGTCATCTCTGGAAAAACTAAAACTCGATCTTTATTCAAGAGTCCTTTCTTTATCACTTCCATGGCTTTCCAATAAGATTGACCAACACCTCTTTTAATATAAATCATTCTTAATATAACAGCGGCCAAACCAAGACCAGGAATCCAAAAGATGAGATTTTTTGTCAACACTCTCATTCCAGGAATTTGTTCCAACAAAATAAATACATCTAAATGAGAACGATGATTTGCAACAAAAAGTGCACCTCTTTTATAATTTTGAACATCTTTAGGTATATTGAATTGAAAACTTCCACGCCACCAAGGCTGAAAAAAGCGAAGGCTCTTAACTCCCCATACTGTAATTTTACCAGATAAAATTTTAGCCCAAACACTAAAACGTGCTAAAATACTCATTGGAAGATTTAAAACAAATATAAAGAAAAATCCTAAAAGAGCCACACAGAAAGCCAACCAGAAAATAAGCGTTTTATATCTCTTTATTTCAATCATGATAAATCAACACTTCCCCACTTGAAATCACTATCTATAGCCTCTTAATAGTTCACAGACATTAGAATTGGTATTATACTCAAAGCCCTTATTTGTCTACTATCAACAAGGACAACTCTTTTGCATAAAAAAACTGATATTTTAATTGTAGGCAGCGGAATGTCCGCTTTAACTTCTGCTATTTTATTATTAAGAAAAGGATTCAGTGTCCGAATTCTGGAGGCCCATTACAAAGCGGGGGGCTATATACACTCCTTTAAGAAAATGGGTCATACTTTTGATAGCGGCGCCCATTATGTGGGAGCTCTTGCCCCTCACGAACCCTTTTGGGCCCTACTCAATTATCTTGAGGTATACGATGAGGAATTGTTCACCCCTTTAGACGAAGAAGCCTTTGATCAATTTTATTTTAAAAATCAAACCGTGAATGAAATTCAATTTGGAAAAGGATATAACAGAGTTATCGACCACTTTTCATGGAAATTTCCCGATGAAACGAATGGCATAAAGTCCTTTTTTGAAACGATCAAAAATACCGCTCGCAACTTTCCGACATATCACTTTCTTGTAGACTATGATCAAAAGAAATTACTTCATTCCCTAGAAACAAGCTTACAAACAGAAGCCCTAAAACACACGAAAAACAAAGAACTCCTCAATGCTCTCTACGCTTATTGTGGCTTGCATGGAGTTATGCCTGCAGATGTCTCCTTCGGTCTACACTCCATAATTGTGGACTCTTTGATTCGTAGTGGAGGTTACGGATTCAAAGGGTCTGGAGATGCTCTTGTAAATAAACTCGTTAAAAAAATAGAAAGTCTTGGAGGAGAAATTTTCCTAAAACAAAAAGTCACACAAATGACGATTGAAAATGGTAAAGTGAATGAAGTTATCACACAGCGTGGATCTAATTTTAAAGCGGATAGATATATTTTCAGTGGACACCCTGTAGACATTTTAGATTTAGTCGGCCTTGAGAATTTTAGAAAACTCTACTCAAAAAGAATTTTAAACACTCCTGACTCAATTGGAATTATGGGTATTTACGGTGTTGCCACTCCAAAAACCTTCACAAACCTTAAGAGAAATCATTATCAAATCAATAGCCCGCTTCCTCATACCTTTGACCCCAATCAAAAATACAATATCGAAGAGGATCCCATGATTAGTTTTTTAACCTTTCCCAACAGAGAGGCTCAACCAGAGAGTGAAGAAATTCCTTTCAGTATTCATGCCCCTCAACTTTACTCCTGGGTATCAAACTGGAATGAAAAGAAGACTTACAGTAAAAACCCCGATTACTTGGATTTTAAAGACAAAATGACTCAGTCAATATTTCGTTTTCTCGATAGTTGTAATTTGAAAATCCAAGACAAAACACTCCGGTTTGAATCTTCAACAACACTGACAAATAAAAGGTTTAATCTTTCTCCCAATGGCTCTGCCTACGGAATTTACCACTCTATGAACTATACCGGAGCACGTGCTTTAAGTGGCCGAACCCATATCGAAAACCTTTATTTAACAGGTCAAAACACACTTTTCCCTGGTATTATGGCAGCGTCGATCGCTGGAATCAGAACAACGGGATTCATCCTTGGCATTAAAGAAATCATCTCTGGCATTCGTAAATATATGGATGAATAATGGCTGGTATTGCTTTTTAAACACTCTATAATGGATTATTAAAAGTTCTTCAGTAATGTAAATACTCAAGTTTAATTGATTTATAAGTTCGATATCTAAATACTGTCGGTAACGAACCTCAATTAAAAAGAGATAAAGGCTCAATTAACGATGTTTGAGTTTCCATTACAATCGCGCTGAAAAATTTCAAATATAAACTGAGATTTAATCAAAATAAACTTGTATTTCTGTTTCTGCCAGAACCTTATCACTACCAGGAAGTTTAACCTCACCTCGAATATAAGTAATCGGCAGAAGCTCTCGAATCACTCTAATATGAACTTCTAATTGTTTTACCGCGTCCAGATTAATATCTTCAAAATGAGTTCGACAAAAACGCACACCAGTTAAATAAGTCTTTGTTGGTGGATCACTAAACTTATGTATCACTTGATAAGCAGCTTTTAAATACCCGAAGCCTTGAGCTGTAAACTCTATGGCTGAAGATCCTCTTAATTCTTTTTTATCATTAACATAGAGTGATTCTTTATCAATATCGACAACACAAACTCCAGCAAGGCCCTTATAGTCTTTTCCAACTTCAGTGACTTGATTGACCCAAACCATTGGAGGTCTATGCGGCAAATAAGCCATCAAATCCTTAATTTGAAATTTTTCAGACATTGCACAATCTCTCTTTTGTAATTTCTGAAAAGGTCATACCTTTTTCCAGTTGGTTATTAATAAATTGATCCAACACTTGTATAAAACTATTTCGCATCCAAGACCGTTGCCGATCATGAAGAAGAACAATATCACCCGTTTGTAAATTATGAAATGCTTGGGTCCATTTAAATGGAAAGCTTGTGTCAAAATAACGCTTATTCCAATGAATCCATGGTATATTCAGCTGGCTCATAACGCGCTTCAGTGGAGGCGTTACAACACCTGCTGGAGATCGAAAACCAACACACTCTTTATTTACAATAGAACTGATTTTTTCATGTGATTTTAGGATCCAGGTTTTTAATTCCTCTTCTCCTCGAAAAAAGACACCATAAGTATGATCCAGAGAATGATTACCAATTTGATGACCTCTTGCAATCACTTCTTTTGCAATTTGAGGGTATTTTTCAACAGATTGTGCCACCATAAAAAAAGTCCCTTTGCTATTCAACCTATCTAAAATCTCTAATATTGATAGCGTGAGATGGGGATCTGGACCATCATCAAAAGTTAAAAACACTTCATTATTATTTGTTGGAATTGTTTTAACAAGATTCATTTTTAGCAACAAACGACATTTGAGCCTGATTTTGAGTTAGCGTAAAACTTTGACGAGAATTTATCACTTGATAAAATTTTTCAAATGAATCCACCTCAACACAAGAGCTATCCTCCTGCTTAATCCATTGGTAATTCTGTAATGTGTCTTCCGCAAGATACAAGATTTCACATTTTGTTTCCGATTCAAACTCAGTTAATTCTGCAAGATCAATAGGAAAGCTATCACAATAAATTAAAAGTTGGTTTTTTTTATTCAACAGACTCTGGCTTAAAGAAAACATTAGAAGTTCAACCTGTGCATTTTCAATCCCACACAAGGAGTAGGCTGGTCCAAGGAGCTGATATTGCTGAGTTAAAAAACCAGTTGTTGAATGATGTAAGCTATTTTGAAACAGGAAAGGACGTCCAACTTCTGACTCCGCCAATCCTTTAAGATAATTGAAGGTAGGCTCTATTTCTCCATGTAAAGACCCGAGATAAATCTCTGCATCAATCAGTTTATTTTTCATATCCTCTTCTGGAAAAAGCTCTTCAAACCCAGCGCTAAGAACTTTCATCATTTTAGTCGCCTTTCTAAAACGAGGGTCAAATATTAAATCAGATTCTGAGTGATGCTTCCAATATTTCATTTGGAGACTCTCCCAAGTACTAAACTCGCATTGATGCCACCAAAGCCCAGGGTATTCTTAATTATATAATCGAGTTGGGAGGGTCGACTCCTGTCATTGATATTAATGGTGAAGTGCTTTGGCTCAGAAAATGAACTTTCAAGTATTTGTTGCCGTAAAAAAGCTTCTTCACAAAGAATGGTTTCCAAAACACCGGAGGCCGCTAAACTATGGCCATGAATACCTTTCGTAGAACTTACCGGTGATAATATTTCTAACTTTTTAATTGCAGCAGCTTCAGCTCTATCATTATGGAGCGAGCCTGTTCCATGAGCGTGAATCCAATCCACTTGACGAGAACTAATATTAGCATCCTGCAAAGCGGCAGACATAGAGTTGTAGGGCCCACTCCCATCCGGTTTTGGCGATGTCATCGAGTAGCCATCACTAGCACTACCATAACCTTCAACAGTCATAACAGCCTTTCCCCTATTTTTACCCTCTAAAACAAGAGCCCCTACAGCTTCACTCAAACATATACCACTACGCTCCTCATTAAAGGGCACACAGTCATTGCCGCTCACTAAAGAAAGTGACTTAAAACCTGAGCGAGTTAAATTACAAATTTGTTCAGCACCCAAAATAAAACAACGTTCAACAAAACCTGACTTTATCCAACTACGCCCCAAACCAATAGCTTGAGTCCCTGCTGAACATGCCGAAGAGACAACTTGTAAGGGACCACAATGCCCCAATTGCTGATTGATTTCTCCGGCAAAACCACCTAAGGGCTGATAGAGTAGACCGGTCACGGGTTCATTTTTAAAGTGGGATAACAAACCTTGTTCCCAAATACGGGTTAGTCCTGTTGTCGTCGCAATAATTAATCCATCTCGATTGGATAAAGGCAGCTGACTTTCGTTAATTACTTTTTTTAGTGAGTACAAAGACCATATCAATAAATCATTTTGAATAACTTCTTTTACCAATGGTTTTTGAGGAAATAGATTAAATTCTCCACGACATTTTTCCGTTAAATCTTTTGAGATATAAAGAAGTCCCTCTTGAAAAGCTCTGGATTTATTAATACAAGCTTCCCATAGACTTTGAATGCCCATCCCAAAAGGATGTATAGCCATGGATCCAGTAACATAAACTGAATGAGAATCATTAATGAGTTGTGCCACTATTTTGACTAACTATAAAATCAACAATTGTAGCAATGGATTGAAAGGCTTTTTTACCACTTTCAGCATTTGGAACTTTCACATTATATTTATTTTCAATCGCTACAATTATTTCAAGAATATCCACTGAATCTAGCCCTAAGCCATCTTGATAAAGAGAAGCATCATCTTGAATCGAGTCCACAGTCATATGCTGCAAGTTGACGGCGTCAATTATCAAACTTTTTACCTCTAATGACAGTTTTTCCCTATCCATATTAAACTCCATTCGACCTCAATGGGCAGTCGTGATACTTACCTTGAAATATGAGACTCGTCAGCACTCGGAAATTAATGCGCCACATTAATTTTAAAGGTATTCCACTCCTTTATTCATCCTCGAAAACTCTACAAGTAAAGTACTTTAAAGGCTCGAAAAGAATTATTCCATTTTATAACCAAAAACGTCTAGAACTTTTACTACAAGTTGAACATCTCATTGGTGCCAAGGAGACTTTTTCAAGGTGAAACTTTTCTTAATTATTTCCACTTCTCTCATTATGACAGTCAATAGCCTGGCATCCCTAAAGCAAATGACTATAAATACAGCAAGCTCTAAGAATTTCAATGCACCCTCCCCCTTATTCTTAGCCGAAAATCAAAAAACGACTAAAGAAAGTTCAGTTCAAAAAAAGACTACAAAACCTGATTTAAAAGTGAATAAAAGCATGCAAGCAACACTCAGAGCTCTCGAATCCTTAAAAAGAATTGAAGCTGATTTTAAACAAGTACGAAGAGTCAAAAAATGGCAAACTGACATTACTACCCTAGGACACTTCACTCTCTCCCGCCATCCGCAAAACTATATCATTTGGGAAGTCACAGCCCCCTCTTACACAGCGATTAAAGTTACATCTGATCAAATTTCTTTAAAGTCAGATAAGCCCTCCTCTAATTGGAAGGCATTGGACAATAAACAAATGAAAGAACAAATGAGTAGTATTTTTTCTTGGCTTTCTTTTGATTTAAAAAAAATGAGTGAGGGTTTCCAAGTAACAACAAAATCTAAAAATCAGTTACACTTATCTCCACTTAACCACAAATCTTATTTTGACAAAATAAAAATTGAATTTGGTAAAAACAAATATCTCAAAAAAATTGAAATGATTGAAAAATCAGACGACTCATTAATTATTGTTTTCTCAAACACCAAGGTTCAAAAGTGAAACCTTTTGTCCTGATATTATTAATATACTTATTACCCTTATGGACCTATGGTAAAATATCCAAATCCAACGATATTTTCCTCCCCTCTCAACAAGGACTGGCCCTTCAAGATTTTCAACAAACACCAATCACTTGGTGGAATTTCTTATTTTATAATTCAAAATCAATTAGCAAAGATAAGATATGCGAAAAAATATCTAATATTGACCCCTCTATTTTTATATTTAACCCCTGCCAAACACTACCCCTCAACTTAGATTGGATTAACACTTGGTCAAAAGAGTATCTCCTACACTCTCAGCCCCCTAAAGACATTAATCAAATCAAAAGTGAATTGACCAATGTTCTTACACGCTTAAGTCTTCCTCTCCCAACTGAACAATTAGAAATTATACGTCAAAACCCTTTAGCCCCGTTTTCTCAACTTGAAGATCATTTTGCCTCTTTTTTCCAATCTCCCCCTACTAAAAGCTCCTGGAAGTCTTTGCCATTTCTACTTAATTATCCACCTTCTCAACTCAACAAAACCGAGGAAAATTTCAAAATACTTCTCGAAGACTCATCTTCATTTTACTGGGCAGGTCCACATATTGGTGTTTATGAAAACCAAAAAACCATAATGACAGATATCAAAAAAGTTTTGCTTATTGGAACTATACTCCTAATATCTCTACTTTTGTTCCTAATTCTAAAAGGTCAATTAGCTTACCTCCTACTTATTCCCATTCTTCTTTTCTCAACTTTTATTGCTTACTTAGGAGTTGAACTTATCTGGGGATCCATACATGGGCTAACCTTGGCTTTTGGAAGCGGGCTTATTGGAATTTCAATGGACTATGCCTTTCACGGATGGAAAACAAAACATATGCCCTCTCTCTGGAAAACAAATTCCATTGGTTTTCTAACTACTTTTACTGCTTTCCTTCTACTATCACTATTTTCCATACCCCTACTAAAACAGATTAGTGTCTTTACTTGCCTCGGCCTTGCCTCTGCGTTTTTATTCAGCTTTGCTTTATCAAGACTGATGGACCAACGTTGGCAAATTCAAAGCTTTTTGATTCCTATTTATCGAATGAACAAAAGGAACTATTTTTTATTCATTTCCCTTTTTGCACTATCTAGCCTTATTGCTGCCAGTCAGTTCCATTATGACTTCTCGTTAAATAAAATGGACTATTCAAATAGTAAGATACCTTTAGAAATAAAAAGAAAAGAATTTTCCAACCAAAAACATCAGTTTGGATTCTTACAAGAGAATAAAAGTGAAGCTGACAAGATTAGCAAATGGGCCCTTACAAATAATATTTCCATTTTAAGTGCGCAACAGTTAATCCCCGATGAAAATACTAGTGCAACACTAAAAAGCTGGATCAATTGGGCCTGCCCTCCAAACGACGGCATTGAAAAAATAAGTCAACCTCCTTTTAGTATTATATTTAAAGAATTCTTTGAATACTTTAATTGTCAGAACTTATCCAACCTTAAGGTCGAACATTTAAAACAGACCGAGAACTTATTTACAAATAACAACTCAAAGCTTTTTATTTTGAAAGCCAAATCTCCGTCAGACTCCCAACTGATAAAAAATGACTGGCCTAACGCTTTTTTTATTTCAGAGTTTACGCGTACTTTCTCCCAGAAAATGAAAGTGGATACTAAAAAATATCTTCTATTCATAACTACTTTCATTTCCTTAATCCTCATAATTCTTTTCAAAAGAAAATTTCTACTTGTAACTCTCCCTACATTGGGAGCTCTAATGGGTCTCTCAATAATGATTGGAGTCAATGGAAAACCAGCCAGCTTTATGACTTTTATTGGAGTTCTCATTTTACTTGGTTTAACTCTCGACTATGGAATATTTTGTACAACATTTCTTCATGAAAGAAAGTCTTTAGAAAAAGTTTTCGCAGCCATTACACTATCGGCGATAACATCGATATGTGGCTTTGCCCCTTTATTCTTCTGCACTCACCCTGTCTTACAGGATTTAGGTCGATCAATTATATCAGGCCTTATAGGAGCTTGTATTATAACTTACACTTCCTACCCGCTCCTGAACTCAAGAAAGGCTTAATAACTATGATAAAAAGATTCTTCATTATCTTTTTCTTTTCTATATCATTCTTATTCATAGCTATTATTTATTTTGGAAACCTTAGGCCTCCTCAGCACATGAGAGCTCTGACTAAAAATGAAATCGAACAAACCTCTCAGTACTTTTCCAAAAAAGACTGGGGTCTACACAATGTCTTTTTAAATGGAAATGATTTTCAGAGAGGTCAACAATTTGGGCTTTGGACGCAAAACCTTTTATTGGAACAAGAAAAATCTCTTTTAAAGAAGCTTGAGGAAATTTTTCCATTAAAAATCACTCAATATTCTATAGCTCTATTTTCTATGGTTTGGTTCCAAGGATTAGAAAGTTATCTGAAGCCACAATGGATGGACGAGATGTACGGAGTCTCACTTTTTGCTCCAGAAAAAAGACTTTTTTTTGCCTCAGCCTTCACTCGACAAGTGGCTTACCACGGCATTCATGATATGGGCCAAATGATGATTGATCGTGGTCTCGTGCTGGGGGCTTGCAGTCAGATTGCCATCCCAGATGAGAAAGGCTGGTTAATCGGTAGAAACTTCGATTTTGAAGCGGGTCGAGTTTTTGATGAAGACAAAGTTATTAAATGGGTTTTTCCAACAACCGGTATCCCTTTCGTTTCTGTCATTTTCTCTGGGATGGTGGGAGTTATTACTGGTATCAATCAAAATGGAGTTTATGTGGCGATCAATGCTGCTGGCAGTGAAGACTTTACCCGACTAGGAACTCCAACCACACTTATCGCACTCAATGCCATACAAAATTCAAAAAACGCAAAAGAAGCTGTCGAAATCATCAAAAAAAGTAAGTCATTAATCACTGAAATATTTGTTGTTACCGACACGAACTCCCCTCTCTATATCGTGGAAAAAACTCCGAACAAAACCAGAGTACTAAAACGAGAAACAAAGTCTGGAATTACCAACCACCTCCAACACCCTGACTTTCAAATGGACCCCACAAATATTAAAAGAATGAGAGAGAATACAACGGTCGAAAGGTTACAAACTATCGAACGCCTTTTACCTGAAATCAATAACCAAACTTCAATGGCTAATGCTTTAAGATCAAAGCTCACCATCAACGAACAAGTTGTTTTAGGCCACAGAAGTAGTGTTGATGCCATGATAGCAAGTCATTCCGTTATTTATAACTCTCACCAACAAACCTTACATATCTCTCAAGGTCCGTCATTAATAGGACCTTATATCGGTTATGATTTAAGAAGATCTTTTATTGAAAAAAAACCTATTTTGATTGAAAAAATATCCAGCGATAGTCTCTTTAAGGAAAATTCTTTTTACAAAATAAAAAATCAAATTAAAGCCATGCAATTAGTACGTGAGCTCGCTACGCGAGATCAATGTGAAGCTGCTCGATCTCAATTTGAAAAAATAGACCCCATAATATTTAACAATCATTACTCCTATTTTTGGAGCAAAGCTCTACTTTCAAAATGTTTCAATGAAAGTAAAAAAGCGATTATTTACTTTAAAAAGGCATTGAGCCTTAATCCTGCCTACAAAAGAGAAAAGGATCAAATTAATGAGCAAATCAAACAGATTGTACAATGATAAGCTGTCCACAGCTTTCAAAGAACAGCATCAAACTTCAAAAAAAAGAAGCGCCAACTCACTTTTTATGAACTGGCTTCTAATGATCTCATTATTCAGCTTAATCAACTGCTCAACACATCAAAAAAAAACAGATCCCAGAGAAAAAATGTTTCCTGATGGAATTTATTCTCAAAACATAAGCGTTGAAATCAATATCGAGAATAGAAGAAAAGAAAGTTTTCCATTTAGAAGTATAACAAAAGTCGAAAATCTTCACTTTGAAACTATAGGACTCTCCCCCTTTGGAACTAAAGTCTTTGAAGCCCAAGGTGAGATTAACAAAATGAACAGCATCAAAGTGATTTTTCATATCGACAAACCACTTTTTGCAAAAGAGGTATTTATAAAAAAAGCCATCAACAGTGTTAACAAAATACATACGTTAAAAAAAGAGGATTTTACGGCTATTAATGGTATTGACACTTTCTCCGACGATGAGTTTAAGCTCGAAATACACTCCTATAACTCCGAAGGATTACCAAAGTCACTTAGACTTATAACCACCCAATGGAGCGCCTATATAGAGCTACTTTCATATCAACCCAACAAAAAATGAATTGGAACTAAAAAAATATTTGAGCCTTCTAAAGATTTTTTACATGCTCTCTTAAGCTGTGGTTTTAATAAATTTTAGGGTGTCTCCTCATTTCTTAAGACCATACAGTCCGATACCATTTATACATACTTATGCGAATGCAATAACGAGTAAAACAGAAATATTTTAAATCCGACTTGAGAAATAGTGTAGGAAAATGAAGACAGGTCTGAGTTATTTAAAACTTAAAACTCATGGGGAGCTTTATTATCAAGGGTATCAATAGCTAAGAGCAAGAAGAGTGGTATTTCTCCTTGATTGTCTTCATTTGTCATAATTTGCGCAATTTTAGTCATGGCTTTCTTTTGAATTTTCACAATCTCTTCATAAGCCTCAGGGGTTACTGAATTAGAAAAGTTTCTGAAAAAAGGATTTACTCGGCTCCTTGGAGACAATTTCTCAGGTTTAATAAAGTCAGCAACAGTTTTAAAATTCTCAACAAAATCAGTATGATTCGATGTAAAGCTTTTGGAGCTAGAATAATAATACTTTCCCTTTTGGGTCAGATAACCTTTATCCACCATACTGAACAAACTCTTAACCCCTAAAGATCCAAAAAGTTCACGAACCTTGTCTTCACTCACACCAGAGGAATTCGACGCCAGTTTATAGGTTAAATATTTAACTGGATTCTTAAGAATTCGATTAAGCTCAATATTATAATCCGTATCACAATCATCAACATAAGGTGTTGTTTCCTTTAAAAAGTCAGCAATAGGACCTGGATAAAGTTTTATGATTTTCGATGGCTTCTTTTCATTTGAAATATAGGTCAAAATATCAAGGACTGTTGTCACAGTCGGAAGGGTTTTGATTTGTCCCTTCATAATTCTTCGCAAAGTGGGCTCACTCACAGAGCATTTTTTACTGATCCCACTCAAATTTAAATGGGGTTTCCTCTCAAGATAGTCTGAAATAACAAATTGTAAGTGCTCAACCACCGAATCACACTTTCGCATTGGGATTTTGACAACGTCTGAGTTCACATCCATATTCATTATATCGTCAGAGTGGGTACACATTCAAAAGTATATTTTGAAGGGTTTGTAGAGTTAACACTTTGATTCTCCGGCAATACAATTTCTCCTGATAAACTTTGTAACAAATTAATATTCAATATATTAAATCCTCCACCGCTGTACTCTCCTGAAAGTTGTTTAATCAAGTCCCTGTGATAGTCACCCTCGATACACAATGGACTTCTAATATTTGTTCGATCCATAAAAGAAAGAAAACTTAATTGGTGGTAATCCTGATTAACCATATGGAGATTTAAAAGTGGACCAAAACTTGTGTTAATTGAAGTAATGCCTTTGTTTATCAAATTTTCGACAAAGGGCCTTTCTTCTCTGAGAGCATAACGTTCACTATAAACGATTGTCGTTTTCTGAACAGGAAGGTCTTCACAAAAAGGCATCTCATGTGAAGTGGTTTTCTCATGAAAAAAATCTCCGTTCTTATCCATCTTAAAGAAATAAGACTTATACTTAGTACGCACATTATAAAAGCGAAAGACATGGTAGTTCTTTTGAGTATATATTCTCTCGGCTTGTCTTAAAGGAGCGATGAAGTTGGTTCGACAGCTGTGATCATAGTTTTCAAGATAACAATACTTAGAATCTTTAAAGTAAACATTCACTCCATCTTGACACAATTGATCCCCTGGCACACTGATGTTACGCCCAATAACAATATGATCGACAATGGTAATGTCACCAAAAGAGGTCCAAGCCTCTGGCATTAGAAAAATAAAAAAAGAAAAAATAAAAGACATATCCATCCCCAAAAAAAATGTCTTCAACCTTAATACTGACTCTTTAAATATCGCGCAACTCGTATACAAAGTTATGAAGGCTTTATAAGGACTCAAAATATAAATATGCCAAAAGTGATGTCAAAATAAATTCATTAATAATTTTAGTATTTTAGTTAAATTACACTTAATTCAAGTGAACCAAAGTTAAACAAAAGAACAGTTGTGCCAGTATTTTAAGCATAATCGAGTAGGTCGGGGCCGTTAGCCCCTTCCTCTCACAAGACCCAATTTATCAAAATAACTCTTTGGTAGTGCTATATTCATAAAGCCCTCTGAGTTCCACCAGGGACCTCTTCGGTTAAATGCAATCATGACAGCTTTCGTTTCACTCAACCCTAGACGCATCAGTTCACACCTTCTCGCCCAAGGTCGCTTCCATTGACGCCACTTGATATTACGCAAGCGACGACGAACCCAGCCATCTATGTCTTTTGCAAACCTTTGCACTTCAGCAAGTTTGAAGTAATTGATCCAACCCTTGAGCGTCTTATTCAAAGTCCTCCTAATAAAATACTCTAAGTTTTGACCCTGACCCGATCTAAAGTGCTTAAGAAGTTTCTTACGAACCTTCTTTACACTCTCCTTCGGCACCCTTAGTTTGGTAAACTTTCCGCCCGTCAGCGAATAACCAAGGAAAGTTGAGTGGTAACCGCGCACCACTTGACTCTTCTTTCGATTCACTCTCAACTTCAGTCTTTCTCCCTAATACTTCTCCAGGGACGCAAGAACTCGCTCGCCAGCTTTACAGCTGCCTACGAAAACTCGTACATCGTCTGCATATCTTGCAAACTTGTGCCCCCTTCTCTCCAGTTCCTTATCCAAATCGTCTAACATGACGTTCGACAAAAGCGGAGAGGGTATTCACCGTCGATTATTACTCCCGCCTTCAGGTATCGATTGATGAGCTTTAAAACTCGATCATCACTCACCTTACGGCAAAGACGGGATAGTAAAATCTGGTGATCCACTCGATCAAAGAATTTCTCCAGGTCAACATCAACAACCCAGTACTTGCCGCTCTCAACATGGCTATTGAACGATCTCACAGCTTCGTGAGCTGAACGACCTCTTCTAAAACCATAGCTATTCTCAGAAAAGTTTGGGTCAAAGATTGGTTCTAAAACCTGGTGCAAAGCTTGTTGAATCAGACGATCCAGAACCGTTGGGATACCAAGCTTACGCTCACCACCACCTGGCTTTGGGATCTTGACCCGCTTCACTGGCTGGGGTTTGTAAGTACCCGCTAACAGCTTTGCTTTGATATTAACCCACTCTTCTTGCAAAAAGGCTTTAAGCTCTTCAACCGACATATTATCTATACCAGCAGCACCCTTATTCCTCATCACTTGCTTGTAGGCCTTCATCATGTTCTCGCGCTCAACCATACGCTCTAATAAACTTGTGTCTTCAAATAGTCGTTCTTCTTCTAATGACAACGGAGCCAACTCCGCATTCTGATCAGCCTCGAGTACTGCCCAAGGCACTGTCTCCATCAGAATGCCTCGAACCGATAGGTCCTCGTTGCGGCGCTTTCCTCTCCGTAATGACTTCAATGAATCAACTCCTATCAAACTAAGGTTTGGGCCTTCAGCCACTGGTTGATATGACCTAATATGCCCTCGGCTGACTTCTCATCCCCGGAAAAAAAAGATCCTTCGGCTTCGCCTCTGGATGACACTTTTTTTTCAACTCCCACTTTCATGGCTAAGATGAGATCTCCCGGGTAATGCACTTTCACCTTCACACTTATGCCTGCCACATTTACGTCCGCACTTTCCGTGTCAGTTTTGGGCTTTACAGTGATTTGCCTGCTCACCCTAGTAACGACCGCCTCGTATGTGATTCTTATACATCAGGCCAGTGCTTTGCCTTCAACTTCCTTCCCACAACTCCTCGCGGAAATTGCAGTTGCCGTTTAGCTAACAGTTCCCCTGACCGGGCCTGTAGAGGACTTCGAATTTACATTCTTCACCTCCAAGTGAAAGCGCCCTGCCGGGCGCACAAAAAAGCCGCAATTCCTTAGAATTGCGACCTTTAAGTTACTAAGAGTTCAAATTTAACTTAGTAATTTTCAATTAGTTAGCAGGTACTTTTGCAGCAGATCCACAAGCATCAACTGTGTAACGGAAAGTACGGATAGGAGATCCACCTTTAGACCATGCAGCAAAGCTAGAATAAACTTCAGAAGTAACAGTTCCTTGGTTGAAAGCAACTGTAGTAGTCTCAGTACAAGTACCTCTACCTTGGTAGTTTGCACAGATTTGTTTAGTGCTTCTCATTGGCTGAACAAGTGGACGAGGAACTTCTTCACAACCACTCATTTTATCGCGACCAGAACACTCAACGACTACATAGTCTTTAGTTTTGTGGTAAAGATATCCGTCTTCTTGACAAACATTGTTAGCAGTTACCCAAGTGGATGCTTTTTGAAAATGGATGCTTCCATAAACAGTGTATTCTCCAGCCAATGCAAGGCTAGAAGTTAGCATTGCAGCTAAAACGATTAATGTTTTCATATACCCTCCCTTAATAGGTGTTATTTGTTGTTTTGCTTGCCGTGAAACTTAAAAAAAAATTCCAAGAAGGGCTACTACAGAATTTCAAACAGCAAAAAGAAACAGTCACAAGAAGCTTCGTAAAGATTAATATGATTGATCAAGTCGAATATAAAGCCCTTTCGCACTTCATCAGTACAATTCAGAAGTTATTTTCGTCACCTTCACGTTGCCATTAGTGCGTGTCTGCTAAGGATGGTTATGCATCGTCTCTAGTAAATGAGAACATTTTAAAACTTAATTGAAATAAAGTTGATAGCGATTTTAATGATACACATTATGGACAATGTCTTTTTGTTAAATAAGTTTATATCCCTGCCTCAGGGAAGTTGACTACTGGATGAAAATTTAATTTCAAAAAAACAAGAGCCTCTCTAATGTAGCATTGCGACTTATTTTATATTTAATTTTTTTGAAGGCGAGTCAATAGACTTTATTATATAACGACTAGGCTGGCAAAAAGATCCATCAGGTCGAGTAGGTCTCTTAGACCAAAAACTATAATGATTAAACCATTGCTTGGGATAAGCTCTCACCGCTTTTTCTAACATTTCAACATAAAGAGATATAGCTCCATAGACATCTTGATCTTTAGAATTAATGGTACGAGAAATTAAACAATAGTCTCTTCCATTTTCCTTAAAACCTAAAACTAAACTCAAGGGTAATTGATAGGTTTTAGCCAACCGAAAAGGGGTTGATGGAAAAGGGGCCAGCCGTCCCAAAAATGGAACCAGTTCAAAATTATTATCAAAAGGTCTATCACCCATCAAAGCCATATCATTGCCAGCTGAGAGAACCTCATGAATTCCCATGTAAATAGGCTCTCCAGGTTCAAAGTAAAGTATTTTTATTTTTTCCGAAGAAGACTCTTTTACTACAGATTCTGTTGATATCTTAGATGAACGATAACGAATCAAGTAAATCGTTCTTTCAAAACTCTTCCGACTAAATCCTTGTGCCGTTAATCCCCAGCCTCCAAAGTGGGAAAAGATTAATATTTGAGATGTCTTCTCTGTAAAAGTTTTTAGAACTTCTCCCTCACGATAAGTTATATTAAAAACCAGTTTAGAGAACAAAGCTTGATAAACCTGATCAACCAAAACCTGAGCAAAACGGTACAAATGCTTCACTATTAAAGATTGTCGTCCAAACCAATTTACCTTTTCATTTTGATAACGATAATACTCATTCAAACCCCGACGAGCTTTAGGGGCAAAGATATAAAAGTAAGGCACAATAAAGTAGAGCATAAAATAAGCACTCGGCAGCCCTCCCCATTTAATAATTCGACTCATTATGTAATGAGAAAGTCGACTCCCTCTCATATTGCCCGACCAAGTGACTTTTGAATGACTGGGTTTAAATTGCATAAGGTACCAGGCACTCCCCAATATCAGTGATAAAAAACTTCCCACTATAACAGAACCTAAAAGCCAGGCCGTAAAGTGAGTTTGCGCCATTTCAAGCCAACGTCCTTCAAAATGAAAAGGTGTTCCCGTTAACTGGAATCCGACATAAACCTGAAGGGGTACAATCAAGGTATAAATAGGAGGAAGGGAGACTTGTGATCCCAGAAAAGCAATGGCGAAGTTCAATCTAAAAATAAAAGCACATGCTATAATAAGGAAAGTTTGCAAACCATAAAAAGGAGTACAAGCTATAAAAACTCCCATCATCAGAGACAGAGAAGAATGAAGCGGACGAGAGCTATTTTGTAAACTCGTTAGAGCGATAAGCCACCAATCAAAGAGTGTTTTTTTCCAATTGTATTTCATCCCATCTGTTTTCGTCTTTTCAGTGAAATCAACTGAAAAACTTTTATGTTCACACTCCCCACGCAAACAATGAATCAAAAGTTTTTCGTGAACAAACAAATCGGACTTATTAAAGGATCGGTTCTGAATGTAAAAAATCGGATATACAACAATTTCCGATTTTAAGTTCCTATAGTCTTTTTCACCAAGATCCAAAAGTCTTTGCACAACAGCACTGTTTGTATGTTTTTCTCTTTTTTGAGGCACATAAGCAATACGAGCCCATGGATTTTCCAAAATATGGCTCTCCACATTTTTTAATTCCTCAACAAGGCTCATAGAGAAATTGTTGATATGAATTAAATGGGTCCAACCTTTTTGACCACAAATATCAACACATTCAGAAAAAATAGATTTTTTATGCTCGACCTCACAGGAGACAAGCTGCAACTGATCTTTATTAAAGAGTTGCAATAATCGATCTGGGTCTTCTATGGCTTGCAACTCTTGTGCGTCCATAAGAACCGGCCAACCTATCTCTGATAGGCTTTTAAGAGCTTCTAAATCCTTTTCTTGCCATTGGCTAATATAGAATATGGGTCGTAAATCCACGGTTTGTTCAGCATCCTTATGTGCGCATTGAGTCATTCATTCTATATGATTGTCTCCAAGAAGTCTCATGATATTTTTACTACCTTCAAAAAGGATCTAAGCGGAATGTCTACACAACAATGGGTAATAGTAACCGGAGCTTCTGGAGGCATAGGCAAAGCCATTGCAAAACGCTTAGCCAATGATGGTTTTTCTATACTACTGCACTATAACTCCAACAAAGAAGCCGCTGAAAAAGTTTTACAGGAAATTGTAGAATCCAAAGGTCATGCCCAGCTTATTACTTTTGATGTAAGCCAATCACAAAAAATTGAAGAAAATTTGGACTCCTTTTTCTCTACCATTCAAGGTGATTTTTTTGGACTCGTTAACAATGCCGGTATTCATATTGATACTATGGCAGGTCTAATGAGCGATGAAGATTTTGACAAAGTCATTAAGACAAATTTGTATGGACCCTTTTATTTACAACGATACTGTCTTAAGAAAATGATGAGAAATAGGAAAGGGTGTATTGTTAATATTGCATCCCTGGCTGGACAAGTGGGAAATGCCGGACAACTTAATTACTCTGCCAGTAAAGCGGGACTAATTGCAATGACCAAAACACTCAGTATGGAGTTAGCGAAAAGAAATATTCGTGTCAACGCAGTCTCACCTGGACTTATTGAAACAGAGATGGTTGCTGATATTCCTCATATCAACGAAATGATTCAACAAATCCCTTTAAAAAGAATGGGGCGTGCCGATGAGGTTGCGGGAGCCGTTTCTTTTTTGTTTTCGGAGGACAGCACTTACATAACAGGTCAAACTCTCAGTGTTAATGGAGGACTCTTTCCAGCATGACACAAAAAAAAGTATACATTACTGGCATGGGTCTTATTTCTTCATTGGGTAATGATGTCGAAACCGTTTTTCGAAATTTAAAGGAAAATGTTTCTGGAGTTCGCTCTATGCCAGAATGGCAGAAATACAAAGGCCTCAACACTAACCTTATGGCTCCTGCCATGAACTATGATATTTCATGCATCCCTAGAAAAAAAAGACGTAGTATGTCTCCCATGGCGGAAATGGGGGCTATTGCAACTCTCCGAGCTATGAAACAAGCTGGATTAGATGAGGAGAATCCTTGGAAAGACATCAATCCACAGAAGTCTGTTATGATTATGGGGTCAACAACAGGAAGCCCAGGAGCTCTTGAGTCTCACTTCCAAAAACTTTTCGAAAATGAAGGACCGGAAGGGCAAACCTCTACCGCTTTCTTTAAAATAATGAATCACTCTGTGCCAGCCAATGTCGCTCTAGCCACAGGATTCCAAGGGCCATTACTATCAACAGGATCCGCCTGTAGCACAAGTTCTCAAGCCATGATCCAGGCTTGGGAAATGATCCAATCAGAACTTTATGATTTTGCCATTGTCGGAGGAGCAGACGAAGCCTTCTATACCAGTGCAGCCATTTTTGATACCGTACAAGCTGCCTCAACTAAATACAATGACGACCCAAACTCCTCCCCACGCCCTTTCGACATCAACAGAGATGGCCTTGTTATTTCTGAAGGCGCCGGCGTTGTTATTATGGAATCCGAAGAGTCTATCAATAAAAGAAATGCAAAACCCATTGCCGAGTTTTCTGGAGGAGCCTACTGTTGTGATGGTCAACACATGAGTCAGCCCATACCGGAGTCTATGGCTTATACTATGAACTGGGCTTTGAATAGAGCTGGTGTTAACCATTTGGATATTGAATATATCAACGCCCATGCCACAGCCACCGTGCTTGGTGATCGCCAAGAAGCACAAGCCATTGCAACAGTCTTTGGAAAGCGGCCTCCCGTGAGCAGTTTAAAAGGACACTTTGGACACTCTCTCGCCGCTTGTGGCACCATTGAGGCCATATGTAGTATAGAGATGATGAAAGCCGACCTTATGATTGCCAATAGAAATTTGGTGACCATTGACCCAGAGTGCGAATCAATTTTTACTTTACAACACAATAAAGAAGGACGTTTTAATACAATTCTAAGTAATAATTTTGCATTTGGTGGTATGAATACCAGCTTTGTACTTAAAAACTGCGAGTAAATAACAATGGATAAAAATGTAATTATTGAACATGTTAATGAAGTTATGGTGGAAGGATTTGAATTAAACACTGACCAACTTCATCCCGACGCTAAAATTGTTGATGATTTAGAACTCGACAGTTTAGATGCCATCGATATGCTTGTTTATTTAGAAGAGAAGATAAATATTAAAGTAGACCCTGAAAAATTTAGAACTGTAAAAACTTTGGGGGATGTCTATAATGTTGTTGAAGAAGTTGTAATAGAGGCCGGCAAAACAAGGTGAACTTGGGCTAATTTCTCTTGTGAACCTTCTTGAACCCACAAGAGCCTCCAATCCGTTCCATTCTCTGTGGTAGCCAACACTTCCACAGTTTGATTGGGTTGAACCATGGACATAAATTTAGACCTCTTAACTTCAATATTATTGTAAGAAACTTCTGGTTTAATGTTTTCAAGGAGATACAAACTGATATCAATAATACTTACTGCAGGCAGAATAGGATTACCGGGGAAATGTCCCTCAAAAGAAGGTAAACTAGCCTCAATATCAAAACTAGCCTTGAGACTGCAATCAGACTGTTCCTTAATTTTAAAATTAACAAGATCTCTCATTCTTTTGTCCACGCTATTGTTTTTGCCAAGGGGACCTTTAAGGGTCAAGAGCTTCCCACAACTAACAATAGAATTATTTTCTCCAATTTTACAAATGAGCTGTCTCGCCCTTAAAACCAGTGGGAGACTTAACAATTGAGCTATATTCAAGATTATTCTTGCGCCACATGTCACGGCTTAGGCTCCTCCTCACTATGGGAAGGCCTCCAATCTGGAAAAGTTCCGTCAACTGACTCTCAAGGTTTTTTACAAATCCCCTCTGCAATCAAAGAAGTCTCCCAATCTTATCGAGAAATTTTTGTTCAACTTTTAAAGAATATGATTCAAGACTGGAACTGGAGTGAGGCACATAAAACGGCAATTATTTTCGCATCAACAAAAGGAATCATAGAGGATGAAATTTGGAAAGAGGACTTCTCAATAGACGAGGATACTTTTTCACCTATTTTAGACACATTAATCAAAGAACTGGATTTCAGTTTTTGCGAGCAAGCAATTGTCAGTACTGCCTGCACTTCTAGTCACGCTGCCCTTGAATTGGCCAATCGTTGGCTCAATCGTCTAATTTGCGATGATGTCCTAATAATCAGTGGAGACCTGATCGGCCCCTTCACTTTAAAAGGATTTAGCTCTCTTCGAGCCATCAGTCCACGAGGAAAAGTAAAACCTTTTGATAAATCTCGCGATGGACTTATTTTAGGTGATGGATTAGCTGCCGTACGTCTATCAAGAGAAAAAAGAAAATCCAATTATAAGTTGGAAAATGTATACAGCCTCTGTGAAGGTGTTTCTGCTACCAGGCCCGATCTTAGCGGTGACAATCTTTCTCTCTGCTACAAGAATGTGTGTCCTACTTATGCTCCCGAATTGATCATTGCTCACGGAACAGGAACTCAATACAATGATCAAACAGAGTCTCAAGCCATAGTGAAAGCCTTTCCATCTTTCGATTCGATTCCTATCACATGCAGTAAGTGGAGTATTGGTCATACTTTAGGTGCCAGCGGTCTTATTGATTTTAATCTAGCCTTAGAAATTTTAGAACGCAATGAAGTACCTGGGATTGCAACTCTAGATGAGTCTAACCTACACGTCGAATCCACCTTATTGAAAGAAAATACTCTCAGACAGATTGATCGAATCCTAATTTCCTCTCTCGGATTTGGCGGTATGTGTGCAGCCATGTCTATTGTGAGAGAATAACGGAGGAGATTATGAAAATAAATTATTTCAAATCAACTTTTAATATCTCGCAGCCTCTGTCTGAACCCCCTTGGAATGAGAAAGTGCCTCGTTGGTACCAGCTTGACGGACCGGCCCTTGCGCTCTGTCAGCTTTTTTTTGAACATGATTTCCATTTTAATTATCTACTTTTAGCCTCTCCTACAAGCTCAAATGAAACCGAAAGAGAGTTTGTATTAACCGGAGCCCAAAGAGCACAAAAGTTTGTGCACACTCTCCCGAATATTAGAGCCTCAATGGCTCTACAAGTAGTCAATAAAGTAACCCCCTTTCTTTGTTTCACAGGGGGCACAAAATCACTGGAAAATGCACTCAAGGAGTTCTATTCTCTAAACCTAGAAAATAAACAACCAGCCCTAGTGTGTACGCATAAAGTCTCGACGGCTGGAGGTAATAAGTTATATGAAGCTTGGGGTATAGTTAAGTCCCGAGAAGAGAGGCCAGTATGAAAAAGTCAATTCACATCAAAATGAACGGAGAAGGCCTCAATTTTCATGAACTCTCTCAACTGATTTTTTCAACAAACTACCAAGCTGAAGTTGATCTTCCTGCGATTGAAAAAATTAATACTAATCATAAAAAATTACTAGAAGCCATTGAGAGAAAAGAAACTATATATGGCGTTACAACCGGCTTTGGCGATAGCTCTCGTAGAATCATCACACCAGAAAATTCAGAGACTTTGCAGAAAAATTTAATTACCTACCTCACTTGTGGTGTTGGTCCACTTCTTCCTAAAGCTGTTTGCCGTGCTGTTACTCTTTTCAGACTTCACTCACTTTCACAAGGTCTGTCCGCCGTAAGTTTTGAATTACTCGAAAGAATGAAATGGTTGGTTGAAGAAGACATTGTCCCTCAAATACTCTCCCAAGGCTCTTTAGGTGCCAGTGGTGATTTAGTTCCACTCGCTTATTTAGCTCAAGTCATTCAAGGCAAAGGTAAAGTTTGGCATCAAGGCGAAACAAAAGACATGAAAACTTTGTTATCTGAATTTGGCAAAGAAGAATACCAACTGAAAGCGAAAGAAGGTTTGGCTTTAGTCAATGGCACTACAGTTATGGCAGCTTATAGTTTTTACTGTAATAAAATTATAAACTCAATATTAGATCTTACGGCTCAAACAACAGCACTCTGTGTGATGGCCATTGATGGCAGAAAAGAAGCCTTTAATCCACTTATAAACTCAAAGGCCAAACAATTTAAGGGTCAGTCCACTATTGCAGATAGGATTTTCACTCTTTTAAATAGTGAGAATTATAAAAGTGAAAATTTAAATAAAGTTTTCAAAAATGAAGAGAGGAACCATACAGTACAGGATAAATATTCCATTCGCTGTGCCCCGCAAATCCTAGGCCCCATCTATGACACCCTTAAATTAAGTGAAAAGTGGACAGAACTCGAAGCCTGTGGCGTGTCAGACAATCCTATCATTGATGAGGGTGATGAATTTTCAATGGGTGGAAATTTCTACGGTGGTTATATTTCTCACTCTATGGATTACTTAAAAATATCTATGGCTCATTTAGCCGACATGATTGATCGTCAATTCATGTGCTTGATTGATGAGTCAACCAACCGTGGCCTGCCTCCCAATCTTGCCGACTGGAACAATATTCCTGAAGAAGAACGTTTTTTAAATCATGGTTTAAAAGGTCTTAACCAAGCCATGTCTGCTATCACCTCTGAAGTGATGGCTCAGGCTAATCCCGGTGGAATTCATTCGCGCTCTTCAGAGTCGCACAATCAAGACAAGGTCAGCTTAGGTCTGTCTGCTTGTATTCAAATGGATCAGATGTTTGAAAACCTCTTTACTTTATTAGCTATTCATTTAATTGGATGCATGCAAGCTCTTGATTTAAGAAACCATAAAGTTAAAAGTCCTGAACTATATGAACTCTATCATTCCATTCGCCAACTCAGCCCAAAAGTCACATATGATCGTGCTCTTGATCATGAAATTAATTTAGTAAAAAACTTCTTAAAGAAAACCTCTGGAGCTTTCGATGAAATCACACTTTGATGTGATCATCGCTGGAGCTGGACCAGGAGGATCGACACTTGCAACTCTATTATCAAAACATAAACTCAATGTGGCTCTCATTGAAAAAGAATCTTTTCCAACTTTTAAAATTGGAGAATCATTACTGCCCTACTCAATGGACATACTTAAAGAATCCGGTGTCTTTCAAAAAATAGATTCTGGCAAGTATATAAGGAAGTATGGAGCTTCTTTTATTTCACACCTCGATGAGGACCCCATCTATTTTGAATTCGCAAATGGGCTTGATAAAGATCATACCTTTGCTTTCGAAGTTCCCAGGGGCCAGTTTGACCTCGACTTACTGGATCACGCAAGATCCAACAATGTTACTGTTCTTCAACCCGAGAAAGTTCAATCAGTGGATCTAGAAAAGACTCCTGTCGCAGTTAAAACGGATAAACAAGAGATGACTTGTGATTTTTTTGTAGATGCTACTGGTCGCAATGCCTTTCTTGGCAATTTATTTAAAAACAGAAAAATGAATCCTCATTTTATAAATAATATCGCTGTTTACAATCATTTCTCTGGTGTTTCACGCAAACTACAGAAAGCGGAAGGTGATATTATTATTGGTGTTTTGCCTGAAAATTCATGGTCTTGGCATATTCCCTTCAAAGGAGAAGTCACATCCGTTGGTATTGTATTTTCAAATGAAGCCTTCAAAAAAATAAAAAATGAAGACAATAAAATTCAGAAAATCATGTCACTCTACCCCAAGTTTCAAGAGATCATGAAAGATTCAAAACCTTTAAAAAGTGAAAGAATTGCCACTAATTACTCTTATTCCAGCCAAGAAAAAGTGGGAAAAAACTGGATGATGTTAGGTGACGCCGCTACTTTTCTTGATCCCGTTTTCTCCTCTGGAGTTCACATTTCATTAAAGTCTGCAAAACTTGCTAGCGAAGTTATTTTACAAGCTAGCAATACTAAAAAACCATTAAATTCGACAAATGCAGGGTCTGCTTACGAAGATCAACTCAAAAAAGGAGTTGATCGTTTTCAGTCCTTACTCCTTTTATTTTACAAAACCTCTTTTCTAAAACATATGAGTCGAGTCATTAAAACGGAAGCTGTTTATAAGTCATTTACATCCGCTATTGGCGGAGATATGTGGAACGATCAAAACCTCCTATTTAGAATGGGAGTTTTGCAAGATGGGAAATTACCAAATGAAGACAATCTTATATAAAGGATATCATAGCCAAAGAGCTTATGACTTGTTTTGCGAATCACAAGAAAAAGGTGATTTGATAATATTTCTTCCACCTCTACTCAATCGTTTTGATTTTGCTCCCTTTTTACCTGAATCTGAAATTATCATTGAAGGTGATTTATGGGACTCTCGCCCCAAAGGCTTAAAAGGACAGTCTACACAATTTGATTATAAACCAATTTCCGGTGTTTTTTCTTCAGGGACAACAAAAAACTCTCGTTTAATTCTATATTCAAAAGAAAACATTGAAACATCCATTCATGGAATTTACTCACTCTTTGACGAGGAACATTTTGAATATCTCTACTGTTACCCACAACCTTTTCATACATTTGGTCTGACTCTCGGCTACAGTGGCTGCCACTTTCTCAATAAGAAAATTATTTTTCCCGAAGGGAAATATGGTAAATCCCACCATAAAAAGTGGCTTGAATCAGATAAAAATACCATAACACTTGGAACCCCCACCCATTTTCATGATCTTCTTTCTTATATTCATAGTGAAAGTCCTATTATAACCCCAACATACAGTTGTATTATTGGCGGAGCACAGGTCCCAATGAGTCTTTGGCATGAAGTTAGAAATGAATTGCATATTGATAAACCGAGCATTGGCTATGGAGCATCTGAGGCTTCTCCAGGAATTTCCCATCTACCTCCTGGACAAGCGCCAATTGAAGATGGAGAGATTGGTGAAATCCTCCCCTACGTTAATATTAACTTAAGCGATGAGGGCATTGAATTCAGTGGACCCAATTTATGCTCAGCCGTCATAGAAGATGAAGACCTACACTTTCCAAAAAAACATCTGATTCCCGATCTGATTGAAAAAAGAGAAAGTGATGGAAAATATGTTTACCGCTCAAGACTGGATTGGATTTTAAATCGTGGAGGCGAAAAATTTCCCATCGAAAAAATCGAAAAACAGATCCTTGAAAAAGTAGGAATAGAAATTTTAGGTTTTTGCCTACCTGATGAACGCCTAGGACAAGAACTAGGACTTCTTATTAAACGTAGAAGAGAGGCTCCACAACAAACCTTTGAAAGCACCTATGAAACTCTAAAGGAAATTACTGGAAAAGACTTCACTCAACTCGCATTAGTGGTTGACGACTTTCCATTGAGCTCTACTCATAAGGTGGATCGTAAAAAAGCAAGAATACTCTTTCTAAATGATAAAAAGCCCTAGCTTTTAAAAAAGACCATCTAAAAAGTTATTCACTTGATCTTGAAGAGCATCTTGTAAAAGTTCAATTCCTCTTTCTCTAAGAATATCACCTAAACTTCCACTACCAGAAGTACTGACCCTGCAAGAGTTTTCGCTCTCAAAGTCTCCAACATGTTGATAATCAAAGTCTCCAAAATATTGAGTACGAGTAATTGTACGTGGAACATAGACAATTTGACTTTCAGTGGCACCCGCAACACCAACTGGAATCAGTAATAATCCTCTGTTGCTGCCAGATACTTTTCTTATTGCAACCATCATCTCATCACATCGCTCAGTTGTGCATTGACTCTCCATCTCAAATTCCCCTTGAGTACCATAGTCAATAGTAACACCGGTTTGAAGATTGACAGAGCTCACTGTTTTTTGAAATGAATGCGCCTGACTACAGTTTAAAACCAATCTTCCTGTTAACTGAACTTGGTTGTTACTGGCTGGTGTTACAATTAAATCAAAAGCTTGGATCATATTATTAATAGCTTCGCTTCTATTGGGACTTGCTTGAATTTCATTCCAATATTGACTGATAACAGCTTGATCCTGGTTCACCTGATCACTTGTAATGCGATCACCATTATGATCAAACCAACTGGAACCACCTTCACTTAATTCCGTTAGGTTCTCATTAGATGACAAAGTGGCTCTAAAAGGTTCTCCACAAGCACTAATAAGTGTTGCTAAAAATAAGAATTTTAAAATGGAGTTCAATACAAGTTTTAAATTCATCATACCAACATATGAAGCAATTAACATTCCAACATAGCTCCGATTGGCATTAGTAGTTTCAATGGTTTACATAATGGGATTTTCCAGAAAACAAGTACTTAGCCAATTCTTGTCACCAGCCTGAATGCCTTAGTGACAGCTGTCTCAAAATAAGACGATTTGATAAAACATGGATTTAATAAGGTGTTTTATCCACCTTTTTTTCCCAAGCCTGAAAGACTTTAATGGCCTCATCTCTTTGAATTTGTTGTGTTGGAACTTTCCTCTTATCTAAAGGTTGATTAATTTCCGTGTAAAGAAACTCATCATCAAATTCAATTTGAGCTGCATCCTGGCGACTGTTTGCATAATATATTTTATCGACACGAGCCCAATAGATGGCAGCAAGACACATTGGGCATGGTTCACAGCTCGTATAAATCTCACACCCCTCTAGACTATATGTTTGCAAACTATCACAGGCTTTTCTAATGGCTTGAACTTCAGCATGGGCCGTCGGATCAAGTGTTGAAGTGACTTGATTCCATCCCTCAGCCACGATTTTACCATCCTTAACAATAACAGCTCCAAAAGGGCCGCCTTCATTGTTCTGCATTTTCTCCATAGATAACTCTATAGCTCGGTTCATTGGTTTCAAGGCCTTACTCCTTTAACGATAATCATGAAGATAGTCCACTTGCTCAGGAATCCAAGGCTCCATTTCACCTTGTACACCAAAAACTCGATCTCCAAATTGTGACTCTACCTTGGCTGGAGTAACAGAAGGTATATAGTCAGGCGTTATAATTTCTCCCTCTTGTAAAATTGGCAAGACCCTTTCAAGAGTTTCTTTGGCTAAAATTCGACGACGAACTAAATCATCTAGAGATTTTTGCAACTCATCACGACTAAATCCATAATTTAAATTGAGATCTTGTGCTACTTTTAAAACTTGAACATCTTTAAGACGACTATCTTGAAACAAATCTAAACTTGTTTGAAATGAATTGTAAGTGGGAACAATTCTACGACCGAATTTAAGATAATATTCAGGGTCAGTGTCGACAGCTAAGTTTATATACACCTTTTCAACAGGATCATTTTCTAAGCAGGCATCCTGCAAATCCAAAATCGTATCAATCTGTACTTTAGATACACCAAAATGCTTTAATAACTTGATCAGTTGCTTCTCTGACCAGCGACGAGAACAAATATCAGAGTACAATGAGTAAATCACTGCATCCGCTTCACTATCATCCCCCCACAAAATCTGAGTGATTTCTTTGTCAAACTTTGAGCGCAATTGCATTAAGGCCTGTATTTTATAACCGACCTGTTGAGACAAACGACGCCATCGACCCGGGTGGACATTCCTAAGATTATCTTTGAAAAAAATTCCATCTGGTAAGATTTGATCAATTTCCAGCTTTTCTCTTATTTTTATCTCCATTTGTGGAGGGGAGGCCGTTATGAAAAAAAGTGGGAATTTATGATCACTTCTCTGCGATTGCCAGTTTTCCTTCACACAGGACACCAATGTGGAGGTTCCAGGGACATTTCTTTTTTGAAATGATTTTTCAAAAACCGTCTTCCAAAGGTCTGATAAGGTATGCCAGCTGGTATCTAAGTACGTCTTATCAAGGTCCCAAACATAAACTTCTTCTAAATGATTAAAAACCGTTTGGTTATAGGAAAAAAAGACAACGTCTCCAAGTATTTCTGAGCGCAATTTCCAATGTTCCATAAAGTCCTCTCCACACTATATTAGCTCTCAGACAGGGGAATGGCCATTGCCCCCTGAACTTTGACATGGTATGCCCTTTTTCGTGCAAAATCCAAAAAACTCTACATTTCTCGATTTTAAGCCTAGCCACTCCACTCCCCTAGGACTTGCGACATTTTTCTGGAAAAATACCCAATTAAACCATTCTCAATATGCCGAGACTCCAAAGGTCGATTTGAGTGACCTCCCCTTAAATGATGTCCTCTCGCAACTATTTGGGCCATTAACTTTGATTGAAACTTACAACCTGTTGAGAGCCTGTCAAAAAAATGAAAATCTCGGTCCTCATATTAATTGGCCTGATTATTTCAAATCCCATAATCGATTCTGGAGTGAAAAGGTCTCCACACTTTTTGATCAATTTGACAATTGCCCACAAGAGTTCCTTTGTTGGTGCAACGACAAAAAACTTGAAAATAAAGACCTCCTTCCTCTTCTAGCACTAAAAACAGAGGACCACTGGGTTGAATTTCAAATTCTTGCACCATGCTGGCAAGAACAAAACTTAAGCCGCAGCGATGGCCGCATGATTTTAGACTTAGTTGTGGATTTAATTCTTATGGGCAAAAAGGCTGACGAACTGTTCCCTCAAAATCTTAAAAGTTGGACCGGACAATTGCAATCCATTCGAAATCCCATGACAGCCCAAAGGGACGACAATTACGAACTCGGACAATGGCCGCAGTTCGTAAAAGTGAAAAAACAACGCCAAGGCGATGTGCTCACACAAATGATGGAAATCACATTTCTAAATAAAGAAGACTTACAGTCTAAACTAAAACGACTGATTGATCGGAGCCAAGGACAATGAATAATTTATGGTTTAATAAATTTGAAAAGGTCCTCATTGACAAAAATGTGGAAAACAGTCCAACGGCTCTTCGTTTTATTGAAACATTTGGAACAAAGGCTTCAATTGTTTCAGGTGAACCAAAAGACATTATTAAAGGGGACCTCACTTCTGAGCAATTTACTCAAAGTAAAAAACAGATTTACTTAACAGAATACAAAGGAAGTTTTTTCAAGAAATGTCCAGGATTTCATAAAGGAATGGCATGCTGTAACTACTTTGTGCTTAACCTTGGTTTTCAGTGTGATATGGACTGTTCATATTGCTACTTACAATCTTTTTTAAACTCCAACTATCTCACTGTTTACACCAATATTGAAGATGCTTTAAATGAACTCTCTCAATTTGATCATCTTGCAAATCAGCCCGTTCGTGTTGGTACGGGAGAAGTTATTGACAGCTTAAGTCTCGATCCAGTGACTCTATATTCAAGACAGCTTATTGAATTTTTTAGAAACTTTCCTCAATGGAAATTGGAATTCAAAACCAAATCTCACTTTGTTGATCAATTCTTAGACTGTGAGCACTCTGGCAATGTGATTGTAAGCTGGTCCATCAATCCTCCTGCAATTATTAATGGAGAAGAACATGGCACAGCGACTTTTGAACAACGCCTAGAGGCCGCACTTAAATGTAAACAAGCCGGTTATCAGATTTCATTTCATATTGACCCAATGATTTGGCACCCTGATTGGCAAGAGAGCTATGCTTTTCTTGTTGACCAAATCATAGACAACTTCAGCCCTGAAACTATTCCCTATTTATCTGTCGGTGCATTAAGGTTTCAACCGGAACAAAAAAATATCATGCGCGAACGATTCGGCATGGACAGCTATGTCACACAAGCTGAAACCTTCAAAAGTCAAGATGGTAAGCTTCGCTATGACTTAGAATTGCGTAAACAAATGTTCAACTTTATCCTTGAAAGGTTTCGCAAAAATAACTCTAAGTGGAAAATTTTTATGTGTATGGAAACTCCAGAGACATGGGTAGATACTTTTGGACATACCCCACACAAAGAAGCACCTCTTAAAGAGCTTTTTCAACCAATACGCTCTTCAAATCCTTCTCGTGATTAGGGGCTGTTGATAATTCATCTCGCTATTACAACTTCAACCCCTCGCAATTTTGAGCTGTGCTCACCTTCGCCTTATTCGATGTGGCTTTGGCCACACCTCATAAAGTTCAGCCTGCGCTTAACTCAAGATCACTGAGGTATTGAACTCTCGTTACGCAGATGAATTATCAACAGCCCCTAATAGATCATAAACTCTATACGACCCAACTGAATGATCCTATTTATAAAGACTTTCTCCTTATTCAACTTCGTATTAGTGCATTTTCAATCTCCAAGGATCTGGGAATTAGTACTGCTACCGATAGTATCTTTTTTTAGACAAACCAACTTCCCAATCCTTTGGTCGAGTTTTAGTGCTCCCCATGAGACAATAGGATTAAATTTAAGCCCCTTCACTGTCTATTAAATCAAGCTTTGGTACTATTAGAGAATAAGGTTTTAGGGAGTATTATAGATGAAGAAAATAGTCGGTTCACTGTTAATTTTCGTACTAGGTTTAGGTGGTTCCATGATTTATCAGAACTGTGGTGGCAGTTCTCTTAGAGCGAATAGCTCTGATAATGATGGCCTAAGAGTTGAAGTGGATCCGTTAGAAGATGACGGTAACAGTGATGATGATGACGTGGTAGTGACACCTGGAGACGATGACGACGACACAGGTTCAAATCCTGATTTCAGATTCAATTTGAATAACGGTGATAACTTCTTTTTCACTACCGAAAACCCAACGACTGAAGTTCTTTCAACAACTCGAGTTAGTCTAAAAAGTTATTACACTGTTATGACAACTCATATCTATGAGTCTCCATCAGTCACATTCCAAAGAGACTTACCCTCGACCGGCTATTGCCAAAATTCAGCATTACCCCACTGCGCTCACCAAAACCCTTTTGTTTGTTTAGAGTATGGATGCTTTGAAGGGCAGAACCCCGTTCGTTGTCATTGGCAAAGAAGAATGAGCACGGCTGATATCAATACAACCTTTCAAGCTATTAATGAAATTCGCTTTCTCAACCGCATTGTCGATGCAGAAAACCCAATGATTCAAGGGTGCAACGATCCCCTACTTTCATTTCACAAAGAGACTAGTAGTTTAGCTGTTTCTTTGGCTGACCGTAGCTGTGTTCCAGACGGTTCATACTATGCTAATGGAAACTCTGGCTCCGGAATCACAACAATATTCAACTCCGAGGTACAAAGAGTGTCATCTCATCTCGTCAATAACAATTCTCCCGAGTATTGTAACAACTATAGTATTTATTCATGGAATACCACCAAATGGAGATACCGTTCGAGAAGTGGTTTTGTACCAGAAAATCAGTCCTACTTTTACAATGTTGAATACGAGAACCAAAGAGTCTCCATGAGATATAAAAAAGCCGGAGAGAATGAAATTAAATGCGCCTCCGGTGTACCAGTTCAGCCCGCTGAACTTCCTACTTTTTTCCCAACAACAGGACTTGGTTATGAAGTGTTAAGAACGGAAACGGCTGTTGCTGACCTTCCCACCGCAGAGATCACCTACGAAGACCCTGTTGATGGTGGAGCTGTTTGGCGATTCTTCTTAAATAGAGGATCTGCTTTAACTAATTCTGGGGGAGCCGTTATGCACCCCAATCAATCGGAAGCGATTCAACGTATGATTGAAGAAACCTTAGTCGCCGAGGCTGAACGAATTGGCGCAGCTAATGAATGCCCCCCCGAATAATTATAATCATTCAAGTCGCATGATTTTGCTATAATCGTGCGACTTCCAGTTAAGAACTTAAACGCATTTTTGAAATTCTTAGAAAACCAATCATAAAAATAACTTTATATTTATCTTCATCCCATTCTAATAAATTAAGACCTCTTTTAATGTCGCTTCAGATACATTCACAATGAAACGCTCTGAAGAAACTGTACGAAAAGTACTGCGACGACGCAGTTAACTCAAGTGGGAGCTTAACTAAAGTGATTTATATATCATTCGATTAGAGTTATAGCCTTTCTCTTTTTCTAATATATTAGAGGCTATTGACAACTCATCCAGCTACTACGACTTCAATCTCTCGCCATTTTGAGTTGTGCTCGCCTTCACCTTATTCGATGTGGCTCTGGCCACACCTCATAACGTTCAGTCTGTGCTTATCTCAAGATGACTGAGGTATTGAATCCTCATTACGCTGATGAATTGTCAACAGCCCCTATAATTGGATTTAAAAAATCTGGAGAAACAGGGACAGCCCCTAGTATTAAATATTCTCTTTGGGAAAAACAATCCAGGGCTCACTATTGGGAAAGCCTTTAGGCTTCTTTTCACAAAGTCCCTTTGATTTTAAAAAAGTAGTGTACGCACAAATAAAAGATTCAAAAGCAAAAGCATCTTTAACCATTAGCTTAAAATCTCTATGGTAAATAAAGCTTAGGTCACCCTCCGTCCATTTATCTAATATTCTTTGACGAATATCTTCACCCTCAGTAAGTGTTTTATATTTTAATAGTTGTGACTTAGAAAGGCCCACTTGTTGACCTAAGCGCCACAAACTAACTTTCGGCATGACTTCAAAAGTGGGCACTCCGTGAACTCTCCTCTTTAGATACATAGCCCTTGCAGCCAAAGGGGCCCTGTTACTCCCCAAAGCATGATCTGAAGCTAAGTCTTGATGAATCTCAGCGGAAATATATTGCTCAACACACCTCTCTGTATAAGGAGTAAAAATTTTATTGGGTCTTTTTTTAGGTTCTTTTTTCTTATGAAGTTTCCACATCCAGCGAATTTCCGGCTCTTGACATTTCTCATGGCCAGGACAACGCAATCGGCAGCGAATGCATTTGGGCATCTTCAAAGGAGCATCAATACCGATACTATGAAGTTCCTTTTTGTGTTTATCTAAGATTTGTATAATCTTAGAATCAGCTGACAGTTTATCACTTTCTTCAATTTTATCGTGTAACTCGGTTAAAAAAAGTTTTTTTTCTTTAATAAAATATTCAATAATCGCAAGGCAAGTTTTTCGACCCTTACCTCCACCTAGAGTTAGACCTGCAAACTTTACTACTTTGAAGTTTTTCCTCTTAGAACTCATACCAAATGAGCATCCAAATATTTAAATCCTTGCAACTCACAAGCCTCTATTACTTTCTTCTTATTTTCAGGTCGACTCCAAATAAAAATACACCCACCGCCGCCAGCTCCACAAATCTTAATGGCATCACCACCATTTTCCATAGCGATCTTAGCGAGCTTTTCTATTTCTGGCGATGAAAAGCTTTCCGCCAAGTCCATTCGTGCATCAAACTCTCTTTTAAATAACTCAGGTATTTTTTCCCATTCTCTAGCAAGGATACAGCTTCTCATTTCAACAGCTACTTGCGCAATACACTCTAAAGCTTGAATGGTTGTACTATCTCCATCAATAAACTTTTTTAAAACCTGCCAATTATTAATTCCACTATGATGAGAACGACCCGTATAAAATATAGATATATGGTTATTTATTTCTAAATTTTCTACGGAAAGTCTCTGAACTTTCGGCCAACCAAAATTGTAATCAATTATATTAATCCCACCTTCTATCGGAGGAAAATAGTCTTGCGTCCCCGTTGGAGTCTTTAACACTTTTGCCTCAATACCAGAACAAGCTCTCACAATTTCATACTCATCCATTTCCACATTGAGAGTTTTCATAAAACTCTTAAATATAGAGACAGACAAACTAGAACTACCTCCAAGTCCCCCACCAACAGGAGAATCACTTTGAGTATAAAGCTCAAAGCCAAAGTCAGGATTCCAGTAATTGATATGATTCAGAAAAAGTGAAAATTTTGAGTCATTACAATTTAAACATTCCTTTAAATTATTAAACTGAAAAGTTGTATTCAACTCCCGAGATTTTATAATTATTTTGCTATCATCTCTTACGGTCAGGTCCGCTTGAGTCATTATACTGATACCAACATTGATTGTGGTCACCGGAGAAAGTAGAGCGTTTATGGGCCAACAATCTAGAGTTCCACCTGCTAAATCTATACGAGTTGGTGATTTTACAGAAATTTTATTTTGTTGCACTTTCAACTACCTTTTTAAGTTCATGTTGTAGTGATTGTATCGAATTTTCACTCAATTCTCCAATAAGCTTCAAATTAGGAATAAAAACTTTGCGATAATCTTCGGAAACTTGAATTATTATGTTACCTTCTTCTGTTTGAATATGTAACTCACCTTTGATTTTGAAATCATTTGTAGAATCAAATTGAAGTTGTCCTAAAGATATTTCTCTTACTTTTTCAAAAAACCATTCCCAATCTTCTTTAGGTGAGTCAAACTTCAACTCTTTATAACTAAGCCTAACTTTTTCCTTAGAAAGTGAAATCAATTGCCATAGCTTTTTATCTTTTTCAAAATAAGATATGGACCTCACCATTTTTCCAGGTATTGGCAAATATGGGCTATAAAAGTCACCCATAGGATGGATAAGAAACTGAGCCCAAAGGTTATGGAGAACATAAACCCATCCACTGTCTTTATCCAAAACATATATATTATTTCCAGGAGCATCGTTCTTACCGATGACCAATCTTATTTCCTGGTGATCTTTGTATATAAATCGATAAAAAGCCTCACCAGGATCAAAACCGTATCTATCTTCTTCTAGTTGAAACTTCTGAATAGAGGGCGTTTGATTCATAATTTTTAACGTTCTAAGAATAAAATCCTGATTAGCCAAATATTTTTTAGGTTTTAAAACCCACCAAATATTATCAACATTATTTAACTGAACTTCAAACTCTTCAGTCGTCAAATGAATCGCGACAATATCTTCAGGACTTTCAATTAAGACAACTTCTCCTTGATTATCCATTTTTTTATGTTGCTTTTTATTTTTAACAACAAAATAGGAAACACAAACAAGAATTAATAAAATAAGAGATAAATATATAATTTTTTTCAAAAAAGTCTCCGCAACTTAAAAAAGGCAGCCAAGATAAAAAATAGAAAACAGAAGGGAATAACAAAAAATAGGAAATATAAATTCATTTGAGTTTGAGTAAGAACTAAATATGTCGTTTGTGCCATTGGAAGTTTTAAACGAAGTAAGTCTTCATCTTTAGCGAGGAAAGCCACTAAACTTAATAAAAAGCTAAAATTACCGGGTCGATTGTAAAACTGATTTGTCACAAAATCACTATCCCCCACCACAGCTAAACGAAAATACGGAGCCGTCAATCCCTCAGCGACAACAGCGGCATACTGAACTCCATCGGCAACAACAAGACTTTCCGGCTTAATATCTTCTTTTGCCACTGAATTAGGAAGATGCTCCAAGACACCACTGATCGCAAAATCTTCTTTGTAATCCTCAATAATATCAACTGTTGATGATATAAATAAAGCCGGATTTTCACCCGGTATTAAAGCTTCCGATATCTCATGTTTAGATTTTCCTTTGTGGGTGAGCACAAGTAAATCTGATTGTGTGGCTTGAGCTTGCTGAGAGAATACAAAGTTATTAGGAACATGCACTCCAAACTCGTTTATCAAAAGATTTATCTCATGATCTTCACCAGGATCAACAGCGATTAGAAGATGACCTCCATTTTTCAAATAGCCATCTAAAATCAAACGGTCTGTTTCAGATATTGGCTTTCTTGGTCCGATCAGGACAATCATCACAGCGTCTTCTGGCAACACTTGTAATGAACTGAGCTTAGCGACTTGATAATGAAGTCTCTCAAGCTGATCTTTTAAGCCTTTCAATCCAAAAGTTGAATCATCCTCAATACTTCTTTCTCCATGAGATTCAACAAAATAGATTCTTTTAGGTGGCTTAGTTAATTTTAACAGCGTATTAGTAATCTCTTTAGGTCCAAGACCAGAAACTCTTTGAATCCGTCCTTTGTATTCGGCATACAAAGATGATTCTTCATCTCCCACCTTAAATTTTTTCACCAAGTCAGGTCTCTTGAATATTGAAAAGCTCTGTAAACTTATATTGGAGTTCAAATCTATATAAGGCTGTAATGACTTTTCTACCTGTTTCTCAAAACCTTTCACTTTAGAATTATCTGCGTGAAAGTAATAGAACTCCAGCTTATCAGGCAAAGCCTTAACCAAGGCCTGAGTTAATTTAGGTAAGCTATGAATTTCATTTGAAGTCACGTCGTACTTTTTATCTATCTGTTGAAAGATCACATTCACAGAAATTAAAATAAAAAACACAATGGTACTGATGACAAAGCTTTTAATTAAAAAATGTATCGACTCTGATTTTAGAACCGCTTTTAAAAAGCCAATATTTATAACTAACGCAAATAAAAGAAAAAATAAACCAAAGCCTACTCCTGTACCCACATAAGGCATCCAGCCAGAAAAAGCAATTTTCAGACTAAATGTCATTAGAAAACAAAATAAAGACAGTAGAAGTGCTAGTTTACCCAAACGATTCATTTTATCTCCATCTATTATACTCAACAACTCTTTCGGCTAATAAACTCAACATGAAAGACCAACTAAAAAAATACAGAATTGACGATAGGCTCAACAGCCCTTTACGAAAGTTCATAAAATGGTTATCAAAAGATAAGAAGTGAAAGAGTTGCTGAAAAAAAAGCGAATCCGTCATCCCCTTTCCAACCCCCATTAATAATAAAAATATACAGGATACTAATGTCAGGACAACACACACAATTAAGGACTCAGTAAGGCTTGAGGCAAGTAGAGCAACACTCATATAAATAGCCAGCACTAAAAAACACCCCAAGTAGCTTAAGAAAAATAATTTTAATGGTAACGAAACAAAAAACAATAACGACAAGGGGTACACAGAAGATATTAGAAGTAAAGTCAGTATAAAAATGGCCCCAACGATCCATTTTGCCAAGACTATTTGCCACGAAGTCATCGGGCTCGTTAATAAAATTGGAAAGGTTTTCATTTTCTTCTCTTCTGCAAAAAAACGAACACTCAAAGCGGCAATGACAAATATTAATACATAATGAACAATTACAACGTAAGATGATACCAAGTTTTGATGTATATTTAATCCAGACTCTTTTACTTGTGTTGAAAGTTGATAAGACTGCTGCACGTAAGCAAAAACCTCAAAAGCAAAAAATATTCCCCAAAGAGTCGTACAAAGTCCAGCCAACATATAAAACGTTGAACTAGTTAATAAAGACTTCAGGTCCTTTTTTACAATCGCCAATACAGGTCCCGTCATTGTGTCACCTCGATAAAAATATCTTCGAGTTGCTGATGCTTCTGAACAACAGATCGAACTCCACAATTATGTTTAATTAGTTCATTCAGATACAAATCAAGCCCCTCATCATTACTCTCACTCAAAGCAAGTTCTAAAGTATCTCCTTCAAACTTAACTTGATTAACTCCCGTCATAGACGACAATTTTTCCAATATTTTCTCTGATGGCCTCCGTAATTTGATCTCAACCAACTGTCCCACTCGACGCGAACTTAAGAGATGCTCCAAACTACCTTGGGCCTTAACCACTCCCTTATCAAGGATGACTACATCATCGCATATTTGTTGAACCTCAGACAAAATATGAGTGGATAGTACAATGATGTGTTCTTTCTTTAAGGATTTAATTATTTCTCTTAGTTCATAAACTTGATGTGGATCAAGACCGACAGAAGGCTCATCTAAAACAAGAATCTTAGGTTCACCAATCATAGTTTGAGCAATTCCTACTCTCTGACGAAAACCTTTTGAAAGAACCCGAATGGGCTTAAAAGCAACCTCTTCGAGTGACATTTTGGAAATCGATCGATCGACTTGGTTATTCCACAGATTTTTATCTACAGATTTCAAACCACAAATAAACCGTAAATAATCAATGACCTTAATCTCCTCATACAAAGGAGGAGTCTCCGGCAAATATCCAATTCTCTTTTTAGCTTCTACTGGTTGTTTAAGAATATCAAAACCATCAATGAGAACACGACCTTCTGTAGAACAAAGAAGACCTGTCATGATCTTCATTGTCGTCGATTTACCGGCACCATTGGGCCCCAGGAGTCCCAGAGATTTCCCCTCTGAAACAGACCAAGTGTTTTCTTTCAAAACCCAATGATCTGCAAACTTTTTACTTAAAGACTGAACTTCAATCATTCTCCCACCTTGATAACTATTACTTTTTCATGGGAATAGGTCACTTGTCCAGATTTTGCACCCTTAATGGGGCGCACATATCGACATTCCGCATAGAGACAATCAAATTTCCCTGATGCTCCTTTAGGAAGCGAATTTTCCACAACTCTTCTTGCAGCTTCTTCAATCACAACACTCTTAACTTGCTCTGATTTTTTTTCTATTTCAAGAATCCCATGAGCTCCTGGATAATCTTTGATATGAATCCATATATACCAAGGCTTAGCACGCCTTAATAACTTAAGATTATCTCCTCCTGATCGCCCAATAAAAAGGCGTTTACCACCCACTTCATATGTTTTTCCTTTTAGCTCCGCTTTCTTCAATAAGCTTATCTCTTTGCTTTTTTTGATTTGAACTTTTCCACTTTTTATTGATTCAATCTCGCTCTTTAAAGTCTCAATTCTTTCTAGTGTTCCCAAGATTTTATCTTTATCTTTCTTTGACCTTGAATAACAGTTGTTAATATTCCAAGACAAACTTTGTTGTTGGTCAATATACTGAATATACTCTTGGGGAAGATTCTCAAAGCTTTGCTTAGAATTTATCCAGGCTCCTGCTTTCCCCCAAAAATCCTGTTTCAATACATACAAAGATTCTTCCACCTTCTTCAAACCTTTTTCTTTCTTTTTTAAGTCTCGCTTTCTATCCTTAGATTCACCTTGCGCAGTTTTCTTTGATAAGTTTTCTTCTTGCCAGAAATTTAAAAAATCCACATTGTCTCTGACCGACTCAGTTATCGTAAGATTTTTATCAAACTTGTATCCTAATGACTTTGGTTTAAATGCCGAGATATTCTTTTTCTCATCACAAAAAGAAACATTGACTCTTCCAGGGACAAGTACAATTTCTAGAAATTTTTGCTGATTTTCTTCAAAGTAAAAGCGGATAACTCTCCCCAGAGCTTCATCCCTCAAAATTTCCACTAATTTATTTTCTTTAAAATGGCTTTTCCAAAAAAGCTCAATCGGTTTTCTTTTACTTTTAATTAAGTAGACTCTCCCCTCACTATAAAAGAAATAAGGGTTTCCCTGCTTTAGCTTAAATGTAAACCAAACCCAGTCTTTTCCGTTAGAAAACTGTAATTGTAAGGCCTTTTCATCAAAGAGAAAATGATTCATCTCCCATCCTAAATACTTTCTAATATTTTTTAGAATAAGATCCATTTCTCTTTCAGTCTGACTTCTCATTTGAAAATCATCCCACACTGAAAACCGTAATGCAAAAGATAGACAAAACTAAAAAAGCCCCCTAATAAGGAGGCTTTTTATTGTAATTGAATTTATAAGTAGAGGTTAAAGAGACTCCCCTTCTCCAACAGGGTCGTACCAATTAAATCCTTCATCTTCACCAGCAAAGGCCTCATCATCACCAAGGGGATTAACAACTGTATTACTTCCTCCACCGGATCCAGAACAATGGTTTATTAAAAAGCTCATTGGCTCTAAAGCGGCACGAGTCGTGTCTGAATTAATCTGTACTCTTCTCGAAATATAGTTACTTGTTGTTTTATTTCCACTAACCACATCGGAACCATCTTTTTCAAGTCCAATAAAAGCAATAGCATCTGTCGTATCGTCACCTTGACGTCTTATGATTGCCATCATTTCACTACAGTCATTAAGAGTGCACTCTAGTAGAACTTCGTAAAGACCATTGTTACCAGCCACAATTCTTTCACCAGCTAGTAAACTCTGATAGCTAATACTTGAAGAGTAAATTTCTGTTCTTTGGTTGGTTGCACAACCTCTTAATAACAATGAGGTGGCAGAAGTATTTGTTGATGCACCCCCTGGATGTTCAACAGTTTGCAACTCAAGGCCAAAGGCTTTTATATCAAAAACAAAAGCCAACACAGTTGCTAGATCAAGACCATTAATTTCATTGGCAAAAGAATCATATATAGACTGATCAACTTCTGGAGGTGTTTCACCAGCAGGTCTTTCGTTAATTTCACTTTCAACCGCTTGATCGGGCTCCGATGTTAACCCCTCTATTTTTGTGGCCTCAAAACCTTCCCCACAAGCCGTAAGCATGGAAAAAAATAAACCAAAAAAGAAAAGCATCAGGCTTGAAAAAACATTTTTTGATAATCGCATTAGGTATCTCCTTGATTGACACTCTAGGAGTGTGCAAAGCCAGTACCAAAACGAGACACTTTAAACAAAAGTATTTTCAATAACTTATGATGAGAACCAAAAAGATAACACGATAAATATCAGCAAATTGTCACTTCTATGAAAAAAAACTAATCACTCAATGCTCTTAATGCCATAGAGACTTAATTGGTTAAAAGGTTATTAAGACTTATTTCAAATTGGGTTTGATCTAAAACTCCAGGGAAAGACACTTGACCAGCAAGACTTCCATTCGCAATAGAACCTAATTGTAGATGTTCTTTAACATTACCCCCCGTTAAAGGAAGGCCTTTTTCCAAAGCTTCCACTAAAATTCGAGAAGTTTCAGCTGCAGCCATTGAACTCCCTCCATTCTCCATTAACGACGGAGACACACCTAATGGAAGTAATGTTTGTAGCGAATCAGCACGAGCGGCTACGGTAATCGTTTCACCATAGTTCACACTTAAACCATTATAACTTGCTAATAAGTTTTCAGTCCCAATAGCTGTCACAGAAACCACTTGATCATACTCTCTTGAATATTTAGCAGGACAATACGCCGTTTCATCAGTGTTCATCCCATCATTACCTGCGGCAGCCACAACAATCATATCCGGGTAAGATTCAAAAACCTGTCGCCACTGCTCCTCAAAACTATCACCAGATGCACAATTGTAAGCATAGCTCAAATTAACAACTTTAACCCCGAGTCGATTAAATTGCCCAAAGACTTCTATGAGATTTTCTTGAGCCATATTTAAATATGCTTTTCTTACAGAAACTAAACCTACATTTCCTTGATTTAATACAATTCGACCCGCCATCATCGTTTCATGATTGGAACTACGCCCCTGTATAACAGGAATAATTTTATCCATTGGCCTTTTTGAAGCTAATGCCTGATCCATCCAAATGGGAAATCCCGTTTCATTCTTTTTTTGTTCAAGCAGCTGTAAATCATTATTTAATTCACTAAAACGTGAATAATCGTGTGTTAGAGTTTTATCTTTTAACTCCTCAATATATGCGACTTCATCATCAAAGATCTCTCTTCCGACTAAATGTCTTGCAATCATCGGGTGATTATAATCAACACCAGACCCAATAACACCAACAACCACCTGAGGATTTTGAACAAGTGCATCAGAAACACCTTCACCATAAATTGAACTTAGAGGTTTAAAGTCTGATTGATCAACTGATAACGATACGCTAGTGCTTCTTGAAACCATTTCTCCCTGAGGAGAGTATAAGAAGTAATAATTATTAATACTTCCCTCACTCCCTTGTCGCCCTAAAATGCGATGACTCAGATAGCTTCCCAGCTGGCCTCGACTATGCATAAAAGTAACAAAAAGGTCTAAAGACTCAACATACTGTTGATATATAAATGTTGTACTCACTTCGTCTTCAATTTTTCTAATGCGATGACGTTTTTGGAAAAGTTCAAACTCCAGTTCATTGTTTTGAACTTGAACTCCATTTAATGATCCCAAGTCATAATAGCGCTGACCACTTTGCCCACAACTCGCAACCACCGACTCCATCGCCTCGGATAAGTGGTCCGTAAAGTGCTCACCATGATCATCCAACAACGAAGACTCATCGAATAGCTTTTTCAAGATATTAAACCAAATATACTCAGCCTTATAACTGCTATAGACTTCTTGAAATTGACAGGTGTCTTCGGCTACCGATTGAATGCTGCGACCAGAAAACGGATTAGAAAAAGCCTCGATACTATAAAATGAAAATAGAAATAAAAACGCGATTTGCGCTTTCTTAATAATTTGTCCCAACATGTCCCCTATGTATTATTTATTTTTGTCCCATAGGTAAGATACTTGATCTCGCTAAGTAATTGAAAAGATTATTAAGTTCTTAAAAAAGTTACATTACTTGTGCCTTATCTATGGTCAGTTTTTTATTTGAAAGCGTCCCAAAAACCTCTAAAGACTCATTTTTCCTGCTTTAAAACTCCCAAATCCTTACTTTTTCAAGCCATTTAGCGATCTTTTTGTAGACTATTAATAAAAACCTGTATTCACTTAAGATAGATTTTTTATAAGGAGTTTCATATGAGTTTTCTCGTTTTTGCTCTCACACTTTTAGTAATGACCCTCATGGGCTGCTCAAATTCTCACCCAGTTAAACCTGACGCCGACAACGTAAAAATCAGCCGAGAAAGTGCCGACGAAGACTGTATTGAAATTGGCCCTGTTGAAGGGCGAACACTCAGCACGAGTGGCACACTAGATGAAGCCTTAAATGATCTCAAAAAAGACGCAGCCTTTAAAGGGGCCAACTATGTTCAAATGGAACAGACAGGGGCCCATGGTCAAGCTGTTCGAGGAACAGCCTACCTTTGCCAATAAAAAATAGGCTTTGATAATTTATTTTACTTTGTAATGAATCCAACGGCAGTCCACACCACCATTATCAATAGGATGTCGTTTCTCAGCCTTCATTTTTAAAAACTGAGTCCATTTAGAGTCCCCTGAAAGCATCCAAACATCCCAACCGCTGTAGTTTTGCTTCAAGTTGTAAGAAAGATTTTTATATAGCTCTTCCAGGAAAAACTCATCACCAAGACGAACTCCATAAGGTGGGTTTGTCACAATCATACCTTTTTCCACAGGAGGGGGTAAGGTGGTTGCATCCGCTTTTGCAAACTCAATCAGGTCATCAACCCCAGCTTCTTCAGCATTCTTCTTCGCTGCTTTTATATTTTGAAAACTTTTATCAAACCCATAAAGCTTAAAATCGGGGCCATCATTTTCCATAGCCATAACTTCATTGATTTCATTGTCAAAAAGATCAGAAGGAATATGTTCAAAATATTGGAAAGCAAATTTTTTATGAAAAGTACCCGGACTGACCGACTTCAACATAAGGGCTGCTTCAATTAATAATGTTCCAGACCCACACATAGGATCAACCAGAGGAATGTCTTTATTCCACTGAGTCAGCTGGATTAAACCCGCCGCCACATGCTCTCGCATTGGAGCTTCTACAGAGTACTCCCTATAACCCCTTTGGCTTAGCGAATGCCCTGTTGTATCAACAGATAAGCGATATTCGTTTTTAGATCCAAAAATAAAAAACCGAACATTAGGTAACTTTTTATCAACACTCGGTCTTTCCCCGAACTTTTCATTAAATTGATCAGCGATTACATCTTTAACCTTCATGGCTAGAATTCTTTGATCCGTAATCGAGCACTCATTCAACTTTGCTTTTATAGAAAATGTCATCTTTGGAGTCAGATAACGTGTGAAATCGTGCTTTTGCACATTATTATAAAGCTCGTCCGCTTTATAAGCAGGAAAATCGAGTATGGGGAGAGATATCCTTGTAGCAATACGAGATCTTAAATTAGCCTTCGCACAATCCGACCAAGGCCCATCAAAAGAACATCCTTGTTTATCTACTTTTCCGACTTTAAGTCCAAAACTTCTCAACTCTTCTGCAAGAGCTTCGCTCAACCCTCTTGAAGTTGAAGCATAAAACTGGGGCATAAAAACCTACATTATCTGGTAATTGGGTCCTCCACCCGCTTCAGGCAAGGTCCAATCAATGTTATTGAATGGGCATTTTATATCACAAGTTTGGCAATGGATGCAGTTAGTATAATTGATTTGTAGCTTTTTCTTTCCTTGAGTCTCTTCATCATCAATCATCTCATAAACACTGGCTGGACAAAAATGATGGCAAGGGGACTGGTACTTCGGATAACAAGTGTCTTGGCAAATATTACCATCTTGCAACTTTAAGTGATTCGGTGAGTCCTCATCATGCATAGTCCCCGTCATATAAACGCTGCTCAACTTATCAAAAAAGAGTTTATTATCGGGCTCTGGCAATTGATTTTGACGATGGTTGACTCCCTCAGCCCCCCATACATCCAAAATAGTTCGGGTTGTCTCATAATCTTTATGTTTAATCGGCATTTCATCAAAGAGGCCTCTTCCATTGGTGATCTCTTGTAACATGATTTCAGGAGCCGATAAAAAAACACCCTTAGAGATAGTTTGATGAAAATTTCGAGTTTGCCAAAGTTCTTCCTTAACAAAAGACTTTTGAATTTTCTCATCGTAAGAGGCCAACATTTTCTCAGAAAAATCTTGAGCTTTCACAGCTTCAAAAGCTGTTTCTCCAGCTAGCATACCTGACTTCATTGCCAGATGGACCCCTTTAAGCTTCTTAACATCCACCATACTAGCCGCATCACCACTCACTAACAAGCCATCATGGTAAAGCTTGGGCATAGAATACCATCCTCCTGCGGGCAGAGTTTTCCCCCCATAAGCGATCACTTCCCCACCCTCTAGTTTTTCACGGAAAAAAGGATGAGTTTTTAATTTTTGAAGTTCTCGATGAGGGTTTAGCAAAGGATCTTCTGTATCCAAGTAGGCACAAAGCCCCACAATGATTTGGTCATTTGGCAGTCCATAAATAAACGTTCCACCAACACCTTTAGACATTGGAAAACCCATCGTATGAATGACTTCCCCAGCGACTCCTTTTCCTTGTGGGAGTTGAATGACCTCTTTAACTCCAAGTTCAAACACTTCAGGGTTTTTACCTTTGCGAAGGTTAAGCTTTTCAGAAACACGCTTAAACAGAGGGCTTCTTGTGCCATCAGCAAAAATAGTCACGCCTGATTTAATAATCATTCCTGGCTCAAAGTTTTCTTTTGGGTTTCCATCCTTATCAAGTCCACGATCACCCGTTTGGACACCGATTACTTTATCTCCATCATAAAGAGCTTCTGTCGCTGAGAAGCCAGCAAAAACATTAATTCCCATTGCCTCGGCTTGCTCACTTAACCAACGGTTAAACTGCGAAATCGAAATAATTTTATTGCCATGATTTTTGAAAGGAGGAGGTAAGATAGGAGATTTAATTTTATAGTCTTCTCCTAAGTAATAAACGGCCTCTTTTGTTACTTCACTGAGGATCGGACAACCACGCTCTTCATAGTCTGGAAATAACTCATATAAAGAAGAGGGGTTCATTACGGCCCCCGAAAGGGAGTGCGCACCAACTTCGGCCGCCTTTTCAAGAACTACAATCATGGGCTCTAAATTGTCTTCTGGGTTTTGAGAATTATGTTGATCCACCATCTTTTGAAATTGTATCGCTGCTGATAAGCCTGCGGAGCCTCCTCCAACAATCAGTAAATCCACTTCCATTTCTTCTCTTTGCACTTCATTTTCCATGGGCACCCCAATTTGTGATTAAAACAACTTAAGATATTGAAAACTAAAAGAAACTTCAAGACCCACAGAGTTTATTTAAAGAGTTATTTACTCATTGAAAAGAACTATCAATGAGAGGGAAAATGATAATATTAAAGGACGTTTTATTTATTTGTTTTTCTTCTCACTAGCTTCTAACTCGGCAAGAGCTCTCAACTGCACAGTGGCTCGCGAAAGATCAGGATCACTAAAAGGAATTTCTTTAACCACAGAAAGATGCCCTGTCCACTCAAGTGTTTCCGTTGACTGCTCATCATAAAGACTAGACACCGTTCTTTCTGATTTTCTCTCTGGAAAATGGGGTTCTTCTAAGTCATTTGACTTTAACCATCGCTCTTCAATCACTGTTTCGTTTTCATCCATTGAAATAGCCCCATCCAATTGAGCTACGGCTTGTGAACTCAATAAGCCTAATAATAAAAACGTAAAAAAGGTCTTCATATTTTAAACTCCATTTTAAAACGACGATGACTTCTTACCGGTACAGATCGTCTATAGTCTACCAGCTTTTGCCGATCTAACACCACACTCATCGGCTCATGTTCAGCTAAAGTAGAGTCCAAATAATCTCTATAGTTTCCTGTTTCTTTTAGAACTCGTCCCCACGGACTAATGGCAAGACTTTGGCCCCAAGTTTTACGGATCTTTTCTAATTTTAGATCTCGGTGAGTTCCCACCTGCGCAGGGGCAATAACATAACTCTGACACTCAATCGCTCGAGCCATTAAGAGGGGTTTCCAATGAATTTCACCGGTCTTCGTTGTAAATGCCGCAGGAACAAGAAAAACATCCACATCTTCTTCTTGCATATAATTTAAGAAGAGCTCTGGAAAACGAAGATCATAACAAATGGCAGTCGCAAACTTCCAACCATCAATTTCAAATACCGAAGTTCTCTCCCCTTTTTGGTAAGATTTTGATTCCGTTATCTCTATACCGGGGCCAAGATTGACATCAAAAAGATGCAACTTCTCATAGGTTTCAATCACTTCACCCTGATCACTGATTAATAGAGCTTCATTATAAACAGATTCATTTTTTAACCAGGGTATTCCTCCCAAATGAATCCAAATTTTATTTTCAAGAGCCAATTGTTTTAAAGTTTCAATTTCTTTTGATTGCGCCGTAAAGGCTGATTTTGGCGGTATGGGATCCTTACCCAAATTTAAGAATAAACTGTTCTCTGGCAAACAAAGAAGTCTTGTATCGGAATCTAATTTTTTTATAGCTAATTTTATGAATTGCAGATTCGTTATGGAATCATCAATGGAGGTCATAGGTAAAAATGCAATCTTAAGTGAGTCCATTTTCCTCTCCTTGTCCTAAAACGGATCCCATCAAAACACAAAAACCCCACAAATTAAAGTCTGTGAGGTTTGTGAATGTTGTTCGCTTATTGGGAAAAACTTAAGCTGTCGCTGCTGCTTCGGAAGTCGACTTTTTCTTAGCTTTCTTTTTAGTCGCTTTTTTCTTGGTCTTCTTCTTTGGAGCACTAGACAACTTTACATTAGAATAATCGAGCCATCCCTCTTCTTTATAAAGAGTTCTCTCACGTTTATTTAATTTAGTGTTGATTCTTACCCCTGAAACCTGAACTTTCATGGCAAAAGGATCAATACTTAATACTGTTCCCGTTTTACCTTTATCGTCTCCAGTGATCACTTCAACATTGTCGCCGTTTTTGATCTTGAGCTTTTTCATGGATTAGGCCTCTTTCTGAGTTTTAGTTTTTGAAATTTTCTTGTAAATACGGCTCTTTACCGCTTTTGCTCTCTTGGACATCACTTCCTCAGGCTGATTGAGAATGAATCGATCAAATCCACCAGAGTGCTCCATAGATTTCAAAGTCGTCGTTGCCACTTTCAAAGTAACAGACTGATCTAAAACAGTGCTATATAGGCGTTTTTTCTGAATATTCGGCATAGCTATTGATTTTGTTTTAATGTTCGAATGGCTCACCAAGTTTTTTACTACAGGTGATTTTCCAGTTATTTCACAACGAGCCATAAATCCTCCGTTACGTAAGAAAACCTGTTTATATTGAAAAAGACACTTGATGGCAACCCCATTTTGTCGTAAAAAGCACCTCTTAACAAATAAGAGGTTTGCTATGGCATTATTCAAAAAAGGACGTCGCTCTAAATATCGTCCCGAGTTCAATGGAGATCATTTCTTCGACTATAAAGACCCTGTGACTTTGTCTCGCTTTATTTCTGAGGGCGGAAAAATCACTCCAGCTCGTATTAGTAAACTGAGCCTAAACCAACAGAAAAAATTAGCTAAAGCTATTAAAAAGGCTAGAAATCTCAGCCTTTTACCAGCGGGTTCATTAGCTTACGATAACTATGGACACCCTGAGTTGATTTCTCCACAACCTTTTTCTATGGATTAATCTGAGGCCTCTACAGCCCGTCCCAATTAAAACTCTCAACCGAGAGAATTAAAAACTCCGAACTCATAAGAGTTACGGAGTTTTTTTATGCATATTAATAGTTTTCTTCACATTTCTCTGAAGATTTTACATCTCCCCTGAAAAAAGCTAAGTTCAAATGCATGAGTTCAAATAGTCAACCGACCCGTAAAAAAGAAGACACTCCCTCCCCAATGGGAGATGAGGAAATCCCTAAGCCAAACTCTGATAATGACATCGGAGACCCTGAACCTGGAAAAAAAATAGAGGACCCTCGCCCGAGGGAGAATCAAGAGATCAAATTACCTCCTGATCCCGATCAGAATCCAAACAAGCCGAATATTAATAAATAGTTGAAATCTCTTACGTCTAGAAAACTACACAAAAACCAAGCAACTCCCCGATCATTTCTGAAAAATTATTTGCTACTCTTAGGGACGAAACCTTCGGGAGGCCTAATGGAAAATTATCATTTAGGAATGGATGAAAGTAACAACATGACAGGATTTCAAAAACTAATGCTGGTTGTAATCGTAATGGGAACAATGTTTTTTATCCAAAAATCCATGTTGGGTTAAATAAAAACATATGAACTCCAAACTAATAAGATTCATTGTCCATACGAAATTCGGACAATTACTACTAATCCGAAAACTGCTTCTTCTTTAATTCGGAACTACCCTTGCACTTCTCCTTTTTATCCGAAAAGGAGGATAATATGAAAAATCAAATATCAACTACACGAAGCCTTATTAAGAATTTAGCTTCCTTTGGTTTAAACCCTATGGATTGGCAAATCGGAGAAATCTCACTAATGAAAAAGACCTTAATCTTTAAAAATAAAAGTGATCAAAACTTCCAACTCATAGGCTCATTTGAAAAAGAACAAAAACAAATTTCAATCAGAGGATTAGAACTCTTTAGTATTTAGTAGACCCCTGTACAAGAGTAAGAAAACATTGATAGATCCCATTGTTCTTTTTTAGGAAGAGTCTGTGAGTCTGGGAGCTTAGGTATTAAACTCGTTGCAAACCCCTTCCATTGAGACTCCCCATAAAGTCTCGTAAATTGCCTTTTGAGGCGACAAAACAATCCAATATCACTCGCATCAAGCCACGAAGTTTTATTGTAACGATTGACGGGAGGAGCTTCTCCCCATGCAATTTTAATCATTAAACGCAGAGCTTTTAACAAAGCTTTCCGCACGAACAAAGCTTCTGCGTGCCCTCCACACTGAGTTGGCACAGATTGAATCTGTTTTTCAAAATAATTCAAACGACTAAAAATATCAAAACAACCTCCTGGGGAGTTGCTCTTTAAACAATTATCAAAAGCAGTATTAATTCCAGACTCATATTTTCCACGAGAACCATCTCTCAAAAATCCATCAACTAATCTTTTCTTTACCTCTTCCATTTGAATATCACATAAGGTTGTTGGAGGGTCCCTGAACACCAACACAAACAGTGCAATCAATATGACAATAAAGCCAAGTAGTAACCTGGGCACTTGTTGTAATTTGAGTATCAAGCCGTTCATTCTAGAAAAAATATCCTACTTGAATCAAGAACTGACCAAAGTTGCTATCAGGCTTATTGCCAGATGTTGCTGTGGCTTTATTAAAAGCTTCGCCAGGAAAAAAGTGAGCATATGTCATCCTTATGTTCACTCCGCTGTGATATTTTAAATCCATCCAAATATCAAACTCATTACCAATATCTTTTTCATTACCGAAAATAATATCACCAGACTGAACCTTCTGATCATAAAATCTTCCCGCCTCTCCAAATTGAATCCCGTCAGAAGCTTCAGTACGAGTCATACTCCACCACTCTGATCCAACTGTCACCCCATCAACAATGTTCAAATCAAGACCAGCATGAATCATTGATAGATTTCCCCAGCGAATCACATCCATAAGACCTGATTGCCCATAAACTTCGTAGAAAAAACTATCATAAGAACCAGACTCATTAGGTGTATTCGACTTGTCACCAGAATCGTAATGATAACCCGCCCATAATCCAAGATTATTATAATCTACAAAACGATATCCTAGTTTTAAATCAAGAGCCATTTGTGAAAGATCAACCTTCTCACTTTGTCCAGCTAAATTACTAGGGGCCACTTTCTCCTCACCTGTCACATAAGAGAAAAAGAATGTTCCAAAAATAGAAGTTCCCTCTATGCCTGCCTCTAAAGAGAGTCTTTGCATATTGAGACCATTAAGAACGCTCACTCCACCATCAGGCGATCCTAAATCTCTATTCACCTGTACAAGGCTAAATGTTAAAACATCCATAGCATCGGCTAAATTTTTAATATCAACATTGAGAATGTAGTGATTTTCTTCAGGGTCGGAACTCAGTGTTTCATTTGCTTTAACAGAAAACTCTTGCACCTTAGCTGCAATGAGAGAAAGTTCTAAGGATTCCCAGTCCCAGCCCACCTTAACAAGATCAAAAGAATAAGGAACATTAAACCAATCATTGCTCCCATAAGTGTAACCAAGCCCCAGATGCAATGGCATTCGACCAAAATGAACTCCCAATGAGTCTTCTACTTTCCAAAGAGCCCAAGCTTGATTTACAAGAAGACCATTGGTTCTAGAGAACCCGTCATGCTGCCCACCACTGGAGTCGCCATTGGCTCCACCCCAATCCGAATAATTTAAGAAACGAAAAAAAGTTTCTACGTACTCACCTTTATAAAGTTTGATATCAAACTGCGCCCTATGACTGGCTTGCGCTTCATCTTCACTCCCTGGAAACCCACCGCCTGTTGCTCCACGTAAATTCTCATATCTTACGCGTAACCCACCTCCTGGATGAAAATAGATATCTTTTCCCAGTAATTGATAAGGATTCTGCGGCGCCTTTTCTTCTTGCTGTTGAGCAAAAGCGCTTGTTGAAATTAAAACCAGAATAAGTTGAATCACTAGATGTCGTAACTGCATAATTCCTCAATTATAGAATGGCTTTGCAAGGATAGGAACCTTTCCCTATTATTTGGTCTAACTTAATAAGCTCATTTCACTAGCTATCAGTCGAGCTTTATCACCAATCATTTATAAACCCTTATTACAACTATGAAACTCCTTTAAACAAGCCCTTTCTAAGTATCTTATTGAGACCAAAGTCTTTCTTACAAAGAGCCCCTCAAGATCAGTCACCTTAGTCCCGATAACAATAGAAGTGCAATGTTTTATCAGGAGAACTCCGGTGTTTAATAAAAAAGTTGTCATCTTCCCTGTGCTATTTATCTTATTTTTTTGTCAAACAGCTTTATCGCAAACCTCTAGTCCTAGTTTTTTTTCACAAGCAGGACAAGTTCGCGGCACACTTTTACCCTTTCAATTTCCAGTGACTGCAACAGAGTTCCGAAGGAACTCCTACGGAGATTTAACTGAACACGTTATAGAACAAGCCTCACCATTAGAACTAAACCTAAGAAGTTACTACGGTACACTTTCTGACTTCAGAGCACAGTTTAGCAATCCCGAGGTGGCTCAATCATTTATTGAAACAGCACAAAGAATTGGCGTCCCTCAAGATCAACTTCGCGTTATCATGAGAAAAAACGAACGCGGCTTTTATATTCCTCAACTTGTTCGACCTCGTCGAAGAGCTGACGGTAGCTTATATCCATGGGATCCTCAGTACCCTGGGATGAATATGCAAATGATTGACTCTAACCATGAGAACAGAGTTTTTCGCTCTGACGCCTCTGGAACTCCACAACTAGTACCTTGTCCGGAAAGAGTCTCCTTAGAACAAATACAGGCAGGCACTTCTTGCCAAATTCCACCTCCAGCAAGAGCTCGCAGTTGTAACTTTGACTCAGATATTGCTGACTCGGGAAAAACATTTCAAGAAGCTTCCGAGTCGGGAATCAATTGCACAAAAGGACCCAACCAACCTACCAACGAATATCTCTGCATGGCCTGCAATCTTTATTTTGAAAGTCGTGGAGAAGGATCTCTTGGAATGGAAGCCGTCGCTGAGTTGACTCTTTCCGATCAAGCTCACCAAGTCAGAAGAGGTCAAGCTAGCAGCACCCCCATTTGCGATGCAGTTTACAAAGATTACCGTTTCTCTTGGACTCTTGAACCGGCTGTCGTGGATGTTTCGGTTGCAAGAGATTGGCGTGCCTGGCAGCAAGCCCTTTTCTTATCAACTCAATATGCCAGTCAATCCGGCTCATCCAACCCCAATATCCATGACCCTAAACTCCACTGCTACCGCTACTATGTTTCAACAAGAACATTTCAAAACTTTGATTCTCTTCCAAGCTGGGCGAGAGAGTATTATAGCCAAACCATGAATATGGGCGATAACTTTAGACCTCTCTGTATTGGTAATCATGTTTTTATGAGAGACCCTAATGAGAGAAACTGCCCTCAACCAGATATTACAAGAACTCGCGAAAGAGATATGGACTCTGAAACTTTCCGACGTCTCTTTTTTAGAGACTGCCTTGGGGTTAATGATCCACCTCTTGCTCAAAGAACACCTCCCGCTCCTCCTACCCAACTTTGCAGCCAAAACACAATTGAAAGAGCGATCGAAGCCCACAGAGGAACTGGTATGGATCACTCTCCTCCTGGAATAAATGATATTGTTCCCGAAACTTCACAATAAGATATTGGCTTGTTAATAATTAAAAGATGAGCTTTGTTTTGGCTACATTTATGCTAACCATAAGACGGCAAGCATTCTTATTGGCAAACCCTTGATGTTATACAGTAACAATCGGTAGCTTAATCGAAATTTCAGTACCTAGTCCAACCTGAGAGCAAAATGAAAACTCCCCTCCCCAAGCCTCAACCAAATTCTTAGAAGTTGAAACACCCAAGCTATTACCCAAATCTTTAGACGTAAACACTCCTTTAAGAATTTTGTTAATATTTTCCTGGCTAATTCCTCGTCCTTCATCTTGAATGCACATAATAATTCTCGATGGAAAATGTTCTATTTTAACTGTAATTAAATTTTGAGAAGAGCTCGCCTCAATTGAGTTATTCAATAAATTTGAAATGATATTTTGTAACCCAATTTTATTACAAGTCAATTTAGCCCTTAAATGAGGAACTATAGAAGTATTATCTAAAATAATATTGGGATGGGTTAACTTTTTTTCAACAATAATACCTTTAACAATAGCATTAAACTCGGACAATTCAATTACTTCGATTAAGTCTGAACGTGCAGAATCTAAAACTTCCTCAGAGATAGACTTGATCCGCAGTGAAACTTTATCAAGAATCTCTTTCTCCTTTGGAGTGATTGACGTTGAACGATTTACAACAGCTCTGAGAGCTCCCACTGGAGAGCGAATATCATGTGATATTTTTCGAATAAGTTTAAAAAACTTTTCTTGTCCCTTTAATTCTCTTACTTGAAATCTAAGTTTTTTTACTTCTTTAGAAGATTTATAAATGTTTTTAAAAAGTGGACTCCAAAGATAGTCAGTTAAGGTTTTAGGTTTGAAGCTTTTTTGACTATTCATTGACTTTTTAAGGTGAAAATTGATCGATGTGGAAACCTTAAGCATCCAACCATAAATTACTCCTAAAGCCATTATGAAGAAAATCCACAAGGCAATAGAAGCATAAAATGCCTGCTCTCTTAGTCCATCTTTGAGTTTCAAAACTTCAAGCATTGAAACTTTGAACTGTATTTCTCCCCATTTTTGCCCTTGATCTTTAAAACTAACATTATAAGTTATTATTTTTGTATCATTCTCTTGAACGGCTCTGATAGGGTGAAATGTATTTTCACTTATAGGAAATATTTCAAAGTCTCGAACTCGAGTTCCATTGATCATTTTTTGAAGCTTATTTTGAGCCACCAAAACATGATTTTCAATTAAATCATTTCTAACAACATTTCCTAGGGTTGTTATTTGATTAGTAACCTCATTTTCATAAGCAATTGTAAATTGATTTAAAACTCTAGAATTAACAACATTGCTAATTCCAAAAAAAATGACGCTCATTAGAGTCGATACAAAAAAACCAATAATTATATAAAGATTTTTACTCATGGCAAAATATGTAGCTTTCGATTGAGTGGTTTTCTATTTGCATTAACTTTTTTAATTCTAGCTCGATTTATGTCTCTAAATCTTGGATTTCCAAAATAAAAATCCTGAAGTTCTTTACTATATGAAAAATAACCATAAAGCGGCCATTCAAAGGTAAACGGAAGATTTAAAGATAAATTTGAAATACTCACTTCATAATGAGGAAACTTGGCACTCGACTCAAACATCCATTGGATATCAAAACAGTTTTTCCTATTGAGATAGTATTCAAAATGATATCGAGCATTAATCCGATCATGGTTTATGACTTCCATTTTTGACGCTTCTCTATTTAATATCGCAGTTGTTGCTCTCCTTAATTCCGTATAAACAGACAGCAAACCACCTTCCAAACTTTTATTACAACTTGATGAAAACACATACCCCAGATTAGGATCTAAAACACCTGCATCTATATAGCCCAATACACAATACCTGCCATTTGTAACGCATAAAATTCCAAATCGGATTTTAAACTTAAAAACTTCAATCTCATCAATTAAGTTATGAATTAATGAAGGCAACTGACTTTTAGACAGCCACATTGGTGATCGCATTGATAGCCAATGAGAAATTACAGCATCTCTTTCTATCCTTTCACAAATAGCCGATTCTAAAGCACTATCTTTATCAGGATGAACAGCAAATCCCGTTGACGTTAAGGCTAAAAGCTCATCCTTGTAAAATTTAAACAAATACCTTTCAACCCATTCACTCACAGCTTTACTAATCGCAGTCGAGCGACTTTGGCTTGATCCAAAACCCAAGAAATCCGCAGAAGAATAAGAGGCTTGGAAGTGAAAAAAATTATTGTTTATTCGATCTTTAAATTCCTTAATTTCTAAGTCTTTCAATAAGATTTTGGCTGGATTTTCCAAAACTCGACCTCGGGATAATATTTTGACCATTGATCTATACTTATTTCGGAATTGACGAGAAATAATAATCTTCTATAGGCCAAAGGAACAATTAATCCCTCTTTTAGAATAATCTCTTCAATTTTTCTATAAGATTGCGCGTCTTTTACTCCTCCAATAGATGTTTCAGCTACTCGCAAATTTTTCAAAACTAAAGGGCTTGAGTCTCCTAAAATAATAAGTGGCCTATTTTTATTAAATGCTACTTTTAAATTCTCAAAGTTATCCATAGATGAAAAATCATTGTTAATAAAGAACATATCAAAAAAAGATTTTTTCTCTTTTAATAAATCTTCAAATTCTTGTAGGCTATTATAATATGTAAACTTAAATTTAAAAGGGAGAGATTGAAGGCCTTCAACAATATTAGCATTATAGGGAAAACTTTTTGAAAGCAAAACATTCAACTGTTGCCCTTCTTTTAAATATTCATAATTCCCAGGAGAGTTCCTCCAGATATCTCGAACAACATTTCTTTTTAAAGCTCCAGTTCCGCCAGGCATGAATAGTTGATCAGCATTAGCCCATTGTTTATTTTCAAATTTAATTTTAATTTTCTTTTTTATCAAAGAAGCTAATTTCACACGATCTACTTTACTTTTCAGTCGATAGCTTAAAGGATTTAATGAAAGCCAATAGGTAAAACCAATGTGAGGAACTTTCACATTCATCATTTTTTTATTTTGAACTTCTTCAATTAATGAGGGGCGTATACGCCCAACACTCATACAAAAATCAAGCCCACCTTTTCTTAACAGGTCTTCCGTTTGATTAAGCTCTGCATTTATAATTTTCAAAAATGGAGGAGCATCGAAGTTTTTAAAATACTTATTTCTTTCAAGCAATACTCCCTCTGGTAAAATAGACTTTAAGAAGTAAGGACCAGACGTCACTTCAAACTTCAGACTATCTATCGGCTTTAAACAATCCTTTGCCGTGAGTATTGAAAACTCAGGATGCACAAGTTGTTGAATCAATCGCGGATTAGGTTCTTTTAACTCAATCGTCAATTCAGACTCACCACTACTCACTTTCTTAATTGTTGAAAAATCAAAATGAATGGCAGATTTAAGCTTAATTTGTCTAACAAAAGAGCATTTTATATCTGAAGGTTGAATTAGAGTACCATCAGAAAACTTTTCAGACTGACTAAGTTCAAATCGGTAAATAAGCCCCTCTTTCTCCACTTTCCAGGAGCTTGCAACATCACCGACATATTGCATGCTACTATCAATTTTAACTAACCTTCGATTTAACTGGGATAAAACTAAATACTTTGCGACACTTTGTATCTTGGACACTTCAAGAGGGAGTGCCAACGGTGTTGCTGAAACCACCAACTCTGTTTTGCTACCCCAACCTTCATGAATCTTCTCTTGAGTAACCTCAGACCATGAGCATCGACATATGCAAAAAGACATAAAAATAGTTAAACTGAAAAATATTAGATGTTTTGCAATGTACATTTATTTTTTTACAACATCACCTTCTAGCTCAGTCCAAGTTGCTGCCAAAAGAATTTCTTCTGGAAATTCATATCTATTTGATAAGCGATAAAACTCTTCAATAATAGCCTCAGGAGATTGATTCTGCTCAAAATCAAGAAAAGAGCCATCCCTAAGAACTATAGAGTTCTCATTAATAATTATTACAGGAGAATAATCAACTGGATTGGCTACTTGCACTAAATCAAACTGACGAAGAGTTTCTATAGATTTCGACGAGAGATTAATCTTTTGATTTACAACGTAAGGACTATCTTCTTCTTTGTTTCTGCCACCTAAATGGAATGGTTCCACGAAACCACAAACAGAAATATTTCTTTCGTAGTGATAATTACATCGAAACTCTTGTAATTGAGCTCGCGATTCCATTGATAGAAAAAAAGAACTGAGAAAATAGAAACTATTGACTTCATTGAAGCTATGTAACTGACACCTATTATTATTTCAACCAATTTTAATAAACTACGCTTCTAAAATATTTAAGCCCCTGAAATTACAGTAGTTTACAGCCAGTTTACAAAAAAAATTGTAGAATTTCCCAAAAACTATCACAATCACTAAGCCCAATTGAAATATAATGAAACAGAATATGAAAGTTTTTTTCCAATAATTATTATTGTCATAACTTCTCGGATTTTAATCTCAGTTTAAGCCACCCACAATATTAATCTAGCTTCGTCTTTTATATAATTTATTTCAGAATTAAAAAATTTGCCGACAAAGCTGGGGGGATGGAAATTCAACCAAATTGCTGGAGTCAAAAGAGTAACGACTACCAATTGCAAAATTGTTAGCTTCTATACCATAAATTCCCTCGGACCAGCCTCTTCTTTCAAGCAGGCTTAATCTTGATTGCAACTCTTCGACAGCATTTCTATAGTCACGTAGGAAGTCATCATCTTCAGGAAAAACATCACCGAGTGCTTCAAGTCTTTCCTGGGTCAGCCCATTGTAGCCAAAAGTAAGATCATCATTTACAATTAACTTTAACCAGTAGGTCGTTAAAAGGAGTTCCGCACTTCCTGTTTTTAATACAGACTCTCCATCAAGATTCATAGAGATGGTATCAACCTCAAGAAATCGAAGTGGAAGTCCTTGCTCTACTTGATCAAAAATCCGTCGCGTCAGTCCCATTGGCTGACTCTCCATTAAGGAAATAAATTGAGAAGCTTTTAACATCTCTCTCATACCAACAGAGCGATCTGTAACCACCGCCCCAGGTTGAAGCTCCATCATATGTCTTATTTTTTCTTCGGGACCTTTGAGGATAAAATCTCTTAAAGAATGAGTGCGAACGTTTCCGTTTTCAAAAGTTCTAATAACAAACTCTTCACCCAAGTCTACGTGCACTTCACCATCATTAATCAAAGTGAATCGAGCTCTTGCTCTAATGTTATAACCTTTTTGATGGTCTACTATATAAAGGCCTTCTCGCTCTCCACCTTGCCCCATATAAAAACTAGGGTTTTCAGTACGTAAGGAAAGCCTTAGAGGTGATTCAAAGCTCACTGAGTTTTCTTGAGCCAACAAAGCTCCAGGCAACAGAACACTAAAAAATAGAATGAAAAAAGGCATGGACTGAGAATATCATAGTTAAACTATTAAAAAGAGTGGGTAAATTTTCCATGTCAATGAAGTGATCAGAGCCCAATATGCACAAAAATGGGGCTCCATAAGAAGTTTCCATAAAAAAATCCCTTTAAAAGCTTTGTATTATTGACTTTATTTCCTGAAGTGCCCATAAAGAGAGTTCTCACAAATTTCCTATGTCGGGGAGTGGCGCAGTTTGGTAGCGCATCTGCTTTGGGAGCAGAGGGTCGCAGGTTCGAATCCTGTCTCCCCGACCATTTACTCTACAAAATTTTACCTGTAAGTATTTGAAATTGTTAAGGAAAGTTAAATCGAGAGCCTTTTGAGAGTGGAGATTTTGTAGAATTGTAGAGAAGCTCAAAATTGAAAATATAGAGGAAAAAAATGAATTTATTTCTATCTAAAACTTTCGGCGGACTCACAAAATCTTTCTACCTTAGACACCTTTTTTTCGGCACCTTTTTTGGATCAATAATTCTCTACAAAGCTTTTCAAACTTCGAACGTTAAAATTGGTGCAGTTGCATTGGTCAGCACTATTCTTTACCCCTACTCACGCTTTCTCTATGAGACTATCATTGATTTTATTTTAGGTAATAATCAGTTCTCCATTCCTGCGTTAATTTATTTATATTTCAAACTTGTTACAATGTTACTCTGCTGGGCTTTTGCTATTTTTATAGCCCCACTTGGTCTTCTTTTTTTATATATCCATCATACTCGTCAGTTAAAAATTTACGAGAGAGAATTTGAGCAACAAGGAGTCACTGAATAATGCCAATTCTATCCACATTCTTTGGAATCGTAATTAGGATGTTTCATGGCGACCATAACCCACCTCACTTTCACGCCTATTACTCAGAATACGAAGCCATTATAGATATCAATTCAGGTAAAATTATCAGCGGAAAGCTTCCCAACCGAGCCAAAAAGTTTGTGGATGAATGGCGCAAGCTTCATAAAGACGAACTTCTAAAAGCTTGGAAACAAGCACAAAGCCTTAAACCTCTTAAAAAAATTAAACCACTGGAGTAGTTTTATGAAAAAACAAAAACTTTCCAATAAAATTAAAAAAATTAAATCTGTGAATACAGAAAACTACAAAGTTTCTCTTGTTTATGAAAACGGGAAAAAAGTGAATGTTTCACTTTCTCCATATTTTGATAAACCCAAAGGACTTGCTGCAGAAATATTGAGAGGAAATCTATTTGATAAGTGCTTTATCGAACTAGGAGCTCTTGCCTGGCCTAATGGTCTTGAATTTTGCCCTGATGCTTTGTTACAACTAAGCCAAGAACAAGAAAATCAGGATGTCGCTTAGTGATCAAAAAAATCGGGTTCTACTCTCTTCATGGTGGGTAGTGACAGCAAAACCTTATCCATCAAGCATTTAAAACTCGAAGCCTGTAGTTGTCAGGGTTCTTAAATCCGTATCCCCGCTTCTGTACTGTCTTTGCGACGTTGGGAACTAAGGAACTAAGGAACTAAGGAACTAATCGGTTAAGGGGGGAGCGTGCTTTTTTCCTAAGTTAAAACGCAGCATTAAGCACTTTCAATCGATAGTTTTTAAAGCTTTTAAACCCAAAAGCTGTTCTCTGCAAGAGTTTGGCGATATTGTTAAAGCCTTCA
>CAXREJ010000032.1:0-10146 GCA_964229765.1 Bdellovibrionales bacterium | reverse complement strand
ATAAACGTTGATCTATGGGGACCATCTACAACTCCTTTAAGGTTTAGCTTCGTAACTAAAACTTTAAGATTGCTGAGATTTAGATGGTTCCTTTTTTATTTATTTGACGCCTATTGTCCCACCATCTACAGGGATGAACCTATACCTTAGATGAGGTAACAAACACTCTCATTATATAAAGCTTTCACCGCACCTAGAACAATAGTAAATACCTAGAAACTCGCTCGAATAATGACTGTTTAGATACCGCCTATCTCTTGCCTACAATACTGGAAAGCTTTTAAAAGCTCTTTATCTTTTTCCATACACTTCGAATTAGTACCCAATCAACTTAGCACCGCAATCTGTGCAAAACACAGATTGCTCTCGTCTTTTCATTCTTGCATGCTTAAACTCATCACAACTGATAGTATCGAACTTGCGATTTACTAATTCGCCACACGAAGAGCAGTATTTTGTAAAAGAAATACTTTTCTTGTGAACAATATTTTGACATTTACGTGATTCGTTCTCATTCATGCTATCTCTTTGTTTTTTAAAATCAAAAAAGTCCACTAGGTCTTTGTGGCCTTTTGCTTTTGACATTAGCCTCACTAACTTTGAGGGTCCTGCCGCGAAGCTCATATTCATTAAATTTCTCCATAGCATTTTGGCCATCCTTATTGTCTTTAAACTCGATAAAAGCAAAACCCCTCGATACACCACTATTTTTATCTTTGACAATGGTCGTGGATTTGAGACTTTTGTAGCTCTCAAAAAGACTTTTAAGTTCTTTTTCTTCAACCTCTTCAGGTATATTTCCAACGTATAGTTTCACAATAATTCCTTTCGCATTAACTTGCGGTTTAAAAATTAGAATTAATTTTCCTCAACTTTAATTCTCAAAATGTCGCTGGACCACGGTCTAAAACTTCGATTTAAAATAGAAGATCATTTCCAGCCGGTGAATGGTTGCCGTCAACAATATAAATCTCTTGTGTGAAATCAATGACACCTTTGGCATTTTTTATTTTGAACGTATCTCCCATCTCCGACGGCTTTTTGAATTTATCTGTGTTAACCTCAAAAACTAAACTCACATCATAAGTCCCAACAGCAAGGGCAAAAGGGACGAATATCTCAGATTCTATATGAGGTCCTGAATAAGCACTTTCATAAATAGATTGATGGTTTTCTTTGTCATTTTTTTTAAGAAGGTCCACTCCCGTGCCGAATATTTGATAATTAAAGAATAAAAGATTTTTTTTCAAATTTTTCCAGTACGACTTTAGCAATCGATAAGTACATAAGCGTAAATGCTATAAAGTATGCATATAGTAAATGAGAAAGTCTTCATGAGCTGTAAGGACTCGATCAATTAAGAACATCTTCACTATAACAATAAGAAATTGAGAAGTCCATCAATCATATTTTAGGGCTGGCTTTAACTATGTACTCTCTCCTATGAGCTTTGAAGACATCGGATAAGATATGCTCTTTGTTTTTTGAATAGGATTTTATAGAAAACAGCGTGAAAAAAAGAAGTCTTCTCTTTAGATAAATTAAAAATTGTTCTAGAGTATTCACTAGCAATTTCATCTGCAAATCCCATCGTTTGAATCTTATTATTTCTCAATATATTTTCGTATTTCCTCTTTTGCCTACTCAAAAGAGCTCTCATTTTCTTGGTATCAGAGTCATGCATTCTGTGAATTTCATTATAGATGTACAGCTGCTCTGTGGATAAATTCGGTATATAGCAAACACCATTAGTTTTTTTCGATACCCCATTTTTTAAAATAAATGAGCTGATATCAAAGAAAGAAGTCTCAGCCCAAGATTCACAACTCAAAATCAAAACTACAAAAAAAATTCTCATAACTCTCCCTGTGATAATTTACTCTATCTTTTGTTAATATAATGTTTTGAAATATACGGGGATGACATCGCAGAAACCAACGCAGAGTACGACAAATTAAAAGTCACTTCATCGCCAACACTATAGTGACTATTAACATCTTCAATGACAATGTGATCACTACTAGACCCAATGATATTTAATCCAACCCCACAGCTTAACCCACTTGTATCAACATCTTGTCTACCAAGAGCCACGATAAGTCTCTTTTGCGATCCTTGATCACTGTATTTCTTAGTTTCTCCATAAGCATTTTCACATAGGTTACCAAAAGGCATGGATGGCTTTAACTTAGACTCAATGATTTCTCCAAAAAGTTGAAATGCACAGGTGTGTAAGCCTTCTATCGTTGAACGATCCACTGGATTTTTTCCTAATAGAATTGATTCTCCTAATCTTAGCTGGTTTATTCGATCGATATCCTTAGCTAACGAAAACCAGTTATAGTTAGCTGAGTTTCCTCCAGAAACAATGGGAATATCTATGGAGAACTCATTCTCTAAAAGGCGAACTAAATCGCTCAATCTTTTCATGTTCAAGGTATCAGGAGTTACCCCTCCGAGACATGATAAGTTTGTACCAATCCCTATTAATCTCAAATTAGGTAACAATAAGAGTTTACCCACAAAAGCAATGAGATCATCAGGCATAACTCCTTCTCTGAGATCCCCAAGCTCGACCATTACAATTACATCATGTTGAACCTGCTTTAACTTTGCAAAGTAGGAAAGCCTTTTTAGAGTTTTAATTTCAGAATTTAAACTAACATCACAGTATTCTATGGTGTCTTTAGCTAAACTTAAAGCCGTCCGTAATAAAAGAAATCGTGAAGATATTCCCGCAGCTCTCATTTTTTTTATATTTTCAATTCGAGAATCAGCAAGACAATCAACTCCCCCTTCAATCAATGCTTGAGCAACGAGAGGACATCCTAGAACTGATTTTGTAACTCCAGAAATTAATACACTTTTTTTCCTATACATTTCTGTCAACATCATTGAGTTCTTTTGAATAAGTAACAAGTTTATCTCAAGTCGAGGCAGAGTAGAGTTGTTCAATTTTTTACCAAATGATAATTTTGTACTTTCTCATTTTCATCAAGTTTTATGCCAACTTTTTTACAAATTGTACTAATTATTTTTGCACAACCATCGCTTAAGATATCACTGGCAGGGATATTAAACTCCTGTTCATATTGAATCTTCTTATTTTCCATTTGTTCTTTTGTAGAGCTCTCTGAGCTAAGAGCTATAGCTATGACTTTTCCAGCCGAAAGAGAATTAATTAAATTAATTTCACTTTCTATGCTTGGAACATTTAAAAAGGGAAAATCACATCGCTTCTCCCTAGAGGGAACATGCTGTAGTATAATTCCATCAGGGAGACTACCTCGAATAATTGCTATTGAACTTAAAAATGCTTCATGGCTTACAGCTCCCTGACCCTCAACAATAATAATGTCTGGTTTTGCTTCATGAAAAGCTTGATAAATCGCATGTTCAATTTCTCCTATAACAAATTGCGAGGGAAGCGCATCAATGGCAATGCCATATTTTGAACCTTGCATTAAACTCGTCTGGCCGGTTCCCACTAAGATAGAATGAATACCTAACTTGTTTAGCCCTCTATTGAGCTTTACAGCGGTCGTTCTCTTACCACTCGCACAATCTGTCCCCAGCACTGCGATTACGGGAATATCAACAGTTCGACGTTTACCACAAAAAAGATGTAGGTCCTTGGTATTAGGAGGTTTCCTGATATCGATTATTTTTACTTCTTGTTCTTTTGCCACCTCCATAAATTCAGCATCCTCTGAAAAAAACTGATGAAGTCCATTGACTATACTCATACCTTTTCTCATTGCTTGAATAATAACACGTCTTTCTTCTAATGAAATAAAGGCCTCGAGCGGAGCTTTTCCATATATAAGGTAGTCTGGTGTTAATGGAATTTTTTGTAGTGCGGAGACTAAGCTTTTGAATATTGGGATGCCGCACTTTTTCATCCCAAGAACTTCCCCAGCGTCTTTACCTTCTAGTGGGCTATCAATAACTCCAACAATGCTGTATACTTCGGACTCTCGAATGAGGCCTGCTGCTGTTTTCCCATCCAATTGTCCAAATTGTCCTTCACAAAATATGAGCGCTGTGTTCTTCACTTTTTCACCTTATCCATCAAAAGACTCCATGGGTGTATCAAAGCGTCTAAATTGATGCCTTGATTTAAACTATAAACTGCTGTTCTCTACTAAGAATTGACTAAAAAACTATTAATAAACTGATGGCCCCAGGTCAGAGCTTTATTCGTTGAATTTTGATCAACCTAACAATCAGTGATGAAGCTACCGAATGCAAGCTAATAAGTAATTTAAAAAAATAAAGTGCTCAAAACTGTCACGGAGCCGGTGAGCGCCTTTTTCTAGACTAAAAAAACTATCTGAAAATCAGCCCTTGTATAGTCAAACAGAAATAGAGCAAGGCACAGATTCATACTTAATATCAGCAGTACCGATTAATCATTTTGAAAATAAACAAATGTTAGTGACCTAATTAACCGCTTTAAGAGGAAGAGAATAGTAATCTTTTTGGTAGCTCCACTCACTTTCATCAAACTTTTTGTGTGTAGTAAGATTCTTAAAATCTATCTCAAATGCAAATTCGTCTACGGACTCCTTTGAATCAAAAACTGATTGAGTATTCAAATCTTTCAACGGCTCATTCTTATTGGTAAAATTAAGAACTTTAATCCATGGTCCCATACGTAAATGGCTCAATAGTGTGTACTCAATTTCGAGGTAATCCCATCTATAATCATTCAATTTAATAGAATTTTTATCGGGAAAAATCCTATATTCCGTATTGTTATCAGCTAATATTGCCAAGCTAGTTACTGCCCCAAATTTATTCCATTCGTTAGCGTACACAAAACCAGACAAGAAAAAAGTTGGCTGTCTATTTACTGCTACCATTATCTCACCTCCTATTTACTATAATAGAAAGCAAAGACCGTGCCATACTTCGAACGCACCAACTCGAACACCATTACATAGAGCTAAATAAAAAGCTTACACTGTAGCCAATGCACTGCAAATTCATTCATTCAATTACTTCTATGAACTATGAGTGCATAAAATGCTTCTTACCTCATTTGAATCAAGAATCAGTTGGCGTCTAAATTGCTTATATAGGCTTATAGGAGATCCATATGCCACATGTAAAAGATATTATCGCAAAGTCAAATCTTAAACCCTTGCCAGTGATTGATGAGAGTTCATCAGTGATCCAGGCACTTGTTGAAATGAAAAGACTGAATGAAGGGGCCCTTGTTGTAATGAGTAAGGGCTCTGTTTCAGGAATGTTCTCGGAACGAGACTACGCGAGAAAAATTGTCCTTAATAACAAAAATTCGAACGATACGCTGATTTCTGAAATAATGACGAAAGAAGTGATTTACGTTGATGGCGAATATTCACTCGATGAATGTATGATAATTATGACAGCAAATGAAATACGACATCTTCCGGTAATATCGAAATCAAATCCAACTCTCCTAGGACTCATCTCGATGACCGACATAGTCTCTTGTATCGTTGAATCCAAAGATTTTCATATATCTCAACTCACTCAATATATTACAGGATCAACCTCAAAACCGAGGCGGCTGTGGAATGCCGTCTAAAATAAAATTCTCGTAGAAATAACTAAACCTTAGTCACTACTTTTTTTGCGGTACTGCTCAGATTGCAGTGAGTGCTTCGCCAGTAACTTGTGAGTTTGGCGAAGACCAAGGCCTGCTGCTTTAGAAACTTTATTTACCTTTCCTAAGTTTTCTTTTAGAAGATTTTCAAAGTATTCTTTTTCAAAAGAGTCAACAACAATCTGACGAGCTTCAGATAAGGGTAGAGTTTCCATTTTTTCTTGAGGAAGCTTGTGATTTTTTTGTATTTTAGACGCAAGCACAGGGAATGATTGTAATTCCAGTTGATTTGATTTTTCTAGGATACAGGCTCTTTCAACTAAGTTTTCCAATTCACGAATATTCCCAGGCCAACGATAGGATCTCACTGCCGACAAAACCTCTCTCGAGCAGCCCTTAATCTCACAACCATAAAGTTGATTGTACTTTTCAAAAAAATAATCAAAAAAATGAGGTATATCCTCTTCCCTTTCCCGCAGGGGTGGGATCTCAAGTGGAAAGACATTAATTCTATAGTAAAGGTCTTCACGAAAATGTCCCTTTTTGACCAAATCTAATAAATCTGAATTTGTAGCTGCAATGATTCTTACGTCAACTTGAACGTCCTCTTCACCCCCAACCCTTTGAAAAAGGGAATCCTGAATGACATTTAATAATTTAATTTGGGCCGACTCCGTTAATGTTCCAATTTCATCTAAAAAAATTGTTCCATTATTGGCAATCTCAAACTTTCCAAGCTTTCTTTTAATGGCTCCAGTAAACGAGCCTTTCTCATGACCAAAAAGTTCGCTTTCTATAAGATTATCGGGAATTGCTCCACAATGAACCGACACAAAAGTCTTGCCCTTCCGTTTACTGTGGTCATGTATGAGTCTAGCAATAAGACTTTTCCCAACGCCCGTTTCTCCAGTGAGCAATACATGAGCCATCTTATCTGAAACTTGCCTGACTCGAGAGTAGACTTCTTTCATTCTGAGGTTTTTTGTCGTCATTTGGAATTTGGAGGAATCATTCCAAAAATGACCTTTTAAATAGTCATTGCTGTTATCACTTAAAACCACTTTTCGAATTTCTTCAGTCATTAGGATGACTTCATCACGTAGCAGTGGCAAAGTAATATAGTCACTTGCACCCATCCTAACAATTGTGGCTAAATCTCTTATCAATTCTTTTTTGGAAAAAACAAATATTTTAGAGCCTGGAAAATCCATCCAGAGGTGAGAAAGAACGGATTGAACATGATTTTCATCTAGTTTGTATTTTTGAAAATGGAAAAAACTTGAGTTGATAAAAATGAAATCAAAATCTTTATCACTCTTTAACGAAAGATTTTCAACAATTTCAATTTCAAGAATATCACCAGCAACAGCTCTAAACTGGTCATTTATAGATATACTTCTGGATAGTAACAATACTTTTTTAATTCAACACTCCAATAAGTAGGAGTATCAATCATTTTGATATAAAGAACAAGAGGATTAGTTGTCGTCTTAGATGCAAGACAAATCCAACCCTTAAACACGAGGCATAGAGAACTATAATCAATGAGATGTATATGAAATGGCGCTTAGTCGTTTTTAGCTTTAATATATAGTGTTATATTCTAGAGCAATATTACGACTATCGTTATCGATGATTTTAATAACCCTAATTATTTTTAGTTTATTAGCATCAATCTTATCTATAGTTCCCGTCACCTTATAGTCCGAATACAAGTCAATTGGCACAAGTTCACTATTTGCAACTCTTAGCGCATCACCTACAAAGGGGTGAAAAAGCCAATGAGATTCATTTTTCTGATCGACTTCAAAAAAGCCGATTTTTTTAACTGTTTTTTTAAAATTAAAATGTCTAAGCATGGGCACTCCATTTTCTGGTTTCAATATTATTCTTTTTATAGCTTTGGGAATCAGATCGTGACTAACGATTGCAGATATGAAAAATCCCACTGCAAATATCACTAAAAAGACACGAACCTTTCCCCAATCTATTTTCTCCATCAATCTATTGCTTAACTTTTTAATGACCTATTAAAAGCTTTGCATTCTTGAATCGCTTGGTCTTTCGAGTAGTTGTACACTTTTTGTACTTTATCTTGAAGTTTCTCCATATGGCCATTGAGACTATCAAGATCGTTGTCGGTAAGTTTTGAAAACTTTGATTTTATTTTTTCCCTTAATTTTTTCCATTCAGTTTGATTAGCTGCCATAAAATTGGCTCCTTTTTGTTAAAAAAACATCCCTTGATCGAAACATTCGGTCCAAGTTGTTTGTTTCAATATACAATGCAAGCTTCAAGCCAAGACTAGAATAGGTTAGGGTCAATTTGAGCCACAAAATAAGAATTGAAAATGCACTAACAATAAAAGTATGAATTTTAAATTCCTACTAGAGGAAAATTGAATCAAAGGGACAGAACTCTCGTTCATAATTTAATCATTTTGAAAAATAAAATTTTCTAGATCCTTAAAATCATATTCTCTTCGAGCCTTAACAATAGCAGCAATGTATTGTTTTCTCCGAAACTCTGACATATTTAGATGACGCTTTCCCCAAGTCGGCTTTTCCAATCCTTGATAACTACAGAAATAATCGACGATGATGCGAGAAAATCGGCCATTCCCATTGGCAAAGGGATGAATGGTGAGAAGTCTTTCATGAAGTCTCGTGGCTATTTCTTTAAGGGGATAGGTTTTGTGTTCAATCCAACATTTCACATCATCTTCTATTTGTTTCAACGCAGGCCTTACTTCATAGGGCATTAAAAAATCGAGGTTGTTAAGCTCGTGATCCCTGACCTCACCCGTCCAAGACCAAACATCCGAAAATAATTTCTTGTGAAGTTGATACCAAAAGTGACGGTCAATGGGGTCTTTAGTTTGTTTGCTCAACCAAATGAGACCTTCAGCAATATTGGCTTCTTCGTACTCATCTAACTCACCCATATTTTGAATATGCTTAGGTTTAAGATCCTTTTTAAGTTCTTCCGGAAGTGGCGTTTGGCCATCTCGATCTTTAAATAAAAAATCACTCACCAAACATCTCCTTTTTCAATGAGCTTTTGCGCCAGGCGCTGGATACGTTCTTTAGCATCTTCGGTGACCTTTTGATCTTCCAGGGTCATGTGGGTATCAGCCGACATAATGGCCTTTCTCGCTTTTTCATAAGCTTTGGATTCAAGAAGATCGCCAATCTCTTCTTTGGGTAAAAAGGCATAGACCAGTTCACAGTCCATGGCGTGGGCCATTTTCCGAAGATTTTGGATGGTGACCTTTCCTTCGGCTTCTCGCTTCTCTGTTTCAGTAACAGTATTCGAGCTGAGATCAGTGAGGCGTGCTAAGTCTTTGACCTTCATGCCAAGGGCCTCTCTCCTGTAGCGTATCCACCCAGGATGGACTTTTGTGTCTCTAAAGACCTCTCTTATTCCTTCGACCTTACGGCTCACCTGAGCCAAATGGAGCTTATCAAACATGGCTTTTTCCTTCGTAAATATACGAATTTTTCTTTAATTTAATTCGTATATATACGAATATTTTGACTTACTCCACCTGTTTTCAGTAGTTTAGAGCAAATAGATGGTCTCTGATTAGGTCCGTTTTACACTATCCCTATGAGAACTTGATTAATTGAGACACTTACAGCAAAAGCGTCTTTTACTTAAGGAGACTTTATGAAGAAGCTAAGCCTGCTTTGCGCTGTTCTATTACTAACGCATTCATTACAAGCCAATGATAATCAGATCAATATACTCGACAACTGGGGTTTTGATGCTGCTTTTGGTAAACAAAGTTACAAAGAAAGAGTTATTCGACTCGGAGCTATGACCCCTTACCTTTTCAGCTGGGCTCAAGATCAAAATCATGCTCGCTTAACTTTAGATCTACTACAATCTAACTTTGTGAACACCACAAGCAGTATCGAAAATACCTGGGAAATTGACTTTTCATTCCGAGCAGATCAATCCCTATTTAAGGACATCTTGTCAGCTTACTCAAAGCTTGGTGTTGGTTATATTATGGTTGATAGCCAAATGTATCCCGATGGAATTTTTAATTTACCTCTTTCATTTGGGATTAACTTCGTAACAAGAAATAATGCCGATCAAGCGGTTGGTACTTTTTATATTGCCTTTTTGACCCTTTTTTTTAATTTACAAGACCACAAAAGGGTCATTTAACTTTAATTAAAAATCGTATTGAGCCCTTACTCCCGCCGATCAAAAAGGACTTCATTTTTCTGCAAATAGCGATGATTAATGCACTTTAATAATTATGTCATTTCAACTTCAAGAAGAATGCATCGGGAATAAGATTTCCAAACAGTGTCAACTCATGCAAAATTCTTAAGTTTAAGAGTTATCTGATCTCGAATTATTCTAAAGGATTCAAGTCGTTCAGCACTTGAAACAGCTGTAGTGAAAAATTTCTAGAGAAGCCCAACGGGAACAAAGCCCAGTTTTGATTTTTGTCCCATTTTACAAATTGCATGTATTTTTCAAATTGGGTTAGTCTTTTGGGTTTATTCTTCTCTTTGTAGATCATTTCACCCGCCGCC
>CAXREJ010000031.1:0-71322 GCA_964229765.1 Bdellovibrionales bacterium | reverse complement strand
TGTCATGTTAATCGTATGACTTTCTTCGTAGAGAACACAAAGAGAAGGTGATGGAGAAAGAATTTCTATTTTAAACTGAACGGAGTTCGCTTCAAGAGCTTGACCGTTATCTTTAACAATTTGACCTTGAAAGGCAAATTTTGCGGGCCCAGCCAAAGCTGCCTGAAAGCTTACGAAAAATAATAAGCCTAAAATAATAAAAGCGGTTCTTATTACGTGCACATAGACTTATCGGTTCACAATTATATTTTTTGAGTAAAAACATGCAAAAAAATGCAAAAAAATCTAGAAAATGATCAATTCATCAAAAAAGACGTTCGTTTTTGAGACATAAAAGATCCTTCACTTACGTTTAGGAAGACAAGATCTTATTTAGGATGTCAAAATCTCAGGCAGGGCGGCAAAACTCAGGATGAAGTCACCTCGCTCAAGTTGACACACTTTTCGATTGGGGGGCAATTGAATTTTAGGTTGGTCTGAATAGATAACGAGCAAGTTGATTTTAAAAATAACTAGAGCTCGTAGGGTATTATCAAGGTCCCCCTTTTTAGGTGGTTCAAAAGGGGGATGTTTTTAGAAAAGTTTTCAAAATTTTGCACTGTGACAGCCCAATTGCCCCGAGGCTCTATAAAATAGTTCAATGGACCAATTGCGACCCACTCATCTTGTGATTCATCTTGATCGTTTGCTGAAAAACTTTAAAGCGCTCCGCAAGCTTTCACAACAATCTTCTTTTATTTGTCCAATGGTAAAAGCCAATGCTTATGGTCATGGTGATGTGGCTGTGGGTAAGACATTAACGGAAAGAGGGGGTTGTCAATTCTTAGGTGTTTCGTCCGTGGAAGAAGCCATACAGTTGCAGATTAGTGAGGTTCAAGGACAACTGCTTGTTTTTAATTTTACAGGCAAAGAGGCAGCCTATGAAATTTTGAAAAACAACTTCACAGCGGTTGTTTCAAACTTTCAACAATTAGATGATCTTATTAAACAGGAAAAGTCGGAGTTTCGAGTTCATTTAAAAATGAATACCGGAATGAATCGTTTAGGTTTTAGAACGCAGGACCTTGAAAGGTTAAAAAAAGAAATCGGGAAAAGTCGCTTTATCAAACTGGAAGGTTTTTGCACTCATCTTTTATCAGGTGAAAATATTCACTTGGATAAGCAAAGTTCACAAAACCAAATTGGGGAATTTAAAAAAGCCATTGCAGAGTTTTCGCAACCTTCACTATATTTTCATGCCTATAATTCTGCTGCGACGGCGAGACTTTATTTAACAGGACGCGAGTTAGACTTTGGGCTACGTCCAGGGCTTCTAGCCTATGGTATTAATCCTGAGCCAGATTTAAAAATGAACTCTCTCATAAGTCCTGTTATGGAATACAAATCTAAAATTGTGGCGATTCAAGAAGTAAAATCAGGAGAAGTGGTTTCATATGGAGGAACTTGGAGAGCGGATAAAGACTCTCTAATTGGAATTGTTCCGGCAGGTTATGCTGACGGTATTAGCCGTAGTCTTTCCAATCGGGGGGAGTTTCTTGTTATGGGGCAAAGAGTACCAATTCGTGGTTTGGTTTGTATGGACTACACAATGGTTGATTTATCGAATTTAAAGGGGTCATACAATTTGTTGGGAGAAGAGGTGGTTTTGATTGGTTCTCAAGGGCAGGATCATATTTCTGTAGAAGAGTTTGCTGGTCATGCCGGTCGAGTCCATTATGAAATTGTAACAAACATCAGTGAAAGAGTGCCGAGGCATTACGGAGATTGGGCTTGAGAGAAAATGTAAGACAGCGGGTTAATGATTTTTTTGACCTCGTTTTAGGAACAATCTGGCAAACCATTGAAAACTTTATTTTTGAAGTAGGCTCTGTTTTTACTTTTGGAGCTTACTCTTTTAAATCTTTTTTTAGAAAACCTTATCGTTTTAAAGAGTTCATACAGCAGATGGAATTTATCGGTAACAAATCTATATTTATCGTTGTTTTAACGGGAACCTTCACTGGAATGGCTCTCTCTTTTCAAGTGTATCTGGGATTTCGCTTAGTCAATGCGACAAGTCTGACGGGTCCTATTGTTGCAATGGGAATTGCGAGAGAGCTGGGACCTGTTTTGACAGGACTCATTGTTGCTGCCAGGGCCGGAGGAGCTATGGCAGCCAATATTGGTTCAATGCGTGTGACCGAACAGATTGATGCTCTACAAGTGATGGGTGTAGATCCACAAGAGTATTTAGTGGCTCCGAGGCTTTGGGCTTCTGTGGTTTCTCTTCCTTTATTAACAGGAGTTTTTGATTTTGTTGCAATGATTGGTTCTTATTTCCTTTGCATTAAAGTACTAGAAATGGATGAAGCTATTTTCTGGGACAAAACAGCACTGTGGTTGAACCCTTCCCATATTAATGAGGGTTTAATTAAGGGTGCTGTTTTTGGTGCTGTTTTTTCTATGATTTGTACCTATAGAGGGTATAACACAAAGGGCGGCGCTCGGGGTGTGGGAGATGCTACAAATCGCGGTGTTGTTTTAAGCATGGTGATGATTATTATTTTAGATTTTTTCTTAATGAACTTGATTGAAATTTATTACAAATTGACAGCATAAAGAAAGGCAACAGAGCCCATGGGCCAGGTAGAAAATGCAATTGAAATAGTGGATTTGAAAAAGTCCTTTACGGAAGGGGACTATGTTCTCAATGGAATTAATCTAGAAATTCCTAAGGGAAAAATCACTGTTATTATTGGCTTTAGTGGTACTGGTAAGAGCGTACTATTAAAGCATATTCTTGGTCTATTAAAGCCAACCTCTGGACAAATTAAGATTTTGGGCAAAGACATTGCTAAAATGTCAGAAACCGAAACAGTAAAAATGAGAAAACATTTTGGGGTGTTGTTTCAATATGCAGCTTTGTTTGACGATCGAACAATTTTAGATAATGTTCGCTTCCCATTGGATGAACATCGCAAAGACTTATCGAAAAAACAAATCACCGATATTGCCTTTGAGAAGTTAAAGCAGTCAGGACTCGACGAAAAGCACTATAACAAATTACCGGGTGAAGTTTCCGGTGGAATGAGAAAACGCTGTGGTCTAGCAAGAGCTTTAGCCCTTGATCCAGATATTCTTATTTATGACGAACCAACGACGGGTCTTGACCCAATTTTAACGGAAATGGTGGATAATTTGATTCTAAGCACCCATAATCATAAAGACGACACTGCGTCATTGGTGGTGTCTCATGACTTACATGCAGCTTTTCGCATCGGAGATTATGTAGCAATGTTAGACAGCGGCAAGGTATTACTTTATGGAACTCAAAAAGATATTATGGAATCCGATAACCCTTTAGTCTCTCGCTTTGTTTCTAAAGGAGTTAGAAAAAAATGAATTTGCTACGCACCCCTGAATTTAAAGTAGGAATGCTGGTTATTGTTGTGGCCTGCCTTGTGGGTGTGATGTCCATGCGAGTGAGTGAAAGTCCCAACTTTATTGGTGGAACGAAAAGAATCTGGTTTGAAATAGAAAATGCGGGCGGTCTGATAAAAAACAGTCCAGTTAATGTGGCTGGTATTCGCGTGGGTATTATTGAAGACATTCAATTAAGAGAAGGAAAGGCGATTGTTCTTATGGCCATTCGTCCTGATGTCGTGCTGACCCAGTCTTCAAAAATTGAAGTTCGTGCCAATGGTATTTTGGGGGACAAACATATAGAAATTATTCCTGGCTCCCTTAACGATCCTGTCTTATCTAATAAAGAACAAATTGTGGTGGTAGAAGACAACGCCTCTATTGATAGAATTGTGACAGAGGTCAGTAAAATCACAAAAAGCTTAGGCGAAGTGATTGATAACATCAGAGATGCTACCGAAGGTGATGATACCAAACCAATTGGAAAAATTGTCCGCAATGTAGAGAAAATCACAACAGATCTTTCGCAGTTGATGGCCGATAAAAAAGATGAAGTGGGTGATTTGATCGCTCATCTTAATAATGTGACGGCGACCTTGGATGAAATGATTAACGATAAAAGTCGGGAAGGCTTTCAGGCTCGCTTTAATTCCTCAATGGAAAGACTCGAAAGTGCTCTTGGAAATATTGACGAGATCTCTGGTAAGATCAATCGTGGTGAAGGGACCATTGGACGCTTGATCAATGATGAAGAGACTGTTGAAAAAGTTAATACGGCAATTGAGGGAATCAATGGATTTATTGATGCTGGCAATAAATTACAAACAAGCTTTGATTACTACTCTCATGTTTTGACTAGCGGAGCGGGTGTAAGATCTTACATTGGCATCAGGATTCAACCAGGATTGGATCGTTTTTATGAAATTGCGGGTATCACGGCTCCAGAGGGTGTGATTACAAGATTTTCCCAAACAAACACAGTGGATGGTGCGGCTCCAGTCACAACAGTTCAAGAAACTCGTCATGATTATCAAGTGCGCTTAACCGCCTTATTCGGGAAAAAGTTTTACAATTGGACAATTAAGGGTGGAATGATGGAGAGTCGAGGAGGACTCGGTATAGAGTACAACTTCTACGATAATCGCTTTAGAGCCTCTTTTGATGCTTTTGATTTTCAGACCCCAAATGTTCGTGCTTATTTAAGGTATAGTTTCTTTAAAGGAATGTATGTCGTCGGTGGACAACAATATATTTTTGCTAATGGTACTGACAATGCGTCGAGCTTCATTGGTGCTGGACTCTATCTAACAAACGACGATATAAAAGTTCTTCTATCACAAATGAGTTTTTAAGGAAGAGCGATGTTTAAAAATGCCCTTATTAGTGTTTCCAACAAAGATGGATTAGAAGATTTTTTAAAACCTTTAGCAGCCCAGGGAATGAGAATTGTTTCCTCCGGTGGAACTGCAAAATACTTAGAGGAAAAAGGTTTTGAAGTTGTGAAGGTGAGTGATCAAACTCAGTTTCCAGAAGTTATGGGTGGAAGGGTAAAAACTTTGCATCCTTATATTCACATGCCTTTATTACAACGAAAATCAGTAGATGAAGATCAAACAACTTTGAGTGAGCACAATTTAGAGGCTTTCGATTTGGTGTTAGTCAATTTGTATCCTTTTCGTGAAGCCTTAGAACAAAACTCATCTCCTGAAGAGATGATTGAAAAAATTGATATAGGTGGTCCAACTCTTTTGCGTGCCTCTGCTAAAAATTTTGAGAGTGTGACGGTGCTTTGTGATCCCCAGGATTACAGTTGGGTGCAAGAAAAGTCAGAGCTGAGTTTGGATGATAGAAAAAAACTAGCCGCTAAAGTTTTTAAACATGTAAGTGAATACGATAACCTCATTCAGGGCTATCTTTCTGGAACAGGATCACTAAAAGGTTTGCGTTATGGTGAAAACCCACAGCAACAAGCCTGGTGGGAAAGCCAGAGAGAGTGGGGCGTGCATCAAGCTCATATTTTACAAGGTAAAGAGCTTTCCTATAATAATCTTTTAGATCTGGATGCCTCTTTAAGGGCTTTGTTTTTATTTAATGATCCCACGGTGATTTCTGTAAAGCATAATAACCCTTGCGGAGTGGCAACGGCAAATAACTTAACAGTAGCTTTGGAGTTGTCTCTTAAAGCCGATCCGGTGAGTGTGTTTGGTGGAATCATTGCTCTTAATCGAGAAGTGGATAAAGAGTGTGCTCAAAAGCTGACCGAACTATTTTTAGAGTGTGTTATTGCTCCTAGTTACACGAGTGAGGCGAAAGAGCACTTTAAGTCTAAGAAAAATTTAAGATTACTAGAATGGCCTCAATTATTAGATTTCAAAAATCAAACTAAAGAAACCATGACGAGGACAATCCTTGGTGGTGAACTTTTACAAACAGCCGATGTGGTAGAATCTCGAACAGATGAATGGAAATTAGTTAGTGGTGAGCTAACAGAAAATGATTGGAAAGCCTTAGAATTTTCCTGGAAGGTTTGTTCTTGTTTAAAAAGCAATGCCATTTCAATAACCAATGATCATAAATCCCTAGGGTTGGGTATGGGACAGGTTAATAGGGTGGATGCTGTCGAGCAGGCTTTTGCTCGTGCCAAGCACTTTCATCCGGAAGAAAAAAATCTTTATCTTGCCAGTGATGCCTTTTTTCCGTTTCCTGACTCTATAGAATTAGCTGCTAAACATGGGGTGAAGGCAATTATACAGCCGGGCGGATCCATAAAAGATGAGGCTGTGATTAAAAAAGCTGAAGAGTTAAACATTCCCATGGTTTTTACGGGAAAAAGACATTTTCGACATTAATTTGTAGATGGGAAGGGGTATGGGAGTCGATAAAAAGTGGTTGATTAAATCCAGTGATAACATTATCGGTCCCGTTGAGTTTGACTTCGTGGTCAACAATATCTTTAATGGCGAGATTCATCTTCTCGACGAAATCAAAGGACCTTTTGAGCGCTGGAGGCCAATTAAAGATCATTCTTTATTTGCAGCTGCCATTGAAAAGCTAAAAGCTTCAACCTATCAGTCCCGTGGTGAACATACTATGACGGCGACAGTTGATCTTCATACTAAAACAGATCAACTCACTCAGACTGTCTCAGAGTTTGATAATGACACTGGCACCTTAACGCCTGCGGCTCCCCTTGATACAAAACATCAAGAAGAAGAATACAAAGAAAATGTATTTCGTCCTGCAGAAGCTCCTCATTACAGTCATCCCTTAGAGAGACAGGATAAGCCGAAAGGGAGTTCTCCTCTTGTTTTCTTACTGGCTTTTTTAATGATTGTAGGTGGAGGTGCGGCTTATCTGGTTTATGATTTTAATCAATCCAAATTAGTTGAGCAGAAAATTTCGGCCTTTGATCAATTGACAGATGCAGGGATGAAGAACTTAAAAATAGGAGAGTACGAAAAGGCGTTAAAGAATTTTTCTCAAGCCTATAATATATCTCCCAAAGACTCTAACCTGCTTATAGAAATGTCACCATTAGCTGTGCAGTTTGGTGGACAGTTTTATCAAGTTCAAACCAACATTGAAAACATGCTGGCCCATAATCGCCAAAAAACAATCAATAAAATTGGTCACAATATTGTCGGACTTTCCTATTCCTATCGTGGAAAATATGTAGAAGCTTTAGCCTCTTATGATGAGTCTCTGGCCTTCGATAAAGATTTTATGCCGGCACAACTCAATAAATCATTTGCTCTTATTAAGTTAGGTAAATACGAACAAGCTTTTTCATTAATGAGAGGAGTGGTTGGTTACAATAGAGATAAAGCTATTGCCCATTATTTTTATTTGAGAACTTTATTAGAGCTGGGGCTTCAAAAAAATGACCCCGTTGTACTTAATGAAGTTTTGTCAGTTGCTGACCAATTCTCACAACGATTTTACGATTTTAAACAAGAAGTAGCCTTCTTGGTTGCGGTAGCGCAAAGTCATCTCCAAAAAGATCCTAAAGAAACATTAGAGTCTGTAAAGAACTTTCTCAAAATTGATTTTGAACTCACCAATTTGCATGTCCACGACTCATTAATTGATTTTCAAAGTTTTAATTGGATCGACTTTATTCCGCATTGTAAGAACGTCACCACTAGTTTGGGAGAGTATGAAAGAAAATTAGTGGATGCATTCTGTTTGTTAAAAATTAGAAGAACAATTGAGGCAAAAAACTTATTTGAAGAATTACTGCTTCAAAATAGCCGAGATGGTATTTTGCAAGCTCTTTATGCTTCTTCGTTACTTAAGTTGGACGAGCTTTCCCAGGCAAAAAATAGTCTTGGTCTGTTGCCTCAACTTGATCAAGAGACACCATTGGTTGAAACAATTCTTAGAGGTTGTCTTGTGTCGCTCGACTCAAACTGTGGCCGCACTATTTTTAAGAGTGAGTCTTCAAAACGTTTATCTTTACTTTATTCTCACTGGGGTAATGCAGTTATAAATGAAAATAATAATATTGGTGAAGCGCGATCATCTATAAGAGAAGGTCTCAAAATTTCACCTAACTTTACACCTTTGCTTAAATTGCAAAGAGATCTGTAACTTTATTAATTTTAAGCAACAAATTATTTAAAATAAATATTGAGTAGGGGGAAAGATGTTGAGCAAGAAGTTTTTAATAATATCCATTTTTTTACTTTTAAGCTCCCTGACAGCTTTTTCCCAGGAAGAGAATGTTGAAGAGACTGGTAGTCAATGGAGTGTCATCGACATGCCATTCAACTATCAGAATATTCAAGTTCCAAAAAAGCTTTGGGATGTCATTAAAGAAATTATGGCTACAGATGGAGCTGATGCTAAAGTTTTAGAGAACTTTTCTGTCCTTCCTATTGCAGTCAGTGTCGAGATGTATAGTGAAAGTCAGGTGGTCTTCAGGGGGGGCTTAAATTATAAACTAAACTTTGTTGAGGGTGGTGGGCAGGTTGATTTTTTCGACTACATGTCTGGCAAAGGTCCCTTTAATCTTAGAATGTTACCGGACTTTCAAGAAGAAGGTTTCCACTTATTGTATGTGAGTGATTCTCCAGGAAAGGTAGAGGAAGGACAAACTTGGGGGAATGGTTGTGGAAAAATCTTTGATCTTTCGGAAAAGGTGGATTTGTTCACCGGAGACCTTGGTGTGAGTCTTACGGCGTCGAGAAGGCAATATATGCACCTGTTGGCAGGTACTTACGTCTTTTTTCAGCTTATTGAAGATCGCGTTTACTTGGGTTATATTCGTTTGACCGATAGTCGATACCCCAGTTTTGAATGCAAAGTAGAATAGAGGATTATGGAAAAAGTATTTGTTGCTGATTTAACGGAAAAGCAAAATCTTCACACCACTTTTTTAGCAAAAAATAAAACGCTATTAACGGATAAAAAGGGAAATCAGTACATTTCTCTTTATCTTAGCGATCGCAGTGGTAGTGTTGATGCTAAAATTTGGGATAATGTTGAGAGAATTAACAACACTTTTGAATCAGGAGATATTGTTGTTGTAAAAGGTCAGGTTCAACTTTTTCAAAATAAAAAACAAATAGTGATCCATAAAATTGACCCCATTAAAGATGAGACTCTCAATTTCCAAGACTATGTCGGTGAAATTAACAGGTCACCAGAAGAGGTCCTGCAAGAGCTTTTACAGCTGGTTGAAAAAGTAGAGTCGGATCATATTAAGCAGTTAATTTTGACAACCTTGAATGATCCTCAAATTAAAGAGAAGTTTTTAAAGTCACCAGCTGCCAAGTCCATCCATCATGTGAAAGTGGGCGGCCTGATTGATCACATTCTATCAATTAGTAAGTTGATGGTATTTATTGCAAACCAATACCCACAACTGAACTTTGATTTATTGTTGTTTGGAGCGATCTTTCACGACTTAGGCAAAGTCTGGGAGTTAGAGTGGACTTCAAAAGGGATTCGCTACACTGATAAGGGCCGTTTAGTTGGGCATTTGGTGATGTCGGCAGAGTTGGTTGAGAAGAAGGCCAATCAAATTTTTGGTTTTCCAGAAGAACTTATCATGGTTCTAAAACACATTATATTAAGTCACCATGGTAAGCTTGAGTATGGTTCTCCAAAAGTTCCTATGTTGCTTGAAGCTTATGTTGTATGGATGATTGATGATTTTGATTCTAAGGTGGACTCTATCACTCAGTTTATGACACAGGATCAGTCCGGTGAAAAAGATTGGACCTCATTTAACAATCTTTATGCGCGCCATTTTTATAAGAATAATTTTAAAGACAGTGAATCATGATTGATTTCTTAAAAGCCTACAAGAATTATGATCCTGCGGCCAGGTCTATCTTTGAAGTGGCTTTACTTTATCCTGGTCCGAAAGCTTTATTTTTTCATCGTCTTGCCCATGGATTTTATAACATCAAACTTTTTTTTCTAGCCCGTTTGATATCGGAGGTTTCCCGACTTCTAACACTTATCGAAATTCACCCCGGTGCCAAGATTGGTAAAAGGTTAGTGATTGATCATGGTGCAGGTATTGTCGTAGGTGAGACGGCGGAAATTGGTGATGACTGCGTTCTTTATCATGGAGTCACACTTGGCGGAGTGAGTAATCAGGCCATTAAAAGGCATCCGACTCTTGGAAACAATGTGATGATTGGTGCGGGTGCAAAAATTTTAGGACCCATTCTTTTAGAAGATGATGTGAAAGTGGGAGCCAACTCTGTTGTAATGATCAATGTCCCCGCTGGCAGTACTGTTGCTGGAATTCCTGGGAAAATTCTAAAAGGCCATCCAAAAAACGATTAAAAATTGAAGATGGCTTTGTCTTGAAATACATGCCAACTAAGATTCACAAGAATTGATAAAGTGGTTAATAAATCAAGAGAAGGAACTCTCTTTTTTCTCCATTATATTTTTTGATAATATTCTGTATAGAGCCAGTAAGAACTTCTTCATTTTCTTTGGTTAAATCCATACCAAGAATAAAATTCTTTTTAGGGAGAAACTTTTCGCACTCCTGTAATGTTTTTTTTAAGCGATAAGGAGTGTCCATTACAATAGTTGGAATTTTAACTTGGCTGAGAGTTTTAAAATCTTTTTCTCTTTTCTCAGCATCTCTTTGTAAAAATCCAAAGTAGTGGAACTCTTCTAGTTTAATTCCACATAAACTTAAAAAGGTGGTGATTGAAGAGGCTCCTGGGTTGGCGGTTACGGAGATATTGATTTGTCGACATTTATTGACAAGTTCTGCTCCAGGATCGCTAAAGCCAGGGGTTCCACAGTCCGTCATTAATATGGCTTTTTGGTCTTTACACTTTTTCGCCAGTTCATGAATTTCATCAGGAGTGCTATGTTCGTTGAGTAGCTCAAAGTTTTTAGGGGTGGCGATTCCCAGTTCTTTTAATAGACGGAACATGGGTTTTCGCTCTTCACCAATATAAAGATCAGCCTGCTTTAAGCTCTCAAGGGCTCTTAAGGTGATATCGCCTGTGTTTCCAATGGGAACAGAGATAAGGGTGAGTGACATATCTGAGTTTTTTAGTATTGAAATGAGGAACTTGCAACTAAAGAATCAGTTCAAATTCAACTGGAGTGCTTTGGTTTTGAGTCTGGTCATTCGACCTCAATTTAAAAATACACTTGTCATCCTGAGCGAAGCAAAGGATCTTAGGGCAAAATAATTTTGGCATTAACCATTTATCAGTGGAGCTTTTTAAAGGATTTATCATGAAATGGAAAACATTAGAGAGTGAATCGCTTTTCTCTTCGGGGCTATTTTCTATGAGAGCCGATCGTTGTGAGTTGCCAGATGGTCGCATAATGCCTCGCTACTATGTGATGGATTTTCCCGATTGGGTCAATATCTTACCGATCACAAAAGAAGGGGAGGCTGTGATGGTTAAGCAGTACAGGCATGCCTCTCAGAATGAGCATTTGGAGCTTCCTGGCGGCTCAATGGAGCCTGGAGCTGAGAATTCAAGTCTTGAGGCTGCGCGCAGAGAAATGTTGGAAGAAACGGGATTTGATTCTAAAAATATAGTCTACATTGGCAGTCATTATCCCAATCCAGCCTTACAAAGTAACCGAATGCATACTTATATTGCCTTTGATTGTGAGAAAGTTCAGGAACAAAACCTGGATGAGTTTGAAGAATTAGATGTTTATAAATGCACTTTGCAGCAATTAAAAAAGCATTTATACAATGGTGATATTGATCACAGCATAATGATTGCATCGGTATCAATGGCCTTAAAATATTTAGAGAAGAAATCGCAGGAACTTAAAGATCTCCACCTTTAGTGGTAGCAAATATTTTATAATCAATGTCGTTAGCCTGTATAGGAACAACAATACCTTGTTTGCGAGTCAATAGGGTTGGGTCTTGCGTGATATCTTTTGTTTTAACTTCATTGTGGTTGATGATTCCACACTCAGTTAGGACGTGTTTTAAAATAACATATCCAAGGGAGCGACAGATAACACTTAAAGATTTGCCCGAGACTTTTTCCGAACCATCTCTTAAGACTTCTAATGTCTTATTGCTACAAAGAACGGAGAAGGTATTGGAAACTTTTCCAATATGGACTGTAATGATCGCAGCTTGGTCGGCGGTGAGAGTTTCGCCCTCTTTTTTAAACTTCATTTCTCCAACTTGAAATGTGTCTTCTTTTCTTTTGAGAGCTTCGCCCAAGAAACCAATAGAGGAGTCAAGGAGGCTTGAGAAAATACTAGCCGAAATCATTTTTTCGGTGGAGCCAATATTAAATATATTATGAATAATCTTAGCAAACTCGAAAGGGTCGATAGGCTTTGATACACAATTCACAAATTCAAAATCTTTTTCCAGCTTGGCATTTTCTTCAGCCGATTTGTCAGTGAGTAATATGATGGGTGCCGTTTGATTGAATTGATTCTGCCGAATAGCCTCGATGACCTCATCGCCCCCTTTTTTTCCCAAATCAAGAGAAGTGATTACCAGGTGGAAAACTTGATTTTTAATTTTAGAGATAGCGGCAGAGCCATCGCTTGTTTCAATAATTTTTATTTGCTTACCAAAATGTGAAACGAGTAGGCTGTTGGTATTGGCTCTGAATTTCTCATCAGAATCAACAAGTAGTACCCATTTCGTTAAAGCTTTCATTTCACCCTTTCAGCAAAAAAACCAGTAATAGTTTAATTTTAATAAATAACTGAAAAAGTTCAAGTTTTTTAAGTCAGATAGACTAGTAACCTTACAAATATATCTGGTAACCGAAGTCCTAAATATTTTTAATTGGTTGCTCTTCTTATTTATTATGACCACAGTTGTATCTGGCTTCGAGTTGAAACAGGAATGACTCCATGGCGCTTAGTGGCAATGGCGAGTTTTCCCATTCTAATAAATTAGGTGAACGATTTGTCATGAGTCATACTTACTCATCGGGATATTCTGCTTTAGTATAGCTCAATAAATTGGCATTGCGTTTAGAACCTATCAATTGAGTCATAATCTGTTTCAATTTAAAACGACAAAAGGCTAGTTAGAATCAAGCTTTCAGGATGTAAATAAATTCACTATGCCAACTGATCTGTAATTTGGAGACATGTTTTAAAAAATAAAGCTATTGATAGAGGGAGTATTTTGGGGAGGCTCCATCTTTGCTGAGTGACAGGATTCAAACCATACAAGTTGAACCTGCGGGTGATCCGTATGGATTTGGTTAAGGACCACAGGTTCATTATCAATTAAAACAAAATTTTTATTTGGATGTTGATTCAAAAGTGTACGGATCGTTTGAGTTTTATAAAGCTCATCCTTGACGCTTAGATCTTTTTTTAAGAAGAGATTATCCTCAGTGATAGGAAAACCCAATTGCTTCATGGAGCTTAGTGTTCCTGACCACATTTTTTCGTGATGCCTTGCCGTTAAAAAAATAAAGGGAATTGATTGATTCAATAAAGATTGAGTCCAGTCCACAGCTCCCTCAGTGGGTTGGTCGGAGTGGAGATGATCATTGGAAAAAAAACGCTCTCTCCAGTATTGATTCAAAAGAGTTTGAAAGTCAGGATTATCGCTTCTAAATCTAATTCGGTTCAAGGCGGTTGCAATTCCATAATCTCCCAGTTGACACTGAGCTAGCCTGAGAGCTTGGCATTCGAGAGGGTGATCGCTTTGCTGATCTTTAATGAACTGATTGATGATAGCCTGGTTTCTTTGGTAGGTTGTGACTAAGGTCGAGTCGATATCGAGTATAAAAAAATCATTATCGAGAGGTGTTTTTAGGCGGTCTGATATTTGACTATTTTTCATACACAACTTTTACAAGAATGTTCTAACAGTTTCAAGAGCTTATCACTCGATTACAAATAAGCTGTACCAAAATGAGATTCTACTTTCTTGAAGTTAGAGTCTGAATCTATAATTAAAGTAAGAGGTTTTGGCACTTTATAGACTTTAAGATGCGCTAGGAATGACGGAAGAGTTTTTACAAATGTAAAACACAATTTTTTGTGAGAAGTCATAAATGGTTCAGTGTTAATGCCAATTAAGAGTCTTTTTAGCGTTAATTTTTGGGGGAATCTATTTATTAATTTATGCAAACTTCATTTTGAGAATTAATTTATTTAAGTTTCATTTTAGAGGTGAGCGTGAGTTTCAAATAAAATTTATCTTCACAATTAAAATGGGGACGGGTTGTGGAAAATAAAGTTGATATAAAAGTAGGGTCATCACAATTTAACAAGCAAACTTATTTTGATGTTTTATCAATGCTCTCAAGCGGTGCCATACCTTTTACAGCATTAGCGAGCAGCTTAGGGGGCAAAGATTGGATGAAGTTACTTAGTATTGATAGTTTTCCTCAGTTCTTAGTTAACAATCTTATGATCGCGTCTAAGGGATATTCCTATGATTCACTTTTTAATCATTGGTATATAAAAGGGAGAGAGTCGAGCTATGGCCCTTTTTCCCTTATTCAGCTTCTTGAATTTTATCATCAGAATCGATTGCACTCCCAAGACTTTATTAGACATTCCTCTTTTAGCTCTTGGCTAAAGCTTGAGCACTCAAGCCCTTTTAAAGATGGTGGACTTGCAACACTTTTAGAATGTAAGGAAATTGCACAAGTTATATCAAGACGGAGGCACCCTCGTATTTCTTATACGAATGAAGTCTTCGTTAGTACTCGCGCAGAACTCTATCGTGGTGTCACTTGGAGTTTGTCTAACAGTGGTCTTGGTTTGGTTACTGATGAGTCGACATCAATGGAACTAAATCACCGTGTGAATATCATAGTTAATAGTAATAATGAACACGGAGCGGTTCAGGTTAAGGGCCAAGTCGTTAACATTAAAAAAGAGACAAACTATGAAAGAGTGGCGATTGAGTTTGACCAAGAGAACCCATTTCTGACAGATTTTATTTTAAAAAGAGTTCCAAGTGTACCAAGACCTTAGAGGCTTAATTTGTAATCTTTTATGATCGTGATCTTCTGCGATCGTCATGAAGATACAGGTAGGGTCTCTGTCATACTAACCACTCACTTTAACGTCACAGTCTTAAATGGACTTAACTAAGGTCTAACAGACTGATTTAATTTACGAGACAATGGTCTAGTGCAATTGCCCAAAAGCCTTGTCAGTCCTATGACTTCGGACTAGTTCCACCGCATTTTATTGCTAGACTCTCTGCACCCTCTTTAGACTTAATTCTCGTTGGGACTTCGGTCGGTATCAGTTCTCGAGAGTTCTCTAGTTTCTGAGTTTCCGACAACAAACAAAATTCTTTTTAGGGGGAACTATGAAATTATTAACAATCCTTGTAGTTCTAATAGCCTCAGTTACGGCTTTTGGAGCAAACTCAAATGGGTGGTTGGTGAAATTAAAAAACAAAAGAAGTTTGGACAACTTCAACACTGAAATGGGACGTTCAGGTGTGAGTGTTCATGACTTGAAAATTAACAATTGGGTTAAAGTTGATATTAGTGATGAAGAAGCTGAACAACTTCGTCAAAGTTCTGATGTGGCAATTGTTGAAAAAAATTGGACAGTGAAACTACAAACAAATATTGAAGTACACGATCCAGTTCTTAGACAAATGATTCAAGAAAAAGTAGATGCTCAAAAAATGCTAGGTCTTGATGAACTTCGTGGAACGGACAATCCTGAAATTCCATTGAACAATGTCGGTGGTACAGGTTCAGATCCTTTATTTAATAAACAATGGGGTATGCAAGATAATGATGTTGCAGGCGCTTGGAACAATTCTGGAACAAAAGGAAATGATCAAGTTATCGTAGCTGTTATTGATACTGGGGTGGATTACACTCATGAAGATCTAGTCGACAACATGTGGAGAAATCCAGGAGAAATGGGTGTTGATGAAAATGGTAATAACCGTGCCACTAACGGTATTGACGATGATGGTAACGGATTTGTTGATGATGTTGTTGGTTGGGATTTTGCTTACGATGACAACAAGCCTTATGATCTTCATAAAACAGGTTTTGAGCTTTTATTAGGTGGTAATCCTGGACATGGAACTCATTGCGCAGGGAACGTTGCTGCTCGCGGAGACAACGGTAAAGGTATTGCTGGTGTCGCTCCAAACGTTAAAATTATGGCCATGCGTTTTCTAACTGAAAAAGGTTCTGGTGATATCAATGGTGCTATTGGTGCAATTAAGTACGCTGTTGATAATGGTGCCCAAATTCTTTCTAACTCATGGGGAAGTGAAGGTGACGGTGGAGACGCTCAGATGAGTCAAGCTCTCCAAGATGCTATTATTTATGCTCGTGATAGAGGAGTTCTGTTTGTAGCAGCTGCTGGTAATGGTCACCAAGGTGTTGGTTACGATAATGATACCGATGCGAAGCCGGCTTATCCAGCCTCTTACCCACAAGAAAATATAATCAGTGTTGCGGCTCTGGATTCAAGTGATCAATTGGGATCCTTTTCTAACTGGGGAAGAAACACAGTGGATATTGGTGCTCCTGGTGTCGCTGTTTTCTCGACAGTTCCAGACAACGTTTATCAAGATACAGTGATTGATATTCCAGGTTTTATTACAGCGACTTGGGATGGAACTTCAATGGCTGCTCCTCATGTTTCTGGTGCTGCAGCACTTTATCTTTCAAAATACCCGAATGCTGACTGGAGAGAGTTAAAAGATGCTATCTTAAACTCAGCCACTCCAATCAATGCTTTGAGTGGTAAAGCCGTTTCTAACGGTAAATTGAATGTTCGTGCATTAATGCAACAATAATTAATTACGAGTTATTGAAAACATTAAAACACTATCGAACCCTCATCTGAATAGGTGGGGGTTTTCTTTTTTAGCTCCTTTTGAGGAGCTGATTTTCTATACCAGTCTTCAAATCGAATTTAAAATATTTCGCTGTTACTCGACATCACATTAGCTGAAGTCATGACTCATCTTCGTACTAATAATAAGCGCGCATGCTTGTGCTCAATAAAAGTGCACTTCATCTTTGGAGATTGGTTTTGCTGCTAAAGGGGGTTGTTGAAAAGGGATTTCAGCTGTCCGCAAGCAGCGTTGACAAACATCATAAATCACCCAAAACCGCTTGAATTTTAAGGGATTTAAAGAGATGAAAGGGAAACGATAATGGCCGTTGAGACTGTCCGAAGCTCAGATTCTTTGTGGACAGCCTCTCGTTGAAACAGGAGAAGTCGAAATGGCACAAACTCAGTCGTTGCCCGCACAGCAAAACGTCGACGAAATTTCAAAGTCTTTTGCATTCACTACTAAACTCGATGATCTCGTAGCTTGGGGGCGAAGAAACTCTCTTTGGCCCATGCCTTATGGTACCGCTTGTTGTGGTATTGAATTAATGTCGGTGATGGGACCCAAATATGACCTTGCTCGCTTTGGTGCCGAGGTGGTGCGTTTTTCTCCCAGACAAGCGGACTTACTAATTGTGGCAGGAACGATCACTGAAAAAATGGGACCGATTCTTGTTAATATCTACGAACAAATGCTTGAACCAAAATATGTTATTTCAATGGGAGCTTGTGCTAGCTCTGGTGGATTCTACAGGGCTTATCATGTGATGCAGGGAATTGATCGCGTGATCCCAGTGGATGTTTATGTTCCAGGTTGTCCTCCCACTCCTGAGGCAGTTCTTGATGGAGTGATTTCCCTACAGAAACTAATAGCAGATCATAAACCGCGTCCTTGGCGTGATAATTGGGTGAATCCTTATGAGTAATCTTAGTCAATCGGATCTTCAGAATAAACTTGAAAGGGAATTTAACAGTGAATCTGCCCAGTGGCAGTGGCAGCACTCTTTTGGTGCGGATATTGTCGTTGTTCCTAAAGAGCACTTAATGAAGTTATCCTCTTTTTTGAAGGAAAATGTTTTTGATTTTTTGATGGATGTCACAGCTGTGGATTACCCTGGAAAAGAAAAACGTTTTGAAGTGGTTTATGAGTTTTTTAGTTCCAGTACATTCAAAAGATTGCGAGTTAAGGTTCCTCTAGCACTTGATGAAGAAGTCCCTACAATGACCACATTGTGGAAGGGAGCTGACTGGTTTGAAAGAGAAGTGTATGACATGTTTGGTATTAAATTTACTGGACATCTCAATATGCGCCGAATTCTGACTCATCATCAGTTTGTTGGTCATCCTCTCAGAAAAGACTATCCTGCCGATAAACAACAGCCTTGCACGGAATCTTTACCGATTCACTTTGACAACGATCCTAATTACAAAGAAAGCCATCAAGAAGGTTTAGTGGCCTTAAATATTGGCCCTTCTCATCCAGCGACTCACGGTACACTGCGTGTGATGGCGGAGTTAAAAGGGGAAAATGTTGCTAGAGCGAACGTTGAACTTGGTTATTTACACCGATGCTTTGAAAAAATGGCTGAGACCCATGCCTACAATCAAGTGATACCTTACACGGATCGCCTTAATTATTGTTCGGCTCCTATGAATAATGTGGGCTATTGTAAGGCTGTAGAAACTCTCTTAGACGTTGAAATACCTCCAAGAGCCCAGGCGATGCGGGTGTTGCTATGTGAGCTTTCTCGTTTTATTGATCACGTTGTTTGTATTGGAGCCAACGCTGTTGATTTAGGAGCTCTAACTGGTTTCTTCCAGCTATTTACAATGCGTGAGAAGGTTTACTCTCTTTTTGAAAAGCTTTGTGGGGCCCGTTTAACAGTTTCCATGACACGCATTGGAGGCATGGCACAAGATGCCCCTGAAGGTTGGTTTGATGATGTTCTTGAAGTTTGTAAAGAACTAAGAAAAGGGGTCGCTGATATTGAAGGTCTCTTAAGTCGAAACAAAATATGGATGCAGAGAACAATCGGAGTCGGAGCGATATCGGCCGAAGATGCGATTGAGTGGGGTTTTACAGGTCCTTGCTTAAGGGCTGCGGGAGTGCCTTTGGATTTAAGAAAGGCCTCACCTTATTATGGTTATGAAGATCTTGATTTTGATATTCCTATTGGTAGCACCGGTGATGTTTATGACCGCTATCTTGTTCGGATTGAAGAGATGAAGCAGTCTATTCGTATCGTAGAGCAAGTTTGTGCGAAAATGCCAGGGGGGGATTACACCATTCGAGATAAGAATATCGTACTGCCTGAGAAAAAAGATGTTTATGGAAATATCGAAGGGTTGATGAATCACTTTATGTTAGTCATTAATGGTTTGAGACCACCAGCCGGAGAGGTTTACTCGGCCACAGAGGCGGCTAATGGTGAATTGGGCTTCTACTGTGTAAGTGATGGTAGTGGAGCTCCTTATCGTTTAAAAGTGCGTCCCCCTTGTTTTGCTATTTATCAGTCATTCCCTGAAGCCATTACTGGTGGAATGGTTGCCGATGTAATAGCTATTTTAGGAAGTATGAACCTTATCGCCGGTGAATTGGATCGTTAGAGGAAATTGTTATGTTTGAATTATCTACTCAAGGGCAAGAGTTCGTAAAAAAAGAACTGCAACGTTACGAAACCGTAGAGTCAGCGATTATCCCTTCACTCTATCAGGTGCAAAAAGAAAACGATGGATGGGTGAGTGAAGAAGCCATCGGTTATCTCAGTGACTTTATGGGTATTCCTGCGGCTAGGATCAATGAAGTTTTTCATTTCTATACGATGTTTAACAAAAAGCCTGTCGGTAAATACCACGTCCAAGTTTGTTGTAATGTCGCCTGTGCTATGGCGGGGACAAGAGAAATGACCAAAACTTTTTTAGATGAGTATGGTGTTAAAGAGGGTGAAGTGACGGAAGACGGTCGTTTTACTTTTACCAAAGTTGAGTGTCTTGGTGCTTGTGATAAAGCCCCCATGATGCAAATTAATGAAGATTACCATGAAAACTTGACTCCCGAATCGGCTCGTCAGCTTTTAAAGGAGCTTAAATAATGGAAGTTAAATTACTCTCTGAACATTATGGTGACGATAACTTTAAAACTTTGGAAGGTTATAAAGTAAAGGGAGGCTATGAAGTTCTTCCTAAAGCTTTAAAAATGAAACCAGAAGAAATTATTGCAGAAGTGAAAGCTTCGGGTTTACGTGGTCGAGGTGGAGCGGGCTTTCCAACAGGTGTTAAATGGGGATTCCTTCCTAACAATGGTGAAACTCGTTACTTACTTTGCAATGCTGATGAAGGGGAGCCTTGTACTTTTAAAGACCGTATGATGATGGAAAAAGCCCCCCATCAATTAATTGAGGGTATGATTATTTCGGCCTTTGCAATCAATTCTCCTAAATCTTATATTTACATACGTGGGGAATACACCTACGCCGCAAAGGTTGTGGAAAAGGCGATTAAAGAAGCCTATGATGCTGGATATTTGGGTAAGAACATTCTGGGGTCAGGCTTTGATCATGACATGGATATTTATAGAGGAGCCGGAGCTTATATTTGTGGTGAAGAAACAGGAATGATTTCTTCTCTTGAAGGTAAAAAGGGCCAACCAAAATTAAAACCCCCTTTCCCTGCGGTACAGGGATATTTAAAAAAACCCACCATTGTTAACAACGTTGAAACTCTCGCTGCGGTAAAATATATTATTCGCGACGGAGCCGACTCCTATAAAAAGCACGGCACCGAGAAATCGGCAGGAACAAAACTTTTTTCAGTGGCAGGTGATGTGAATAAACCAGGGAATTACGAAGTTCCTCTTGGTTATCCTCTGCTGGATCTTATAAACAATGAGTGTGGTGGTATAAAAGAAGGAAGAGCGTTAAAAGCGGCTATTCCTGGGGGAACATCAGCTCCCATTATTACGGCTGAAGAAATAGAAAAAGCGACCCTTGATTATGAGTGTCTGGCGGAAATGGGTACAATGCTTGGATCAGGTTCCATTGTGGTTATGGACGATACTCGTTGTATGGTGGATATGATGAAGGTGATTTCTCATTTTTATCACCATGAGTCTTGTGGACAGTGTACTCCTTGTCGTGAGGGGACGGGTTGGTTACATAAACTCGTTTCTAGTGTGATCGATGGAACGGCGAGTGTGAGTGATATTGATCTTCTTTGTGAAGTGGCTAATAAAATGAAAGGTCGAACGATATGCGCCTTATCGGATGCGGCCGCTTTACCTGTGTTAGGAATTGTTCCAAAGTTTCGTGAGGAGTTCGAGTTTTTTATTAAAGAAGGTTATTCAAAAGTAAAAGGAAGAGCCAATGCTTAAGTGTACAATTAATGGCAAAGAAGTTGAGGTTAATGAAGGAACTTCCATTATTGAAGCCTTTAAGAGTTTGGATGAGGATATTGCCCATTATTGCTGGCATCCTGGATTAAGTGTTGCCGGTGTTTGCCGCTTATGTATGGTGGAGATTGAAGGCAACCCTCGTCTGCAAATTGCCTGTAACACCTTAGTGACTGATGGCATGGTTATCAGTAATCAAAGTGAAATGGTTAAAGACGCAGTGAAGTGGGGGTTGGACTTCCACTTAATCAATCATCCATTGGATTGTCCTATCTGTGACCAAGCGGGTGAGTGTGGATTACAAGATCAGTACATGAAGTTCGGTCAATATGATTCAGAGATGGGGCAACAAAAAGTTAAAAAGAAAAAGGTTGTCGATCTTGGGGATAAGATTGTTTTAGATTCGGAGCGCTGTATTCTTTGTTCTCGCTGTGTGCGTTTTACAGAGGAAGTTTCCAAAACCAATGAGCTTGGAATTTTTAATCGTGGTGATCACTCTGAGATTGGAACCTACGCTGGTAAACCACTTAATAATGATTATGCGGTAAATACAGTTGATATCTGCCCTGTGGGTGCCTTAACTTCCAAGGATTTTCGTTTCCGTCAGAGAGTTTGGTTTTTAAAAGATAAGCCTTCTGTATGTACAGGCTGTTCTACGGGATGTTCTGTGGATGTTTACTTTAATCAAGAAGGCCTTTGGAGAGTTAAACCAAGATATTCTGAGGTGAATGGCTACTGGATGTGTGATGAAGGACGAAAGATCTATAAATCCACTAATGTTATGAACACCGAGTTTGTCGGTGTTCGTGGAGAAAAGAAGGCTGTAAAAGTTCAAAACCGCCTCACTCAGGCCATCCATCGTAAAGACAATGAGGTTGATTATTTTTTAACTTCTAAGGCTTTAGAAAATTTAAGAGAAGATCTCAAAAGTGTGGACAAGGCGGCACTTGTGCTGACTGGCCAGTACACTAACGAAGAGTATGAAGCACTCCTCTCCTATTGGAAATCACAGTTTAAGGGAGAGAATGTATTCCACTGGACAAATCACGAGGAAAATTGGAATGACTTTGATGGACTTCTTATTCGAGGAGATAAAAATCCGAATACAAAAGGGCTTCAGAGCTCTTTGGAGAAACATGGTATTTCAGTTGAAAAAGACTTTTCTAAGTTAACTCAATTGACTCATGTTTTTGTTGCGGGCCCTGAAAACCAATGGGTATATGACGATATTAACACCAAAGTTGATATCTTCGCTAAAGCTCAAAAAGTTATTTGGTTCTCTGCTGGTCTTGTTCCAGTGTCCGAAGATTTAATAGGTAATTTTCTGTTTATTCCAACAAAAACATTTGCTGAAAAATCGGGAACATTTGTGAATTTTGAAGGTAAAGAACAATCCTTTGAAATGGTTGAATCCTTTGTGTCTCAGGCATTAAGTCTTACGGAAATAGTCAGTGTGTTACAGGGCGATTCTTTGACATGGCACAAGCCAGAGCAAGTTGAAAGAGTGCACAATGAATTTGTTCACGAGAGGGGGACAATGTGAGTGTGATAAAAGTCAATCGACCAAAGCTGAGCCGCACCTGGTATCTACCAGGGATATTATCTGGCATGGGTTTTACTTTTAAAACTATGATTAAAAATCTTGTTTCCCAGAAAAAAATGCCGACTCTTAATTATCCTGAGCAAAAATATGATTACTCGCCTCGATTTAAGGGAAATCACGTTTTAACTGTTAAGGAAGATGGAGATATTCGTTGTACGGCTTGTATGTTGTGTGCGACGGCTTGTCCCGCAGACTGTATAACTATTGTCGCCTCGGAAGACGAAGATCCTAGTGTAGAAAAATATCCTATCAACTACGAAATTGATATGCTTCGATGTGTTTTTTGTGGTTTCTGTGAAGAAGCTTGCCCTGTGGATGCGATTCGTATGGGTCCTGAGTGGCAGACTCCCGGGAAGAATGGAGACAATTTTGTATATGATATTAAGCAGCTTGCTTACCGTGAAAACTTAAATCAAGGGCAAGGTGTTAAATCAGTGGTTGAAGATACTGAAAGACATAATTTCGGAATTTAAAAAAATGAGGTCATAAAAATGGAATCAATGACCTCGAAAAAAAGATAATAAATTATTTATTGCTTAGTGAGTTGTGCATTAACGAGAATCGAATTTCCGTTCTCTGTTTTGTTTTCCCTAATATTGAGAGCATTGGTACCAGACTTTTCAATTGTTAAAGAATCAGTTCCTTCCTCAATTGTAATGGCGGAACCATTAATTGTACCAATTTCTTGAGATTGAAATAGGACTTTGTTTCCATTCAATTCCACTGTGATGGGATTCCACTGATAGGAAACATTTTGTTCACAGGTGTAGTCTCCTCTAACCACTTCAATTTGATTATCGGATTGGTTGAATTCAAAAGTGACATTGTTGCATTGGAATGTTTGATTGTCAGAGACAATAATACTTCCTGTGCCCGTCCAAGTACCTGCGATATTCACCTGGCCAGCAGCATTTCCACCTTTATTGTCTCCAGTCCCAAATCCACCGTTATTGCCATCACCGCCACTACTATCAGAACTACAATTGGTAAATGTTAATAAAAATGAAGTCATTAGGAGTGTTATTAATTTTTTCATGAATTTCCCCTGAAAGTTGAGGAGAATCACAGGGCTTGTGACTCTCTTTGGATCTCATTTTATGAGCCCTTTAAATGATTAGAAAATATAACGTCCACGAACAGTCAGGCCATCCAAACTGACGTCACTCACTCCATTGGTGGCATCAATATTGATCCAACGATAGAGGGCATCGACAGCTAAATTGTCAGTTAAACGCGCTGTTGCTCCAAGTTGATAACCAAGAGCCGATTTTAAATTAACATCACCAAAATCTGATTCTACAGGGAATGAGTAGTTCACTCCGAAAAAAGCACCAATACGTTTAGTTAAGTTATATTGTCCGTTAACGTAGGCTAGCCAAAGTGAAAAATTAGGTTTAGCGCCTTGTGCTTTTTGGGTTACGCCATTAGCGGAGTAAGATTCAATTTCTCGTGAAAGTTCATAAGTTAATCCACCAGTTAAAGAAAGTGGAAGTCCATCTGTTGCACGAGTAAGGTCATAGGCGTACTCAGCACCAAAACCAAAAGAGGTTTCTGAATTGGCTGTGATGTTTTGTCCACCCTGTCCTTTGTAAGGAAGATCGTCAGCAAACGTATAGTAAGCGACTAAGCTGAATCCATCTAAATCTTTCAGCCAAGCGGGACCTTTACCTGTGGTTCGGCTTTGGTTTGTTGTTGAAGCAAAAAGACTTTTTTCAATACTTTGACCAACTCTTATTTGAGATAAGTCGCAGTCATCTGTTTCGAGAACAGCTGATTGAGTGTTACTTTGAACGACTTCAAAGACACATTGTGCTCCAGATTTTTGTGACACAATCCACTGCGAGCCAATTGTGGTTTCTTTATTAGCTTGTACTGCAATTTGATCATTACTTTTATTAATTTGTTTAACTTTAGGTCCGGCCATAGCGATGGAACCTAATAATACACTCGTGAAAAAGAAAAGTAGCTTTCTCATATGATTCTCCCTAGTGAAAAATTTGCTTATTGCTATTCTTGTTGACGCTAGTGATCAACTAAATACAAGCTGCGTTAAGGCGAGGCAAATTGAGAAGCCATTGGAAGTTTAATTATTAAAAGATCGAATGTTCTTTTCTTGAGTTAAAGCGTTAAAAAAGCCCAAATAAGGGCTTTTGCGGCAAATGTGTTGAGCTATGATCTGAGTCTTTATTGATATTATTTTGCCATTCTTCTAAAGATCTCAGTGTTATTGAAAGTGCAAATAACACTCTTAAGCGGATTATTTTTAGCATTTAATTGGCAGTTTTTTAACGCTGCAGCTCGTGTGATATTTTTTGTCTTAATGAAGAGATGTTTTGAACCTTCTCCTATAAAAAAACCTTTGTAAGTGCCTTTTTTTGGAGCTTCAACGATTTTTCTAAAGATTTCTTTTCCATTCCAAGTACAAAAAAGAGATCTTTTAGGGTTGGCTTTAGCATTTTTCTTACAGTTAGCTAAGGCGTCGGCACGCGTGATGCCTCTCGTTTGAATAAAAAGTTCAAGAGCATCACCGTCAATAAAGAAACCTTCGTAAAGTCCTTTTACAACTTCAGGTTCAACGATCTTTCTAAAGATTTCTTTTCCGTTCCAAGTGCAGAAAAGAGACTTTTTAGGATTGTTATCAGCATTTTTCTTACAGTTAGCTAAGGCATCAGCGCGGGTAATATCTCTCGTTTGAATAAAAAGTTCAAAAGCATCACCTTCAATAAAGAAGCCTTTGTAAAGCCCTCTGACAACTTCAGGCTCAACAATTTTGTTAAAGATCTCTTTATCGTTCCATGTGCATAAAATTGATTTTTTAGGATTGGCATCTGCATTTTCTTTACAATTAGCGAGAGCGTCTTCTTCGGAAATATCTTTTGTTTCTATGAAGAGTTTATTGGTACCATTTTCTATGAAGTAACCTTTGTAGGTGCCAAGTTCAATTTCAATAATTCTTTTATATATTTCATCGCCATTCCATTCGCATAAAATACTGCGAGTTGGATTGCTTTCAGCATTTAGCTGACAATTGGCTAGAGCATCTTCTCTAGTGATTTCCTCAGTTCTAATAAATCGAACAGGCTCACCATCTTCAATAAAGAAACCTTCATATAAAGCCAATATTGGTTCCGGTGTAGGCTCATCAGCTTTTTTTTGCACGGATAGGGCTATGGTAAAGAGAAGTGAAGACTGCTCATTTTTAATTGAAACGGTGTAAATACCGGCATCTTCCAATTTGACTTGTTCTATAATTAAGGTTGTTTCGTCGTTTTCAATTGTTTTTTCGACTCCGTCACCAATAAAGCTCCAAATGATTTCTAACTCTTCATTTGAGTTAAGTCCTAATTTATCTAATTCCTCAGTGGGAACACTCAGATCCACTTGGTCACCCTCAATAGCATCTATGTTTTTTGAGAGTTTGTTGACAAGTGGGTTGGTAGAAAAGTTTGTGAAGCTTTCAGGCCCACCACATCCCTGATAAACAAGAGACTGTAGTAGTGCAAAAAAGACTAAGATAACAATGTTTCGTTTTGTAATAATAAAAGAATTCACCTTATTTCCCCCGTTAGATTCCCACAGGTTAAATATGCAAGGTGAATACCAGTTTATGGAGAGGTTAAGTTATTGAATTCTAGTTAATAATTGTAAAAATAAAATGATGTGACCAATTTATATGCGTATCATTTTGAATAGATTATTTTGATAATAAAGGGTTTTTACCAATTTGGTACATTGAATACATGATCACATAAACCTTTGTATTCTATATTTTCTGTTACAATGACCTCGTTTGTACCCGTTGATATTTGACCATTCCAGGTTCTAATAATGGAGCAATTGTTAATTGTAAAAACATTTCTAATAGGAAGAAGGTCGATTCCTGCAACAGTAAAATCCAACTGTCGCTGTCCACCTTGGTACTGGTTTTCAAAAATAGTAACCAGGCTATTCACTCTTTTTACTCGACTGGCAAAAGCAGAAAAACTATCGGTGTTGATATCGGGACAGTCGGCTTGATTAAAAACAGTATTTTTAGGAAGATTGGTTACATTAAAGTCTGTGCTAGGGTTGGTTCCCACCTGATATGTTTCGGTTAAATTGATGTTGCAATAGACAGAGCCCTTTACTTCATCGTCACTGGCCGCGCAGGAGGCAATGACAGCGGCCAAGGGGTAAAGTAATAATTTTGAAAATGTTTTTAAGTACTTGTTTGTCATATTCTCTAATTTTAAAGGCAAAAAGAGCAGCATCCAAGTAAAAGGCTAGGGGCGTGGAAATTTTATCTAGCCCAATAGAGCCTATATTCTAGAAATATCAATTTGAAGTCATGGTCTCCGTTAGATCTTTGTCAATTCGTGTAAAGGACGTAGTCGATAGGATATGCTCGGCAAAGTAAAAGGCTTTAGGGACTTAATAAATAGGGGCTGTTGACAATTCATCAGCGTATTGAAGCCGCAGTAGCTGGATGAATTATCAACAGCCCCTAGGTGTTGAATAAAAAATCAATAAACCATAAACGGGTCTAAAGTCGAACAGTGTCGTAACATAATACTTTTTGTTTTGTACTTAGACTTAAAACATTTAATGCCGTTGATTCAAAGAGTTGAGATAAGTTACTATAAAGCATGCGCTTAGATGCTCAAAGCTGTCATCAGTGGTCAAAACTGAATCAAAGTATTCAAGATCAATTAGATTGCCAATCTAAAGTCTACCTGTATCCAGGGTTAAGCTATGCTCTCTATGAGATATGCTTAGGATTGCATCTTAAATATTCTCATAAACGTAAAATAGTGAAGCAACTGGGCTTTGGGAGTCATCTTCAGAAAATAGAAATTGAAATGGCGAAGCTTGGAGTTCGTTTTAAAGATAGTTTTGAGGACGAAATAGCTAAAGAAGAAAAAGCTTGTTTAGCTTATATTCATGATATTGATGATGCGGTGACAGGTGAGCTTTATGATCACATTGAAACATTAAAATTTGTTAGTGCATCAAAAATTATAAGAATTCACGTAGCCCATCATTTACTTAGTATTAGGAAAAACTTTATTAAAAACCTATCGGAATATGACATTGTTGTAGGCTCATTGGGTCCTAATCATACTCTGGTCTTTACAGGAGATAAGGTGAGCATCTCAACCCTTGGAGTGGGAGAGCTTTCTTGGAATTATGAACGAGATTGGCCAATGATCTCGGAATTAATAAAAAATGAAGTGACCCCTAGTCAAACTCTCATTGAAGAATTTGAAAACTCTCTTCCACCACAACTGACTCCTTGGTTTCCAAAAGGACGAAGTAAAAGAATTTTTGATCGTAGTGTTGTTGTCCTTAAAGATGGTGATGGCTCGGCTTTTGTTGATTTGCTCTATGAAGAGTTGAACTTAGAAAAAAAGTGGCCAGGTGATAATCAAGCTCTAGAGTCTGTGAGTTATTGTCGATGGCAAAATGAGAGTTGGTTCAAACAATCTCAATCCTTTGATCGTACACCTGAAGAGTTAAGAGGACTCGTCCTTATTGATAGTTCAATTATTAATTCCACTTTAATGGAATCAATAAATGTCGTTATTCAAAAAATGATCCAACTTTCAGAATAAGAGGATCTAGCATTTCTTAGTTTTGAACGGTCCTTGTTTTTTGTGGCAAGCTTCACTCAAGAAGCATTCAAGCATAGGGCTAGCAAAAATATTAACTTAAAGAGGGAGTGACGCCGCAGTAGCTCGATGAATTGCCAACAGCCCCTAAGCTCAATGGGTTTTCATTTATTAAAGCTGAGTTTTGAAATATTCCAATGTTTTCTCAAGTCCCTCATCGGCACCCACCTGAGCTTCCCAATTAAGAACCTCCTTAGCCCGTGAAGTATCCGGTCTCCTAAGCTTAGGATCATTTTCCGGTAAATCTTCATGTATAAATTCTGCTGCATTGTCAGTGAGTTTATTAATCATTTCTCCGATCTCAAGGACTGTTCTTTCAATGGGGTTTCCGATATTAACAGGGCGAGTTTCAGTACTTTCCATTAAAGAGATAAGTCCAGCAACCATGTCACTCACGTAACAAAGACTTCGAGTTTGCTTGCCATCGCCATAAACAGTCAAAGCCTTACCTTTTAAAGCCTGCATAAAAAAGTTAGGTATAACACGACCGTCATTAGGAGACATACGCGGACCATAGGTGTTGAAAATTCTTACTGTACGAGTTTCGACACCATAATGTCTTTGATAGTTTTCCGTTAAAGCTTCACCAAAGCGTTTGGCTTCATCGTAACAAGCGCGTGCTCCTCGGCAATTGACATTGCCAAAATAACTTTCTGATTGAGGGTTAACTTGTGGATCTCCATAAACCTCGCTTGTGCTTGCAAATAGGATTCTAGCCTGTGTTTTGGCGGCTAAATCGAGAAGGTTTTTATGTCCAATAGAACCAACCATTAAAATATCGAGAGGTATTTTTGCAAAATCAACAGGGGAAGCAGGGGAGGCTAAGTTGTATATTCTATCGTAAGTTTTATTTGGCACTTCAGTGGAAATGTCCATTTCGATAAGGTTTACAAGGTACTCCTCTTTGAGATGGGCAATATTTTGTTTTCGACCTGTGACAAAATTATCGACGATATCAACTCGATGGCCATCCTTAATAAGAGCATCAACTAAATGACTTCCAATAAAACCAGCACCGCCAGCAACAAGTATATTCATGATTTTAATTCCTTATGAAAAAAGAGATTGGCGACCAATACAGTAGTATTCAAAGTCATATTTTTTGACATCTTTAGGGTTGAGCGCATTTCGTCCGTCAAAAATAATATTGTCTTTTAGGGCGGCTTTTAAAGCCTCAAAGTCAGGATTTCTAAATTCATTCCATTCTGTTACAATTAATAAAGCATCGGCCCCTTGGCAGGCTTCAATGGCCGAAGTAGCCACATCAAAAGAAGTTTTGAAATACCTTTGTGCCGATTCGGTAGCGATGGGATCGTAAGCTACAATTTTTGCACCCATTTGAGTGAGCTTTTCAATAATGTAACCAGCAGGAGCTTCACGCACGTCATCGGTACGAGGTTTAAAGGAAAGGCCCCATAGTGCAAAAGTTTTTCCTGCGACATCCCCAAATTTATTGAGAACTTTATCGACGATCACCGTTTTTTGCTTGTCGTTAACAGCATCCGCCGCTTTGACAATATCCATTGTGGATTGATGGGTTTCCGCGGTGTGAATGAGCGCTTGCACGTCTTTTGGAAAACAGCTGCCACCGTAACCAGAGCCAGGATAAAAGAAGGAAGGGTTGATACGACTATCTGAGGTGAATCCAGCTCGAACTTCATCAATGTCGGCTCCCACTTTATCGGCAAGAGAGGCCAATTCATTGGCAAAACTGATTTTAACAGAGAGAAAAGAATTGGCAGCATACTTAGTGAGTTCAGCAGCCGTGTTTGACATAAAGATTATCGGGTGACCATTTCGTACGAAAGGCTCATAAAGTTTGCCCATGATTTTACGAGCTTCTTCTGTTGAGCAACCTATAACAACACGATCGGGTCTGAGGAAATCATCAATGGCTGCTCCCTCTTTTAAGAACTCTGGATTGTTGATTATTTCATGTTGTATGGAGCTATTTTGCTCAATAAAGGTGGTGGCTTTTTGATTGGTGCCAACAGGGACAGTGCTTTTTAAAACAATATATTTTTTTGATTGAGCACTTTTGCAAATTTCAGCAAGCACACTAAAGGTAGGACCTAAATCAGCGCTGCCATCCGCTGTTTCAGGAGTACCAACGGCAATAAAGACCACATCAGCTTTTTGTATCCCCTCTGCGAGTTGAGTCGTAAAATTCAAGCGTTTCTTTGCCGACTTGAGTATATCTTCTAAACCAGGTTCAAAAATGGGAATTTTGCCATCGTTTAAGGCATTAATCTTCTCAGAGTTGTTATCTATGCAGGTCACACTATGACCCACATCGGCAAAACACACGCCAGCAACCAATCCCACGTAACCTGTTCCTATTACAGCAATTTCCATAATCTTTACCTTGGCAAGAGTCCTTTAAAGAGCTTAGATATTCAGTTTATGGTTAGCAAGGAAAAATCTTGGAAGCAATGGCTGACACCTATATTTAAAGTCTCTTTAGCGGGAGCTTTGATTATATGGCTCGTCCAGTCCGGTCGATTCGATTTAGAAGAGCTTAAAAAAATCAGCTCCCCATTTATATGGTTAATGGGAGTGCTACTCTTTTATGGCGTTCTCTTAATTAATACTAAAAGATGGCAGATTCTCCTCTCCTTTGAGTCCATTTCTGTCTCTTTCTCTAAAGCTTTTCGTTTGTCTTTAATTGGAATATTTTTCAATTTCTTTATGCCTGGCGGAGTGGGCGGTGATGTTGTCAAAGCTGGGTTTTTGATCCGAGAAGTGGGCCAAAAAAAGTGGTTTATTGGGTGGAGTATTCTTGTGGATCGTATTTTTGGTTTGCTTGCTCTTATGCTCTACTCTGGTGTTTCAGGTCTTCTGTTTTATGATAAGCTCCCTGAAAAGCTACAGATGAGTGTTTACACTATCAGCTTATTAATTGTACTTGGCTTTGTCGCCATGGTGCTTGTTTTACTGTTTAGCCCGAAAAGTTATATTGAAGGCTTATTAAAATCCCATCCCATTTTAGAAAAGGTATTGCTTCCTTTGTTCTACTTTTTTCAAAGACCACAGAAAATCATTTTACCCTTTCTTCTCAGTTTAATGGGGCAAGGTGTGGTGATTGGTATTGGTATTTATATAGGGGTGGTAACAGGAGTCTCTCTGCCTTGGTGGCAAATCCTATTGATTTTCCCATTTGGATTCCTAGCCACAATTCTCCCTATTTCACCAGCTGGTATTGGCGTGGGGCAGGCCGCTTTTTATTATTTATTCAAGGAAGTCAATGGCAATGGGGAGTTTGGTGTTCTCATCATTACGTTCTATCAAGCTGTCCAGTTTTTAGTTGGACTACTCGGTGGTCTATTTTTTGTGTTATACAAAAAAGAAGAGGAATAAAGTCATGGATCAGAGAACAAAGCTTTTAGCTAACAGTATTACAAAACTTCAAAGAAGAGGCGCTGAGAGAAATATCAGGAGAATTATTAACAAAACTCATGATGCTGATGTGGCGAGTGTTCTTGAGGTTCTTGATACCGAGGGGAGAATTTCTGTCTTCCAACTCATCTCTGATCCTGAAAGACAGGCTGAGATCCTAAGTCACTTAAATAAAAAATATCAGCTTGAAATAGCCGAAATTTATGAAGTCACTAAATTGCAAAAACTTTTGGGGATCATGGACAGTGATGATGCGGCCGATCTCCTCGGGCATTTGCCAGATGAGCTTTCCCAGAAGGTCCTCAGCGGACTTAATAAAAATGAACTTCAAGATGTTGAAGAGTTGATGAGTTACCCTGAAGACTCCGCTGGTGGTTTGATGAGTTCGGAGTTTTTGACTATAGATGAGTCTTTAACTGTGAGTGAGTCCATTCAAAAAATTCAAACCATGGATGAAGATCTCATCTCTTTTTATATTTACGTCGTCAGTGAGCCATCTCGTTTAGTGGGTGTTTTGAGTCTTAAGCAACTGCTTTTGTCTCGTCCTCAAGATAAGTTAAAAGATATTATGTCAACAGATGTGATCTCTGTTGATATAGGTACGAATCAAAATGAAGTGGCTCGTGTAGTGGAAAAGTATGATTTCTTATCTCTTCCTGTCATTGATGAGAGTAACAATTTAGTGGGGGTAATCACTGTCGATGACGTTATTGACGTTATTCGAGAGGAAGCGGCAGAAGATATTCAAGCCCTAGCAATGGGAGGAGCGGATTTAGAAGAATCCTATTGGATTCATATTAAAGCCAGAGCCCCTTGGTTATTCCTTGCTGGTCTTGGTGGAGCATTGTGTTTTTTTCTGCTTTGGACCACATTAAAACCCTTTCATTTAGACTCTGTTCTCCACAATGCAATTTGCTTACTACCACTTGGCTTTTTTCTTTCTTCCACTTTATCCAGTCAATCGGTCACGATGCTGGTTTCCTTTTTGAGAGTTCATGATACCTCATCAAAAAAATCATGGTCTCTGTTGAAAAAAGAATTAGCAATTGGAATGAGTTTAGCTCTAATTATGAGTTTGTTGTTTATTGTAGGCAGTCTTTTTACTGAAGAATGGATGAATGTCCCTGTGGTATTAGGGGTTGTTTTGTGCTTACAACTGATGGCGACTTTATTGGTTTCTATGGGGATACCTCTTTTTATTAGTCGTTTGCGGTTTGATCCCATTGTCTCGGGGCCTTCTATTTGTTTGATTTTATCTAATATTTTTTCAGTTCTCATATTAATTTTTTATTATGCCATCTGGTAAGTTTATAAATTTACGAGCAAAACCTTTTAAAGACTCGGACTTGCTTATTGAAGCTCTTGGCAAAAATGGTGATAAAATCATTTTAACGGCTAAAAACGCTGTGAACAGTAAGAGGCGATTTAGCGGGGGAGTTCTTGAGCCACTCAACTTTGTTGAAATATTTTATACGGAAGCTAAGTCGGGGTTTTATTATATTCAAGAGGCAAGGGTTATTAATGGTTTCCCTCAGTTACGAGAGAATTATAAAAAGTTACAAATCTCTTTTCACTTTTTAAAACTTATTTCCAAAGGTTCTCAAGAGGGATTGGGAGATAATAAGGGATTGTTTGATTTGTTAGGTAATGCCTTAAATACTTTACAGACATCAAACAATTTGCCTCATCTCAAATTGCATTTTGAAATTAAGTTTCTTTATTATCTTGGTTTTTTAGAATTAACTGACGACACAAGTGAGTTTATCGCTTTGCCAATTTCTAAAAACAAGCAGATTAAGCTAACCGATGAAGAGTACTCTTATTTAGATCAGAAGATAAAAAGATTTCTAAAGGAAGTTGAGATAGAACTGTCAGCAGTGCCCTTTAGTTAAGCTCCTTGTCTCGTTGACGAGGTCGTCGCATTACAGGTTCGTACAGCTTTCTTAATGTACCTAGCTAAAGCAGTATAAAAAAATACTGGGGGCTGATGAATTGTCAACAGCGCCTACAGTAGCAAGTATTAGAATTATCAGTGAGTTATTAGATCAAGGAAGCTCTCAAAATCTGAGAGCTTCTAGTGTAGTTTTAGTAAGAAAATGAGAATGTAGTGATGGCGTTGTATTTGTTGTAATTGTTAATGTTAGAATCATTGATAATATAAGATCCCATAAGACCCCAAGTCCAATGAGGGCTTATTTTTTTATTGAGACCTGTGGAAAAAGTGTAGTTATTGTCTGTTCTAGCGCTCTCATAGTTGGCTAAATAATAACCCACGCGACTATTCCATAGAAAACCGCTAAATGCGATGGTTGTAAAAGAAACTCCAAGGTCAACACGGTTAAAATTAAAGTTAGCGGCACGAGCATCATTTATTTGATAAGAAAATTCGGGTATCAAATAGCGTTCCTCGTCTTTGTTGATTACGAAAATACTCGATAGCTTCAATCCTCCAGCCCATGAGTCGGCACTGGTTTCGTCACCTAAAATATTAGAATCATTGTTTGCTAAAAACCAATCTCCCTTAGCAATCCAATTTTTATTGAGAACTAAGGTGTTGTTAAACTTGAGTTTCATAGAATTGGTGATGGTGGCATTACCAGTTCCGTCTAGGTCCATAATGATTTGTTCATAGACAGGGATTAGATCGAAGAAATAACCTTTGTTGTCGAGAGATCCTCTGTGAGTCCAAGGAACAGAAAGACTTAAAAGAATGGGATCAGCAGTTTCGGCAACAGCATTTTGAGAAAAATCAGTTCCACGACTTTGAAGGGTGGTAAAGTCTAATTTAATATTAATCTCATCAGTATTTGAATAATATGGTCTAATTCTTGGGGAAAGTTGTACAAGCCCACGCCAGCCTTCTTCGTCGGTTACAATCCCTTGTTCTCGGGCTTGATCAGCAGCAAGAACAATATTGGAGTCGTACATTAAGCCAACGACACCATCGAGAAAAAACCAATGAGATCTTTTTTCCGCTAAGGATTTTCGATCGAGGGTGTATTCAATATACTGTTCGGCTCTTTTGTCCATTTCTGGATCTTTTGAGTTATCAAGAACATATTGAAATGATTTTTTTGCTTCATCAAATTCTTGCAATTCGATAAAAGAAAGACCTTTATAAAAAGAGGCGGTTGGGGAGAAAGATTCATTTTTGCTATCAATAACCTTTTGAAACGAAGCAATGGCATTGCGGTAATCTTTTAACTTATAATAAGACATACCAATATAATAATCTTTTTCAGCAAGCCTCTCTTGGGAAGGTTGCGAGTTTTCTAAAATAACAATGGATTGATTGTATTTATCAGCTCTGAAAAGAGAAACTCCATATTGCTCATAAATATCTTCATTACTCGGGTCAAGATCAGAGGACTGAAGAAAGGAATTCATTGAATTTTCTAACTTTCCTTCGCTAAGCTCCTTGACTCCTTGTCCGATCAAGTCGTTTGATTTTTTTCCATTATTGATTCGTTGAGAGTTTGTCCATTGTGAGGCATTCTGTTTAACACCCTTTCTTCGTTTTACTTCAACATTTCTTAAAACCTCACGCAGTTCTTTATTTTTTTCATTTGTTGCTTCTAAGTCATTTTCGTTAGCAAGAAACATCGATTGTAGAGTTGAAGTGTCTACGACTGTTTTCGTTTCAGGTTTTTCTTTATTAGCCACTTCTATAATACTTTGGCTTTCAATACTGTCTTCGCTAATACCCATTTCTTTTTTATATTTTTCATAAGCAGCGATGGCTTTTTCTTTATCATCAAAGATATCAACAATTTGTCCTTCAGTGCGAAGGTTTCTTAATAGAAATGGTTTTCTTTTAATAGAGCCATCCTCAATTAAGCTTTCTGTCATACTCAGTCGATCTGTTGAGCTGAGCATGCTTTGTGGTGGCGAGTAGAACTCAGCTCCAATTGTTTTTAACTTCAAGACGCCTATAGGATATTCAAAATTAAAAACGCCTGAATTTGGCTCAGTTTCACTCAGCTTAAGTTCAATGACCTTTCGAGTTTTATTATCTCTGAGATAAAGATATCCCGTTTCAATTTCTGTGGGTTTTTGATTCCATGAGAACTTTTCATAGTAAATAGAGAGTGGTTTTGAATTAACAATCAAAGCTCTTTTTTTTGAATTCTCTTTGAAAACTTTAAAGCGACTCTCTTTGGCGTTTAGAGTGATTGAAAGTAGAAGAGCCATGATTAAAATAAACCGTTGTTGCATCGAGAAGTCCCTCTTGTATATTTTTAATTAGTCTAAAGGGTTCAATAGTTTATGACAATTGGCAGAGGCTCTAACTAGTCGTTAGATTATTGAAAAAAACGATTAAAACAATTGAACAATTGTTTTGCTATAAGAATAATTATTCCAATCCAAATTAGCCTAAAAATAGAGCAGTACGTAGGTCTGTAAAACTTCTATAAAAACTATTGCAAATCAAATTTAGAGTATGGAGAGTTAATTTCTAATCCAGTGGTCAAGGACCATTTATTGGAGAGGTAGGAGTGTTGCACTCCCACCCATAAATTTATTGCCCAGGTAGTTTTGGTACAATAATAAGCTTTACCTTTTGGTTGATAATAGCATCATTACAAGTCAAGCAGACGTTATCAACAATCGGTGGTGGAGGCAGTTCGTTGAGGACGGGAGCTGGTGGTGTAATTGATCCACCATTACCGATGTCTTTTGGTAGTTCCGGTGGAGGTAACTTATGGTTTTCTCTCACACTGTTTGGTTGTCTTGTTTGATTGTTTTCTTTGTTAGCTGGAGGAGGATTTCCTTTGTCATCCGCACCCGTGTCTGTCTCTTGTTCGTTATCGACAGAATCAGGTGTTCTAGCATCACTCGTATCTCCGGCATCACTGGAAACATCACGAGGAGAATCTGATAAGTTTGTATCTTGGTCCATTAAAGAAAGTTCTTGGGTTGGAACTTCTTGGGCTGGATGTGGGTTTTGTCCCAGTTTGTTTGAAGTGAACTGCCCGGGCTTAACGAGAACACTGCCGACAATATTGCCACCTTGAAGGCGTCCAACATTGACCACCCCTTCAAAAGTCACGACACGAGACTCATTGGTTTGGCGTGAGAAACTAGCAAGAAACTCAGTTCCTCGAACTCCAGCCACAGCGGATTTTGTTTTGACTCTATAGTGACTGTTTTCATTATCATCATATTTTTTCTTCACATTCGAGCGAACTTTACCATTGAGAACATTAAGAACCGCTTTTTTGTCTTTTTGATACACTTCAATTAATAATTCAGTTTCCGGCGAGATATTGATTTCGTTCTGATCGGCCATAATGATTTTAGCTCTAGCATCAGACTCTGTTTTTACCATGTCACCTTGGCAAACTTTTTTATTGATCCTGGCTTTTCTAAACTTCTTTTGACCACTTTGCTTGTATGTGACTTTACCTTTGACCACTTTGAACTGACCGCAGTCTGCGGCAAAAGTTTGAGAGCTAAGAAAAAATAAAATAAAGGGAATCGTTATTGAACGTACCATGGGCTCCTCTAAAATCTTGTTTTTTAGACATTATTTTATCGGCTTTTAAAGGGTGAACTTTAAGGAGTTTTCACTATTTGCGCCAGAATAAGACACTTTTAAAAGAAACAATTGTACTTTAGGGTCTGTAGACGACCCATTGCTGCGTGAGCTGGATTTAAAGATGAGGGTTATGAGTTTTCAATGATTTGACGACAAAGGTCCATAAAGTCTTGAGCTTCAATTTCAGCTTTATTGAAAGGAGACTCTTCAGGCGCTTCTGTTCCGTAAAGGAAAACACTTTGCATGCCTGCGCGATGGCCCGCTTCAACATCGGTCATTCGATCGCCGACCATCCATGATTGTTTTGGGTCTATATTAAATTTTTCAATTCCCGCTTCAAGCATACCCGGATTTGGTTTTCTCCAATGATGATTGGATTCTACAGAGTAGGGGGCGTAGTAAAAATCTAATATTTCAATTCCGTGTTTCATAAAATCGGAACGGATAATCTCATGTATTTTTTCAAGGTTTTCGATTTCCACCAATCCTCTGGGAACTCCCGATTGATTGGTAACAACCACAAATTCAAATCCCTTGTCTTGTAAAAGCTTAACTCCTTCAAAAACGTCAGGGAGATATTCTATTTGTTCAGGATCATTGAGGTATATTTTATCATAAATAAGTGTGCCATCTCGATCGAAGAATACAGCTTTTTTCATGGAGATTGTCTCCTTTCAGGAGTTCTTTGATAGTGGATGATGTTTTTCCATAGAACGCGCTAGGGAGTCAATATCCAGATGGGTGTAGAGTTCCGTGGCAGACAGACTTTTATGTCCCAAAAGTTGCTGTAACACTCTTAGGTCAGAGCCACTTGAAAGTAAGTGTGTTGCGTAGCTATGCCTTAAAGCGTGGGGGTGTATGGGCTTGTAGAGTCCAGCTTCTTGACCCAGTTTGCGTACAATTTCAAAGGCAGATCGTGTTGGTAGAGGTGTTTTTCCAAATAAAAACTCATCAGAATTTTTAGAATACTTTATCAAAACCTCTAAAGTCGCCTGAGGAAGTAAGGCCCATCGCTCTTTGTTCCCTTTTCCTAAAATTCTAAGACTTTTTTTAGAAAGGGAAAAATCAGTCCACTTGAGTTGGCAGGCCTCTGAAACCCTCAATCCACAGCCGTAGAGAAGATAAAAAAGAAGTTCTTGCTTTCGCTTGAGTTCGGAGTTCTTTTGTATTTTTAAAAAATGAACGAGACTTAAACATTCATCCACAGTGAGAAAGTTCGGAACTTTTTTAGGTAATTTACCGGCTAAGAGAGGGGGGATTGGTAGTTCTATTTTTTTATGACTCTTTAGCCATTTCTCAAAAAGTCGAAGACTGCTTATTTTTCTTTTGCGACTTTGAGCAGAGAGTTTATCCCATTTCTGAATAGAGTCTTTAATATTAGAGATCCAATATTCTTGGTCTTTAGAAAGTTCTTTTTTGCAGTCAAAACCATAGTCAGAAGTTGAATTGAGCTTGGGTCCGTAAAAAGTACATGCGTTCTTAAGTTGAAAAACTTGCACCAAGTCACTTAAATAAGCACGCAGCGTGTGAGGGGACAGTCCTTTTTGAAAGTCATTATATTCCAGATACTTACATATTAATTCTGGTATCGGGAGACTCACTCAAACCCCTTTAATTTTGATCTTATGAAAATGCTGCAAAAAAATATAATTTTTTCTTGCATTTTTTACGCAGCGCACCTATACTTCGTGTCAAATTGATACAGCGTATCATAATAAACCAAATGAGGTGGAACGTATGTCAAATTCAACTTTTCCTGGCGGCCAACAAATTACTGGTGGTGCCTCGAACCCCATTTTAGCGGGAAATAAAGTGATTCACAAATCTGACCTGATGAAACAGGTCATGAGGATGGTTGATCGGGTAGCCCCCAGTAATGCTTCCGTCCTTGTTTTAGGTGAAAGTGGTACAGGTAAAGAACTTTTAGCTCATGCCATTCACTCAAAAAGTCAGCGTCGAGACAAGCCATTTGTCGCAATCAACTGTGGAGCCTTACGAGAAACTCTTTTAGAAAGTGAATTATTTGGACATGAGAAAGGAGCCTTCACTGGCGCTTACTCTAAAAAAATAGGTTTAGCAGAGATGGCCTCTGGTGGAACCTTATTTCTTGATGAGATTGGAGAATTGAGTCCTGGTATGCAGGCCAAACTTCTACGATTCATTCAAGAAGGTGAAGTTTATCGAGTGGGTGGTAAAGAGCCAATTAAAGTCGATATCCGATTAATTTCTGCAACAAACCGTGAGTTAGATGCTGAAGTTATGAAGGGGACTTTTCGTGAGGACCTTTATTACAGAATCAACACGATTACTGTTCATTCACCGCCATTAAGAAGAAGGAAAGAAGATATTCCATTACTTGTGGAACACTTCCTTTCTAAAAATACGAGCCGAATTCTTAATCGTGGTCGTAAGATGAGCGATGAGGCTATGTCTATTATTATGAAATATGACTGGCCAGGAAATATTCGTGAATTGCAAAACCTATGTGAGCGTTTACAAATTCTCGCAGATGGTGAGGTGATTCTTGCAAGTGATCTTCCAAACTCCATTGTTAATCCAGAAAATAGGATTTCAATGGATGAGTACGATCCTTCAATGACTCTTTATGAGCTAGAAAAGCGCCATATTATTAAGGCTCTTAACTATTTTGAAGGAAATAAGACTCAAGCAGCCAATGCTTTGGGAATTACAATCAAGACCCTTTACAATAAATTACATGAGTATGGTGAGTTTGAGAAATTTGCCATTCATAGTAAGCCGAAAAAAGCATAATTTCGGTGAAACCTTAAAATAAAAAAGGAGCCTTTGGGCTCCTTTTTTTTATTTAAAAGGGATGAAAGTATTAGAAGTAGCTTCCATCATCGTCTTCATCATCATAATCGGAATCTTCATCAAGATCGTCAAATGGATTAAGTTCAGGATCATCAAAAAGATCATCGTCTTCGTTGTCTTCTTCGTTAATATCTTCGTAATCTTCTGAATCATCGATATTACCAAGGCTGTCCATATCTCCACGAAGTTCTTCCATGTCATTATCTAGATCGTCTTCGTCGTCAAAAAAATCACCTTGAGAACCTTTAGGCTCATCCACTTTAAAGGGATTACCAGCGACAACAGTTTTGCCATTGTCTTTAGATGAAACGATATCTTCAAAAGAGGGAACTTCCGGCTTGGTTAAAACTTTTGCAGCTTCATCATTGGCTTGAGCAATTTCTTTTTTTTGCTCGGCTTTTGGTTTGGCAGGAGCTTTCTTTTTTGCTGGTTTTGCTTTTTTGGTGGCCGCTTTCTTTTTAGTTACCTTTTTCTTAGCAACTTTCTTATTGGCCTTCTTTTTTGTGGTCTTTTTTTTGGTTGTTTTCTTTTTAGCCTTTTTCGCCACTTTCTTTTTCTTAGTCGCTTTTTTACTGACCTTTTTTTTCTTAGTCGACTTTTTGGCGGCTTTTTTCTTCACCTTTTTAGTCTTTTTAGAGGTCTTTTTCTTCGTGGCTTTCTTTTTGGTGGCCTTCTTTTTTACTTTTTTGGAAGACTTCTTCTTAGATGGAGTCGCTTTTTTTCGACTCTTTTTAGATACTGCCTTTTTTTTCGTCACTTTTTTCTTCTTCTTTGCCATTCGTTTTGTCCCCCGAATTGTTCAATGTAGACAGGGATATTTTCGATAGGCTCATGAGATTGTCAAAAAAAAAGGGAATTAACGCACCTGTTACAGAACGTTAGACGAGGTTAATGCTCGTTTTAAAAAAACAGAAGGGGCCCCATGCCCCTTCTGAAAACGGGCATTTAAGTTTAACCAAGTAGTTGTAATGCTAAGCTGGTCTTCTGATTCGCCTGAGCGAGAGTTGCCGTATTTGCCTGCATTAAAATCTGATTTTTTGCGAGTTCTGCAGAAACTTCAGCTACATCTGTGTCACGAATACGACTGTTTGCAGCAGAAAGGTTCTCATTCATTGTTCCTAAGTTAGAAACAGTGTTTGTTAAACGGTTTTGAAGGGCACCCATATTGGCACGGATACGATTCACTTCATTTTGTGCCATATCAAGTTCTTCTAAACCACTTTGAGCTCCCAGCTTGTCTGAAAAATCAATTTCAGTAAGTCCTAGGGCATCAAGAGTGGCTACGTTTCCAGAAGAATCAAAACTGATTCTATCGGCGTTATCACTGTTGAAGATACCAACTTGGAAATCAAACACAGGAGTTGAACCATCTAATAAGTTAGTTGTACCCCATTTAGTTGTGTCAGCAATACGCTGCATTTCGTCTTTAAGCTGGTTAACCTCAGCATTGATGAAGTTTCTTTCTTTTTCACCAACAGTGTCAGAAGCAGCTTGGATACCTAACTCTCTTAAGCGAGTAATCATGTTTCCAATTTCAGCCAATCCACCCTCAGCCGTTTGGACCAAAGAGATCCCATCTTCTGAGTTTCTTTTAGCTTGTCTAGCAGAACGGATTTGAGCATTTAATCCTTCTGAAATAGCCAAACCAGCAGCATCATCGGCGGCTTTGTTGATTCTTGATCCACTCGAAAGCTTCTCATAACTGTTAGCGATATTGCGGTTGTTGTTTGCCATTGTCCTTTGTGCGTTGATTGCGGACAAGTTTGTAGCAACTCTCATAGACATAATATTTCCTCCCGTTTTTAGTTTTTAAGTCTTAGTTTTATAAACTGGACAAACACTTCATCGGGAGTTGTGTCAGTCTCTTGACGAGACCACCGTCTGGTTTTCAGACTAACATGTTTAAATCTAGATTCATGTCCTAAGACTGTAGTATGAGTTTCAACTCTTTAGTCTTGGAAAAACGTGACAAAAAAATTACAAATCTTTGGTCAATAAGTATTTTTTGTTTATTTGACCTGGGCCTTTAGATGGGAGATGACCCACTGGTAATCCTCTTCTGTGGGTAAATGTCCTGAGGTGGGGTGGGTAAAGTGTTCTGCTTGTGGTGTTTTTTTCTGAATAAGTCGAGCTATTTTAAGTGGAATGACCTGATCCTTTTGTCCCCAAAGCATGACAGTCCCTTTGGGAACTTCATGAAGATGGTCAAAGATTCTCTTGTCTTGAATGATGTTAAGAGCAGCCACAAAGGAGAGGTGGGCTTTCGGTTCTAAGTAAGGTTTAAAATAATTATCCACCATATCTTCTGAGATCAGTGATTTATCCTTAATTAATTTAAAAAGCAGGCGGCGGATTAAATTTTTGTTGATCCATAGAGGGGTCCATCTGGCGAGCCACTTCATTTTCTCGATAAACTTTGAGACTAAGCGGGGGTGGGCTGCGGGCGTAATGGCAATACACTTTTTCATGTTATTATCTTTAATGGAGAGCCATAGACCAATTGCCCCGCCGAGGGAATGGCCCACATAGTAGTAGTTCTTTATATGTAAATATTGAATGAGTTTTTTGATTTGTTCCACTTGATTATCAAGATTCATGGGAAGGTTTAACTCTTTACTACTTGAACCAAAGCCCCATAAGTCGATAGCGAGCACGCGATGAGTGTTCTCAAATTCGGGAATAATATGTCTCCAACAGTAGTGGGAAGAACCAATGCCGTGGACTAAAATCATCCAAGGTCCTTTTTTGCCATAGATTTTGTAAAAGAGGGGACCGCAATCAGATTCAAAAAAGAAGCCTTCTTGTTCAGGAAGGGGAGAGTATTTTGTTCTTAATCTCCACAAGAGAAGAAGGGACGTTATTAAAGAGGCGACAATAACTATATATATTAGAGTTGAATCAAAAAGCATTTTTACAATTAAACCACGAAATTAATCAATTTCAAGGAAACGGCAAAAGGCCATATGTCCAGTGGTATTGAAGGTGTTCAATTGAGCGGCTTTAAGATGACTGTCCGGCGGAAATCCCATCATGCACTCTTGGGATTCGAAATTGTAGAAAGAGCACTGTTCGCAGCTGAAAATCATATTAAACTTGAGGAAATCGCCAGCTTGAACTCGGTCGAGCTTGATGCTTCGCCGAATTCTTTTTGCGGTAAAGGCTTTTGGATTCTGAGCTTTTTGCGACATTGACAACTCCCAAGTTGGCCTCATCTTAAAGAAAGAGACCTATTGAGTAAATGATTTTGAGGAGAATATGAACGATATAGAAAAAATGACAGTACCCGCTAAGCAAGCCATGCAAAAAGCGGCAAAAAATGCAGAGAATCTGCGCCATACCTCTGTGGAGCCTGAGCACTTATTAGCTGAAATTTTCACAGCGCCCACTCATCGTGTCATGGACATGATTAAATCTGTTAATGGTCAAACATCCCCATTGTCGAAAGCTTTTGCCGAACGATTAACTTCCTTTCCACGTGTAACCTCTGGAGAACATAACCTATTAGCCAGTGCCCGTTTACAAAGACTTTTTAAGTTAGCAGAAAATTATGCCGGTGAATTAGGGGATCAGTTTATCTCGGTGGAACACTTTTTAGTTTGTTCTTTAAAAATGGGTGATAAAGAGATTAATGAAATTTATAAAAAAGCAGGTATCGAAGATAAAAAACTTCAAGATGCTTATATGCAGATTCGTGGTGGTGAAACCATTGATTCCGAAGATCCTGATAGTCAGTATAAAGTATTGGAGAAGTACACGCGCGATTTAACCGAGCTGGCTTCACAAGGTAAGCTGGATCCGGTTATTGGTCGTAACAATGAGATACGTAGAACCATTCAAGTTTTAGCAAGACGTAAAAAGAACAACCCTGTATTAATTGGTGAGCCTGGTGTTGGTAAAACAGCTATTGCAGAAGGACTGGCTTTAAGGATTATTAGTAAAGATGTGCCTGAAGTTCTAAATGAAAAAAGAATTTTAAGTTTAGATATGGGTGCTTTGGTTGCTGGAGCCAAGTACCGTGGTGAGTTTGAAGAAAGACTGAAAGGTGTTATTGCGGAAGTTGGTAAAAGTAATGGACAGATTATTTTGTTTATTGATGAACTACACACCCTTGTTGGAGCTGGTAAAACTGACGGAGCTATGGATGCCGGACAGTTATTAAAACCAGCTCTTGCGCGTGGCGAACTTCGTTGTATTGGAGCAACCACACTGGATGAGTACCGTGAATACATAGAAAAAGACAAAGCTCTTGAGAGACGCTTTCAAACTGTTTTTGTTGGCGAACCCACAGTTGAAGATACCATTACGATTTTAAGGGGCTTAAAAGAGAAGTACGAAGTGCACCATGGAGTGCGTATCACAGATAGTGCTCTTATTGCTGCCGCTCAACTTTCCGACCGATATATTTCCAATCGTTTTTTGCCAGACAAAGCAATCGACCTTGTTGATGAAGCGGCCAGTAAGTTGAGTATGGAAATCAAAAGTGTTCCGGTGGAAATTGATCAGGTGCAAAGAAAGATCATGCAACTACAGATTGAGGAGAAAGCTTTAAAAAATGAAGGGGAAAATCAAGACAGACTTATAAAGATCGAAAATGAAATTACCTCCTTAAAGCAAGAACTCAACATTCTTGAAACTCAATGGAAAAAAGAACGACAAAGTATTGATGGTTTAAAAGAAGTGAAGCAAAGGATCGAAGAGGCTAAAAGCCAAATTGAAAGAGCTGAGAGAGAAGGAGATCTCGAAAAAGCGGCTCAATTAAAGTATGGTGAGCTGCCAAACTTGGAAAAAGAAAAAGAAACCCTTGATCAAGCCAATCAAGATAAAGAAGACAACGAAAATCGTCTTTTGCGTGAGATTGTGGATCCAGAACTTATTTCTCAAGTGGTTTCAACTTGGACAGGAATACCTGTTGAAAAAATGATTAAAAGTGAGTCCGACAAACTTCTCAATATGGAAGAACTTTTAAAAGGAAGAGTGGTCGGGCAAGATCACGCTCTTGAAGTGGTTTCGGATGCCATTCGACGCTCACGTTCGGCTCTCTCTGATCCCAATCGTCCTATTGGTGCTTTTTTATTTCTTGGCCCAACAGGTGTCGGTAAAACAGAAGTTGTTAAAGCTTTGGCTGAATTTATGTTTGACAGTGAAGAGAGCATTGTCCGTATTGATATGAGTGAGTACATGGAAAAACACAGTGTTTCACGCTTGATCGGTGCTCCTCCTGGATATGTTGGATATGATGAGGGCGGTCAGTTGACTGAGGCTGTACGCAGAAGGCCTTACAGTGTTGTGTTGTTAGACGAGGTTGAGAAAGCTCATCGCGACGTATTCAACGTGTTATTACAAGTTTTTGATGAGGGTCGCTTAACCGATGGTCAAGGCCGTACTGTGGACTTTAAGAATACCATAATCATCATGACTTCCAATGTGGGCTCTGAGTTTATAATGGATGAGAACTTAACAGAGTGGGAAATTGAAAAGAAAATTGATGAAAATCTTGGTAACTTTTTTCGTCCCGAATTCCTTAACAGAATTGATGAAAGAGTGGTCTTTAAAAAGCTTAGCCAGGAGAATATTCAATCCATTGTTAAGATTCAGATTGATCGTTTTCTTGTACGCTTAAGTGATCAAGGCATTGAACTCAATATTGATGAATCGGGAATCGAATATCTTGCTAAGAAGGGCTATGATCCTGTTTTTGGTGCTCGTCCTTTGAAGAGAGTTATTCAAAAAGAGATAGTGAATGAACTTTCTAAGAAACTTCTTTCAGGAGAAGTAAAGAAAGGCAGTCAGATTCAAGTGACAGGCTCTGAGTCAGGCCTTAGTTTTAAATATTAAGGTTGCAAAAAGTCTTTAAAACTCTATGATTAAAGGTGAGCAGGGTGAACTTTAACAAGTTAACCCTGTCTTTTAACAAGATGAGAAGGCTGACTTAACAATGATGTTAAAAAAATCAGATAAACATTATTTTAAGAGTCATCGGGGTTTCAGTTTAGTTGAAATGATGGTGGCTCTGGCCATTATTGGTATTCTAACAATGATGTCTGTCCCTGCTTATCAGGGGTTTCAGGCAAGAGCGCGCCAAAAAGGTGGCTTTCATTTATTAAATACTTATCATGCGGCAGCTCAAGCCACACGCACTGAGTTTGGTCATTACCCTGGTAATCTTGTTCAAACGGGGTTTCAGCCGAGCGGCCAGTTAAATTATCGATTAAGAGCCGAGGACGGTAACGATATTCCTCTACCATTTAACGATGATGCTTGTCTCAATACCGACGGCTCATGTGATTGTGGAGGGGCTTGCCCGTTATTTAAAACCTGGAATGAAATGCCATACGGCTCAGTTGGTGAAATAGGTCCATCATGTGTGATTTGTTATGTTTGTGCAGGACTTGGGGCAGTTAGGACTCAAAACAATAGTTTTGTTATTGGTGTGTCGGGTTGGATATCATCAATATCAACCACACAAGATGTGTATTATATGAATGAACAAAAGGTTTTAGAAAACTGCCGTGATGGACTGCGCTGATTTTACAAACTCGGACAGCTTTGGGTGTGTGGCATTTCAATGCCAAACTGATGAGCGTAAGATTGGTATTGTTGACAAACTGTTTTAAAAATCAAGGAATGGGACGTTCCCAATTCCCCTTGACTCGCGAGTGATCTTTCTTCTAGGTCCCTTAATTGTCGGATTAATAAATTTCTAAAGTCAGGGTCAGTGGCTGTTTTGAGAAGATTTCTTAAGCCCTCCGCTCTCTGGTCCCTCAATTGTTGTTGGTTTCTTCTGCCAGAAGTTTGAGATCCACTTAAGCCAAAAAAGCGCGATCCTAGATTTTTAGCAATGGAAGAGAGCCGGTTGATAAGACCATTTTCAGAATTAGGAGGATCTATCGCAGAAGTGGCAGCGCTAGCCGGGGAAGTTCCCCCATCAAAACTTCCAGAAGCAAAAGCAGAAGTTGTTGGGTGGGGGGAATTTTCTGTGCTTTTTGATGGAGAGTTTTTATTTTGTGTGCCACTATTTTGTTGATTCAATTGAATAGCAGAAACTCCGTTATTCAGTTTTTGTATAGGGGAGAGGCTTCTGTTGTTTGAGTTTTGATTTTCTTTTTGTGGAGAGGTTTGACTGTCGTTACTGTAAAGCAGTCCACCTTGTACCATTGTTTGCCCTTGGCTTGTTGAATGTCCATTGATTGAGCTGTTGTGAAAATCTCCTCCTTCTTGTTTTCTATGTTGAAAAGAAGAAGAGCTTTGTTCGGAAGTTCTTTCTTCAAGGGGGATATTTCCATTTGATGGTGATGAGACACTGGTTCCTTGAATATCAACAACGTCGTTGAGACCCTGGGCCACAGCTTTGAGCGAGCTTCTTCCATTGGAACCATGGATTTCAAAACTTTGTCTCACAGTTCCGATTTCAACCGAGTCATTGGGGTTTTGTAGAACAATTCCATTATCATGCCGGAGTTCACTCACTGGGGTAGAGCTAGAGCGACCAACACAACCGTTGGGATTAAATGCCACGTCACAGGCTAAAATCGCATTAACATCCACTTGATCTTGAGCGAAAGCATTTTGGCTTATGAGCAAGGAAAAGGATAATAAAACAATCTTTAAAAGATCATTCATCCACACTTCCTAAGCCACGAGGTCTTGCGACAGGACGGACACCACTGATCTCAACCAATTGATTCAGTTGATAAAGAGCCTGCAATAGTTCAATGGCCTTCATTCTATTTTGCACATGGGCTCTGAAACAGTTGGGTATAACAGTAGCTGGACCGTCCTCTCTAACCATATAATTACGGTAAGAGATCACTAAATTCTCAATCCCTTGCGGGCTGCATTGGAGTTTAAGTAGGTTGCGACTTTGGGCATACTGTGTGCCGAACTTTTCCCTTAAAATACCGCGACAGTCTGGAGATACTACTTTTTCTAAAGCGGTGGCACAATTTTGGTTAGCATTAACAAGGTTTTTGAGATGGTTGTGTAATCGCCTGTTGGTTTCAATGGCAGTGGTTCTCCAAGCTGAACTTGTGGTGTCTTGGCTTTGACCTAACGTTTGCCTTAAAGCTTCATCAAGTGAGGAGGACGTGGACAGTTGGCGTGCAGACCCTTCCTGAGGGTTTGCCCCATATCCACAAAGTGTAACCATGTCCTCAATTCCACACAAATTATTAAACTCATTTTGTATATGGGGAATCATCTGCTCTTGAAAGCACTGATCACTGCGTGCTGCTAAGCGGTTTTGAGCCTCTTGTCTTAGTGTGAGTAACTCTGGGGTTGCCGCTTGATGATTGGCAAAAGCTTGAGTCTCGGAGAGGAGCATGCGATCACGCTCCATCTCTTCTTCTATTTCCTGTTTTAAGGCTTCAATTTGAAAGCTTTCTCTAACGGCATTTTCATCAAAATGGGAGGCCCCTGATCCATAGCCAGAGCCCTGTAGTTGTGTCCTTCCAATGGACGGTAAGAGCAAAAATAAAAAAAGTAGGGAAGTGGCTTTTTCCCAGCATTTCATAGACTCCCCCTAAATATAATTAATTGTATCAAATATTTGTAAAATTCCACAATAAAAGGCTCTTTTTGTGCCAGATTAAGTCAATATTTCCTGTTTATGGCTGACAATTTTGGGCTCATGGGTGTTAAGTTCATTGCAACTATGAAAAAAAGACAAGGGCCATAGCAATTCCCTAAAATCTCATTATGATAAAGGCCTTAGAATAGTTCAGGAAAATGAAAGTGGCATAACTTTTGATAAATAGAAAGTGAAGGCCATGGAGGTTTGCAATGATTCCTAAGACCGCTTTAGTTTTATTTATCTTGTTTAATTTGACTTCTTACAGTCAGGCACAAGCCTCTGAAGATTCTCTTCTCCGTTTTGTCTGTTTTGATGTTTGGTCTGATACAAGAGTGAGAAAGAATAAAGTTATTGTTTTCGACCAGAGAAATAACAATTCTCTTACGGCCGAGCAGTTTTTGAGCAGAGAACATTATACGGGTGTTGAGTTTGATGTGACTGTTTTTAGAAATGTGGAAGAAGTGGTGGGAGTCGACCATACCAGGGATTTAGATCTTGATGCTAGAGCTTTTTCCGATCGCCTTTTTAGAAATCACAGGGATCAAGTGACCTACCGAGGACGAGGCACGAATTCTCCAGAAGGTCTTGGTTTTAGTTGGTTTGATACGCAAGATAATTGGGTTGGCCATATGATTACGACTCTTGATCGAAATAATATGGGTAATTTTATTGAAGATTATGTTGATGACAGTTTAGATGGTGGAGGGATGATTTCCTGTTTAGCTCCCATCCTTATTGAGCCAGAAGCAAGCCGCCAACCAGAAGTTATGAACGAAGAGTCTATAACTCAAAGTGCTGAAGTTTCCCATTAATAATCCACAAACTCTTTTAATAACAAACCAAAGAGAAATCACAGTTTCATGGAATTTTGCAATGATTCCAAAGACCGCTTTAGTTTTATTCGATTTAATTTTAAACGTAATCTTATTTTCTCAATGAATAAAATGATAAATTAACGAGTGCTGTTGTATAGTTTTAGAGATACAATGGTTCCATTTTCAATTGAAGAGGAGATACTCACTTGGTAGCCGTTCTCTTCTAATATTTTCTTAGCATAAGCAAGTCCAAGACCACTTCCATTTTTTTTGTTAAAACTAACGCCACTTTGAAAAACTTTTGAAATGTTTTCTTTACTTATTCTAGTTCCATAGTTTTGAAAAGTGACTTCTGTATAATCCTTGAGTTGAACAATTTTAACAACAACTCTTTTGCAATTAGCATCGCTCGCTTCGATTGCATTGTTTAGAATATTTGAGAAAACGCGAAGGTAATCAGACTTATTACCATTGATATATAAGATGCTGTTTAGATCTTTGATGTTAGATTCTATTCGAAGGTTTGGATGTTCTATCTCTTTTTCAGTTATTATTTCAGATAAAGTCATAATTAAATCTGTTTTAACATTGAAAGAGGGGGCCTTTTTTTCTGATAAGTCTGAGGCAATTGACTCTATACGTTCAATAGCTTTGCTAAGTAATTGCCCCGCTGCTTGAGGCTTCTTTTCTAAGACAGTTAAGGCTGATTTAATAGCTCCAATTGGTGATTGGATATCATGAGAAACTTGACGGCCCACTAATATTTTTGATTCATAGACGGCTTGATCCTTTTCTAGTTCTTTTTTTGCAATAAAGTTTACTCTTATATCTTCGATTTCTTTAATGCTGATCACCTTCTCTTCAAAAATCGAACTTAATAGTGGTTTTATAATATCATTTAATAATTTACTCTGTACTCTCAATAAGAAAAGTGAACCAGTTAAAAGAAATAATAAAGACATTAAATTGGTGTAAAAAATTTCTTTAGGAAACCAGCTGTTATTTCTCAGTATGCCGACTTTGTAGCCGTATCCATCGACAATATACCATTGTATAGTGTGATTATTCTCTACGCATAAATTAGTTTTTTTAGGGTAGCTAAAGAGATTCTGAGTTCCAGTACATATTGAGAGTGAGTGAGCATTTAAATCTTCAACAATTACCTTTATACTGGCTTCCACTACGTCCCTGTAATTATTTTGTAATCCAAGCGTGACAATATTCTTAACATTTCCTTTGATTTGTTTATTTACAAAACTGTTATAATTATTTACGGTATCAAAATATATAACTAACTGTATTATGAGTCCGCAAATAATATAAATGATAAATTTATTTTTTCCATTTCTTGCAAACCAATTGTCTAGTGAAACTGTTTTAAATTGGCTTGAAGCTACTGTATTTTGCATCGTGCCTATCTCTTAAATGGCCATTATGGCTGACATTGTTTTTATTGTAGAGAGTCTCTGTGCTAAGAAAGTAACCATGGAAAAAGGGTGCTTCTTGTAAAATTAATTGATTAACTTTTTTGTAGAAAGAATCGAGCTCTTGAATGTCGGTAATTTTTCTCCCGTTTTCTAAAAGTAATCCTATTTTTTGTTTAGCTAAAATAGGGCTGGTAATGGCTCCATTAGGCCCTAAAAAGTGATATACACCATCTGGGTCACCCAGATCGATACTAAAAGTCAGCTCTATTATATCAGCCTTATAATTTTTGTAATATTGTTGCACTAAATTTTGAAAGTTTGTTTCTTCGATATTTATTTTATCAAATCCATCTCGCTTGAGAAGAGTGACAATTTTTTTTATGTAGGAGTCTTTATTCGCAGTTAAAATTGTAATATTCGTATTTTCTAATTTTTTTTGAGCATCAGCGATTTCATTTTGATCTAACTTTAAAGCTTCTTTCAACTCTTGCCTAGATAGCCTGCCAGACTGGAAGGGTAGGTAGACTTGCGGATCAAGATCATTCACACCAATTTCGTTGTAATATTTAGAGAATAAATGTTGAAAAACTCTTCTATAGCTCTTCTTTGAGAATATTCTACCTTTCATAGAGTTAAAAACTTGCACAAAATGTCTAGATTCTAATCCCTTACGCATCCAATTGTATTTGAATCCTCGCATTTTGTTTTGGTTTGTTCTCCAAAATAAAATATATCGACTTTTCCAGTTTCTATTTTACTTTGTACGTCTTTAACATCTAATACGGATAAACAAACGGTATCAAAACCAATGGTGTCCGTATTAAATTTATTTCTGATAAATTTTGCTTTTTTATTTTTATTGTATATTAGCTTGTATGGGCCCGTGCCTAGATATTCACCGTTTTTTATTTTATAAATGGACATTCTTGTTTGTGATAAATTTGTAAGGCCAGTGCGGAATGGTTTTTTGTATTCAACGATGAGCGTTTCTGCATCTGGTGTTTTAAGCCCCTTTAGTTTCTTTTTATTTTTGAACTCTTCAAAACCAATAACATTATTTAGTACGTCTGCTAAGCTACTATTAGATGATTTAGGTTCCAGAGCTAATCCGTATTCCCAGATCTTTTTAATTTGAAAAGATGTTACGGGGGTTCCGTCTGAAAAACTCTTGTTTGTATTGATTTTAAAAGTAAATTTTTTAAAGTTCTCGGAAATTGACCAAGATTTTGCAATCAAAGGCACGACTTGTCCCCCATGCGTGTAGTAAGTCAAGGACTCAAATTGATTTGTTAATACAGCATCTCCAACAACGGTATGTTGCAAAGAGGGAACTAGCTCGTCTCCCCAATAATCAGGGTAAGCAACATTTAAGCATTTTTTTGGTTGTTGTCTTTCGCACCCCAAAATGAGGAGATAAAGAAAAATTAAATATAGAGGCTTCACAGTAGTCTGTTTCCTTTATTGCTTCCATTACCGATACTTAAGTAAGTATTAGCCATTAGAGTTTCATCTGCTAAACGATTTGACCAGTCGTCAACGAGTACTTGAAGTAATGGTTTGTTTATTTCTTCTAATAGTTGAGGTAGGGAATTTATGTTGTTTTGGTCTAAGTAATTGTAATAATCTTCAGGTGCGTATCCATTTGTCAATGCAGCTATTAAACTATCTTGTGCAATATTTGTTTCTAGTCTTGGAGATATGTCCATAATATTAAGTCTCTCAGCTAGTGCGGGCAAAGGTAGGCTTGCAATCAGTGTAATTAGTAGTTTTTTTATTTTTACCATTTCTTAATAATTTCCTTTTAATTTTGAGTGTGTTTAAGATTCAGCCAACAACCGGGGTCTGGACCTAGAAAGTGCCCATATTTCATATAACTAGCATTTCGATCGCCTCCACATCGTTTATAGTGCGTACAGCTTCCACAGCCAGTGATGTTTCCTAGTCTAAGACTTTTCATGATTGGGTTCTGTAGATATAACTTATAGATTGGGGTTTGAAGTACATTTCCAATAGAGTAATTAATTCTACTAGAGATTTTATAGTCTCCTTTGTATCCTATTATAATTCCAAAACCAAATTTACTGTGTCCGCCGATTGACGGTTCTATTAAATTAAATAAAGGTGAGTACTTGTTAGTATAAATACGATATTTCCTAGAAAAAAGGACAATCTTCTGGAAGCTGATTTTTAATTGTTCTGGTAAGAGAATTTTGTCTTCATTGTTTAATGTCATAAATTTTCCATGACCAGTTTCTACAAAACGTACAAAATTTAGTTCATCAACATTTAAGGATGCAGCTAACTTGAAAAAATCTTCAATATATTCAGATGTATTCTGAGTTAATATAACTTGAATTATCACTGAAAAATTACAGTTTAAAGCACTTTTAATACCTTTAATTGAGCGATCGAATGAAGCTAGTCCTCTTTTTTTATCATGTAAATCGGGGGTGGGCCCATCGAGAGAAACTTGAAACTGAATATTAAATTTACTGAGTTTTTTAAGTAATATATCATTAAAAGTGGTCCCATTTGTTAAAATCGCTATTTCTAGATCATCACCCCATAATGAGCATGCAAAACTTATTATTGATATTAGATCTTTGTTGAGTAAAGGCTCTCCACCGCAAATTATCAATCGTGGCTTTAGTTTGATTTTTTTAAGTAATGTATTGCAATCAATCAGAACTTTATACCAGTCATCTAGGGTTAGAGCACCCACATTCGAGTGATGTGAGTGGTAACAATGAGTGCACTTCAAGTTACATGAGTTTGTGATATCAATTTGGATCGGGAAGAGTCTTTTGGTTTTTTTATAAGAATAAAAGAGTTGCTTGGGCCATTGAATTTTCATGTAATTAGCTCCTTATTTGCTATTATTGCTTTGTGCTTTGTTGGTCAAAGTAGAAATTTAATTTAAAAAAAAGATCTAATTAAATTGTAAAATATAAATGATTTACCAATAAAAATTAGTTATGATTGATTTTTTCTATGCCAGTGTGGGTCCTGAAATTGTCTTCGTGAGAGTTTGATTTTTATCGAACAGCAGGGGTGCTCTAATCAAATCAGTTGGTATTAAGGTGCCGTAAATCTTAATTTTTGTATATATTATGAAATTTACCCAGTAAGATTTTCAATTAAACACATTTCTCACTCATAGGATTGGGAAATCGAGTAGTTTTATGTCAATGAAAACCCATCAAGATCAACAGCGGTTAAAGGAGTTTAGAGAATCCCTCAAGCTCCAAGTTAAAAACAAACAACTGTTTTGGGAGGTTTTATGAAATCCTTAATGTTCCTTTTTGCTTTATTACTCGCATTTCAAGTTCAAGCAGAAAGTATTTGGAGTTGCCGAGTGGGAAATTCCTTTGTTTCCTTTTCGTTTGATCATGGCCCATCGGTGATTTTGAAAGATGAAACTCTTTCCTTGGGAAGTGAGCTTGAGTCGCGCTCTCTTGTGATTGAAAAAATGGCAGAGTCTTTTTCCCATGAAATGACACTCACTTTTAGAAATACAGAAAACAGTGATGAGTCTCTTTATGGTGATCAAATAGCCATGTTTACAGCTATTGATGGACAGTGGCGTTCCTTTTATTATGCTTATACTAAGTTGAATGATTTAGATGGTTCTATTTATGAATATGATTTTGATTTAACGCAAGCATGCGGAGACCATCAAGAAATTGAAGCCTTAAACATTTTGTTGAATAATCTGTATATTGAAAGCTCTATGAAACAAAATGATGAATAATAGGAACTGTGTTTAAAGTTATTAAATTTCTTTTTTCAATTTATGTCATTGGTTTAGCGGCCTACGGTTCCTATCTTTACTTTGGACAGCTCAGCCTCTCTCAGCCCCATGTTTCCTATCTGCAGCCTAAAAAAGAATGTTTTCATAAGGGGGATTGGAGCTTTTGCACTCATTACAGTGCGGAGACCAATCATGCTTTTTATCTTTATGCCTTTCCTGATAAAAGTGAAGATGAACATTTCTGGCTGAAGTCCACCGGATATCCCGCATTGTTGCAGTCCTATTGGCAAGAGCATAATAAGCAAACCCCTTTAGTGATCAGTGTCTCATTTAAAAATAATTGGTTAGTGACTCCCGAGTTATCAAAAAAGAACACTGGTTTGTTAAAGCGTTTAGAAGAGGAAGTCTTTCCAGCAATTGAGTCTCAAGTGGGAACCCCGAGTTGGAGATTCCTTGTTGGCAAATCGGTCGGAGCATTGAACTCTCTTAGTCTATCCTTGTCTTTGCCTAATCATTTTTCACGGATTGCTTTAGTTTGTCCGTTCATTACGCCTCTGTCGCCTTATGCGGGGCTTGGTGAAATTTATCATTACATGGGGAAAACAGGAGCCACCCCTCGTGCGATTGTGACCATGTTAAGAGCGGGACGAGAGTATATAGCGAGTGAAGGCGAGTGGTTGAAGTTCTCTCCACTACACCAAGCCCGCCAGCAGCCCATTGCCAAGCATCAAAAATATTATATTTCAGTAGGCCTTCAGGATGAATATGGCCTTTTTCAGGGGGCGAGTGACTTTAGGGAAATCCTTGAAAATCAAAAGATTTCAGTGGATTGGCATCCCTCAATGAGTTCTCATTGCGGGGGCGATATTCCCTCATTGGCTGAGTTTCTATCTGTTCCTTCTAAGAGAAACCTTTGAGTGACGGCTGAGATGATAAGTAATTGATCTCCATTGAGGGTGAGATTCAAAATAAGCCGCTTTCAAATAACTCCTCAATAAAAGACCAATAAGTTATTAAAATAGCTTTTAAAACCCTCAACTTGGGCAATTGACAACATGAATCAAAAACTCTATTCTCCCGCCCAAGAGAAGCCCCCAGAGGGTGGGTCAATTAACTGTCATTCTTGGTTTTTAGTAAAAATAAAAAATCAGTTTGCAGTAAGAAAATCCATCCGTGTTTATTAGAGGAAGATCAATGTTTACGGGAATTATTGAAAAGGTAGCCAAAACTCTTGAAGCTCATTCAGGTGAACAGGCCATCAAAATTCGTATGGAAAGACCTGTAGAGTTTGATGATATTAAAGAGGGTGACAGTATCGCTTGTAATGGCGTGTGTTTAACAGTTGAGTCTTTTGACGACAAAACCATGGACTTCACTATTGGTTATGAAACGTTACAGATTACCCATTGGACTCCTGCAGAGCTTAAGGACTTTCAATGGAACCTAGAAAGATCTCTGCGTTTTGGTGATCGAATTCATGGTCACTTGGTTTCAGGTCATGTGGATGGACGAGTCACTCTTAAAAAAAGAGTGGAGCAAGGTGAGTGTTTGCTTCTTAATTTTGAGTTGCCAGCTGTGCACAAACAAACCCTTTGGAAGAAATCCAGTGTGACTTTAAATGGGGTCAGTCTCACCGTTAATGAAGTGACTGATAATGAGTTCTCGGTATGTCTTGTCCCTGAGACTTTAAAGAAAACCAATTTGAATAATTTGAGAGAGGGACAAAAGATTAACATTGAAACAGATTATTATATGAAGGGTCTTTTGAATTCCCAAGGAGAATGGAATGCATAGTGCTAGTGAGTTGATTGAAGACATTCGCAATGGAAAAATGGTTATACTTGTCGATGATGAAGACCGTGAAAACGAGGGCGATATTGTTTTAGCGGCCGACTTTGTGACACCGGAACTTATCAACTTTATGGCAAAAGAGGCGCGTGGTTTGATTTGTCTTGCCCTTAACCCAGAGCAAATTGAACGCTTGGGGATTCCGTTGATGGTGGGGCCACGCTCTAACAACTCTCCCAATAAAACGGCCTTTACGGTGAGTATTGAGGCCTCAAAAGGTGTTTCAACTGGAATTTCTGCGGCTGATCGTGCTCATACCATTCGTGTGGCAGCCAGCCCAAATGCTGAACCAGAAGATGTGATTATGCCAGGTCATGTTTTTCCCATTCGTGCACAAGAAGGTGGAGTGTTAAAACGTGCGGGGCATACGGAAGGAAGTGTGGATTTAGCTAAGTTAGCTGGTCTCAATCCTGCGGCTGTGATCTGTGAAATCATGAAAGAAGACGGTTCAATGGCGCGACTTCCCGATCTCAAAGTTTTTGCGGAAAAGTTTGATCTTAAAATTGGTACCATTGAAGATCTCATTAGTTATCGTTTGGAAAATGAAATTTTTGTGAACCTTGTCGCTGAAGCTCCTCTGGAAAACCCTTTTAGTAATGATTTTAGAGTGAAGGTCTTTAAAAACGAATTGGATGGCTCGGAAAATATCGTGATTCAAAAAGGTGAAATTCATAAGGATGAACCTGTTTTGACACGGGTTCAGGTGGAAAATGTTCTTGGTGATGTTTTCCGTTCTGGAAGTTACGATTCCTCCTCTAGAATTCACGGCATTTTGGAAATGATGTCTGCTGAAAAGTCTTCTGTGTTTGTTTATCTGCGTAAAGAGGGCTTAAGCTCTGTTATATCAGAATATGTGAACTCCTTTGGCATCGGCAAAAAGGACACTAAAATGGACCCAAGAGAGTACGGGGTTGGTGCACAGATCCTAAAAGCTTTAGGCGTGGGTAAGATTCGATTGATTTCAAAAGAGCCCCCGACCAATATTGGTTTAAAAGGCTTTGGATTGGAGATCGTTGAGGTTATTTCTGGACAAACCCTATCGGCAAGCTCTAAAAATAACTCCGATGTAATGTACAATTAAGGATCGTGATGACAAAATTAATATCTGCTGGACAGCAAGCTTTGAAAAATAAAAAAGTGGCGATAGTTACAAGTCTTTTCAATGAGTCTTTAACTAAAAAACTAGAAGAAGGGGCTATAGCTCTTTTAGAGGAGAAGGGTATTGTTCCCTGGGTGCGTGTTTACGTTCCTGGTGCTGTTGAAATTCCCTTAGCTGTAAAAGCTTTGCTCTCTAAAGGCGAGTGTGATGCTGTTGTTGCGTTAGGTCTCGTCATTCGCGGTGAGACCTCCCATTACGATTATGTTTGTAATGCCGTTGAACGTGGCTGCTCGAAGTTGCAACTAAAATATTCTAAACCAGTGGCTTTTGGAGTTTTAACAACAGAAAACCGTCAACAAGCAGAAGCTCGTTGTGGTGGGGCTAAAGGCAACAAAGGGGCTGAGTCTGCTCAAGTGGCATTAGATATGTTGCAAGTTATTGATTCCATCAATAAACTATAGTTCATGATAGAAAAAGAAAAAGAAGGTCGTAAAAAGAATAGGGAAATTACCATTTCCTTATTCTTGGCTATTTTATTTTGCGTCCTCGCTTGGTTTGAAATAAAAATTTTTAGTTTTGGTGATCGACTCCCACTCAATCAATCCATTTTCTTTTTTGGTCTGATCAACTTCAATTTAATTTTACTCCTTCTTCTTACTTTTTTTATTTTAAGAAATTTATTTAAAGCCTTTGTTAATAACCGCTCTGGTTTAATCGGAAACTCCCTGAAATCGCGCCTTATAGCGACCTTTTTAGTCTTTAGTTTGGTACCGACAGCCTTAATGTTTGTCATTTCTCTTTTTTATATTAATTCAAGCTTTGACCGTTGGTTCAGTGATAAAATGCAAAGTGTGCTTAAAAGTGCGCTGGTGATTCAAAACGAGTATTATTCAACCGCCAAGAAAAAGAACTTTAATGCGGCTTTTGTTTTGGCCGGTCGCTTGAGTGGGGGTGAAGACCTAGAGCAAAAAAAAGAAATTATTAGTGAATTTCGTAATGAGCAGAGTTTAGTAGTTATAGAGTATTATAGAAATTTGGAAAATGAACGTATCATTTCCCTTGTTGATGATGCAACGGTTCCGATCATCCCCCCTCCACCGATGGAGGAGCTCAAAAGAGTCATTAATGAAAGAATTGAAAAAAGCAGTATTGAGACCCTTAGCCAAGGGAATCTTGTACGCGTTTTACTTCCTCTCTCTGATGAAACAGGGGTTATTGCGATCTCTTCTTTTATTCCTGTTTCGGTCATAGCAAAAATGAATGATGTTTCACTGGCTTATGAAGAAATGAAGGGTGTTAATCCACTGGAGTATCCGATTAAGTCAATCTATGTGATTGTTCTCGTTTTGATGACACTAATGATCTTATTCTGTTCGGTTTGGTTTGGAGTTTATATTTCAAAACACCTCTCCTTTTCTTTGGAAAAATTAGGAGATGCCACACAAAAAATTGCGGAAGGTGATTACCAAAAAGTTGAAATTGATGCGAGGGAAACAGAAGTTGTAAAGCTCGCAGAACATTTCAATGTTATGGTCTCAGCTCTTGATCGTTATCGTAACGAAACAAGTGAAGCCAACTTGAGTTTAAAGGCGACCTTGCAGGAGCTTGATCAAAGAAGGCGTTATATGCATGTGGTTTTATCCAACGTGAATACGGGAGTTATTTCCCTTGATTCCGATGATAAGATTACTATGATTAACGATAAGGCGGCTGATTTATTACAAATTCAAGCCGAGAGATACATCAACAAAAGCGCACAGCAGGTTCTTGATGAAAAGTACTACCGTCTTTATCGCCAAATGGTGACGAAGATGAAAACTCATCGACTTAATACTATTGAAAAAGAAATTTTAATCGATCGTAAAGAAAGCAGTATTCCTTCTATGTTAAAAATCTCGGCTCTTTATAATGATAAGGGCGATGATTTAGGTAGGGTTGTGGCCTTTGATGATTTAACTGATGTTGTTCAGGGGCAGAGAGCTGCCGCTTGGAAAGAAGTGGCAAGAAGAATTGCCCATGAAGTGAAAAACCCACTGACACCCATTAAATTGTCGGCACAAAGATTACAAAAGAAGTTTTCCAGTGAAATCACTGATCCGGCCTTTGCCACTTGCACTAATATGATCATTGAACAAACGGATTCTTTAAAATATTTGATCAACGAGTTTAGTCAGTTTGCAAGATTACCAGAGACAAAAGCAAGATTGGGAGATGTAAATACTTTGATCGAAAAAGTGATGGCTTTTTACGAACACGCTCATCGTAGTATTCGATTTGTTGGTAGTTTGGATAATGATTTAAAAGAATTTTATTTTGATCCAGAGCAATTGAAGAGAGCTGTATTTAATTTGGTGGAAAACGCCGTCAACGCCACTAATGAAGCGGAAAAACCGGAAATAAGGTTGGAAACGTTTTTAGATAGTGAAAAGGGCATTGTTCGTTTAAGTGTTATAGATAATGGTAAATTTGTCAGCGATGAAGAAATGCGTCGCATGTTTGAACCTTATTATTCAAAGCGCCCAGGAGGCTCAGGTTTGGGGTTAACCATTGTGAAAAAGATCGTCGAAGATCATAATGGTTATGTTCATTTAAGCCGTAATGAACCACGAGGTTTGCATGTGCTTTTAGAGTTGCCATATAAAAGAGCCTAAATTCAGTCATTTGTGTGGCTCCAGACTTAGACACTCCCAGCCATATTAGCTCTACTCAGATGGGCTGTGCTGGTGTAAAACCTAAAAGCTGTTTAAAGGGTGTCGTCTTTTTCATTGCAATGAGAGGGAACCACTCTACAACGGGGCCTGGTCGGCTTTCTATGAACAATTTCTTTGAGAGCTTTAGGTCACTTAGTTTTTAAACCGCTTCTATAGGACGAGGAGATTCCAGTGGAATACAAGAAAGAGAAAATTTTAGTCGTTGATGATGAGGCTCCCATTCGCGAAGTACTTTCAGCCTCATTGGCTGATGAAGGTTATATTGTAGATACTGCGGAAAATGCTGAGGAAGGCCTTCAGAAAATTTCAAAATTTTCTCCTGACATTGTTTTACTCGATATTTGGATGCCTGGTGATAGGGATGGAATGGATCTTTTAAGAGAAGTTTCTTCACTCGTTAAAAATAGGCCAGACATCATTGTAATGTCAGGGCATGGCACCATCGAAACAGCGGTTGAGGCTGTAAAGCTTGGTGCATGGGACTTTGTCGAAAAGCCGGTTTCTATGGATAAGATTTCTATTTTGTTAAAAAACCTTATTGATGTTCAGACCATTCGCAAAGAAAAAGGCAGTCTATTAAATAAATTAAGACAGAACATGGCTATTATTGGAAATAGCAACGAGGCCAAAAAGATAAAAGAGCTGATTGCTCGTATTGCTCCTACAAATTCTTGGATCCTTGTGAAAGGTGAGCAAGGAGTGGGTAAAGAACTTGTTGCTGGTAATATTCATTATCTTTCGCCACGCGCTGGACAATCTTTTGTGGACTTTAAATGCGCTCGTACAACGGAAGATCTTATTGAAGGAGAGTTGTTCGGTTACGAAAAAGGTGCTGTGATTGGTAACTCTGAAGAGAGAAAGGGGGCTTTTGATCAAGCTGACAAGGGAACTCTTTTTCTCGATGATGTTGATCATTTAACAATGTCTGTGCAGGCCAAACTAGTAAAGTATTTAGAAGAACACAAAGTGCAAAGGGTGGGAGGGAGTCGTCAAATTGAGCTTGATGTTAGAGTGATTGCTGCCACCACGAAGGACCTTCAGGACTTAGTGAGTAAAGGTCTGTTCCGAGAAGATCTTTTTTATAGACTTCATGTTGTACCCTTTGACATACCTTCTTTGCGTGACAGAAGGGAAGATATTGAACCATTAGTTTTTCACTTCAGTGAAAAGGCTTGTCTAAGTGGTGGGTACCCAGAAAAGAAATTCTCTGCAAAAGCCGTTAAGGAGCTTGTAAAGCATGACTGGCCTGGAAATGTACGTGAACTTAAAAACTTTATTGAGCGTATTTATATATTAACTCCAGAAGACACGGTGGATGTGCACGACTTAAGCTTTGCGGGCTTGAATCAAAAAGAAAACGGCTCCAGCTTTTCTGAGGTAGGAAGTTTCAGGGAAGCTCGTGCGATGTTTGAGAAAGAGTACATTCTCAAAAAAATTGATGAGAACAATGGAAACATCTCAAAAACAGCAGAATCCATTGGACTTGAGCGCTCCTATCTACACAGAAAAATAAAAGGTTTTGGTATTGAGCTTGAGTCCTAACAGACTTGTCTAACAGATTCTTCGGTTAATACCGCTTTAGTGAGGCTCCTAGTTTTGTGACTGCGTCGTCGCCTTAGTAAAGTTCTAACCAAAAAATTACAATTGATAGAAGTGAACTCCAAGAGAAAAAGTGAGCCCTTGCCACGAAAAAGGACCACTTTCTCCTGACCTTAGAGAAAGTTCTGGAGCAAGACTCACGGACTTTGTGATCAAAAACTCGTAGCCAACTCCAGTTAACAAAGACACTCCGTCGAGGTTGCCACGGGCTCCCTCATTTTGAATTTGGTGATAAAAAACTCCTGGGCGAGCAAAAAAACCATGTCCACCCAAGTTGAGAAAAAAGACTTTGGTTTCAAACCCAATAAAGTAAATAAAAATATCTTTTGAAAGTCCTGTTAAAGTCGTGCTTGCAGATAAGGAACTCAGCAGAGATCCAAAGGCCAGCCCATAAGAGTAGTTAAATGGTTTTTCGTAAAAGAGGTTAAAGGTGTTGGAAAGTCCTCTATAGACTTCTTCTTCTCCCTGACCTTCAAATTTGAGCCAATTGTAGGTCTCACGGGCTCTCATACGGAATTTACCACTTTGTGGTTCTATAGAGGAGAACGCACTACTGTGAAAGAACAGGAGGAGGGTGTAGCAGAGAATGACCCGAGGTAAAAAGGTCATGGAATTTTCTTTTTGATACTGTTAAATACTGCTGGTGGGACATAGTTCTGCACCATTTCTTCCCAACCTTCAGGGCCAATCATGGACTTAATCAGAGAGGAGCTAATCTGGGCAAGAGCCGGTGGCGGCATCATATAAATGCTTTCCACTTCTGGTGCTAATTGTTTATTGGCCTGAGCCATAGCATATTCGTAATTGAAATCACCCTCACTACGGATTCCGCGAATAAGACAAGAGGCGTGACTGGTCTGAGCAAATTTTGCCAAATATTGGTTTTTGATGACTTTAACTTCGACTTTACAGTTTTCCCAGTCGTTTTCATCAATCAATGACTGAATATTGGACTCTCTTTCTTCAGCGGACAGAAAGTAATCTTTAGAAGGATTAACACCAATAGCAATGGTCAATTCATCAAAAAGATGAACGGCTCGTTTGATAATCCACACATGCCCATTGGTTAAGGGATCAAAACTTCCTGCATAAACGGCTTTTCTCAACTTCATATTTTCGGAACTTATATTGAATTTATATAAATTAAAAGTCTTTTTAAAAAAGCTAATGAACAATCAAGAATGGTTATGAGAGCAGGGGTTCTTAATAAAAGCTCTAAGCTTCATTGTCTGCATCATTCTATACTATTTTGTTCGTATCGGTTCTTCTTGCTAAAAATGAAGTTAGAGGCTGCTATTTCCGAGGACAATTGTTTTAATTTAATTAAGCTGAATCACTGAAATTTCTAATTCAGAATCAATAGAGCACCGTTGGTATTTCTTCATAGGAAAAAAGAGTCAAACAGTAAGATTTACAAACGACTATGACAGTTTGAATAGTATCAAATATTTAAAGGGGGAACTCTTGTAATGTTTTGTTAAATGTTGCAAAGAGAGTCTAAACATAGGGGGGAATTTGAGAATTCAGTTAGCTTTCATTTTACTTATCGTCAGTTTATTTTCATCAGTGGGTTTTGGATTGGATCCCAATGCATTAGACATTGATCAGCCTAAATATATCAACGGAGAAATCGTTGTTGAATCCAATGATGCCGGTGAAGTTATCACTATGTCTGCAGAAGAATATGCAGAATTAACAGGAGAAAACTTCTTAAAGCAATTGGTCAGCTTTTTTAATTTCAAATTGTCATGGGAATCTGTGGCTTCTTACATTACACCAACACTGGAGAACGAGTTTGATGTTTTCATAGTGGTGAATGTCGATTATCAATCTCGTTTTAACTCTAGCCATGAAGTGCCTGCACAACACATGAAAGTGATTCAAAGAACAAGAGAAGGGCAGCCGATTTTTGTTCGTCAAAATGGACGCGTTGTGGGAATTCGCAATGATGTTGCTGGAAACAATGGAACTCCGGCCTTTCCTGATGCTATTTCACCTTTGAATAAAGATTATGGTTCAGCTATTGATGGTTATGGGGTCCTCACAGATCTAATGCCTGTTTCCAGTGGTGCTGGACACTTTCCTGCTGATAGTAGTTCATATGTCGACACTCCAACGGGAATTTATAGAATCAATCATCCAAAATCAGACTCACGTCGTTACTCCAATGGAATGTGGCATTCACTTTATTTTGATTTGATTTATCCATCTGGGAGGAGTTCAGGGCTTGCTGTCCATGGAACATCAACCAGTGCCTATTCTAAATTGGGTACCCAGCAATCACACGGTTGTATTAGGATTAAAAAAGAGCAGTCTCATTTAATCTATGAAAACCTCATCAATGATGATTACTGGTGGAGCAATGAATTGCCGGATCTTAACAATAGACAGCGTCTCAAGTCAGAAAATGGACAACTCAAGGCTGGTCCTCGTGCCCTTATCATCATCTTTTATGGTTATGACAAAGCCCTTGAAGAGTGGGATGCTTAAATACAATTAAATTTGAAATTTTTACGAAGACAAAAACGTCGGTGCCATGGGTTCCGACGTTTTTTATTTTTCGGCGGCTTAAAGTATTTTTTACCTCTCATTTTTTTAAAGAGTCATAATTAGCCTTGTTTGAAGCTTGTTTATTGTTTATGAGGCGGAACTCTTTTCGATGGAATGGCTGTTGTTGCAATTTATTATTTAAGATTGATTGTCAACAGCCCCTAGAATTGGGCATATGTAATACTCTTTTAATCATGAATTCCCAGTTGTTGCTAAGCTCTGGCGGTATTATAATGCAGGTTTGAACGAGCACATTCGATTAGCAATGATTCTATCGGGTGTTTCGACGATAAAATATAAAAAGGTGTGTCCGATGAAGTGGTCAGAAATATCAATTAAAACATTAAGGGAAAACCCAGCTGATGCAGAGATGGAGAGTCATCGTCTCCTCATGAGAGGGGGGTATACTAAAAAACTTGCTCCCGGGATTTTTTCTTATGGAATTTTCTTACTCAGATCCATTCGTAAGTTTGAAAATATTTTGCGAGAAGAGTTATCTAAAGCGGGATGTCATGAAATTTTAATGCCTATGGTGCAGCCAGCAAGTCTCTGGAAAGAGTCTGGGCGTTGGCCAAAGATGACAGAGCTTTTAAAGTTTAGAAACAAAAATGACCATGAATTTTGTTTGGGGGCCACCCATGAAGAAGCGGTTGTAGACTTTGTGCGCAACGACATTAAAAGTTATAGGGATTTGCCTCAGTCTGTTTACCAAATACAAACAAAGTATCGCGATGAAATTAGGCCTCGTTTTGGGTTAATGCGTGGGCGTGAGTTTATAATGAAAGATGCTTATACCTTTGATCTGGATCGTGAAGGGGCTCTGGCATCCTATGAACGTCTCAAGCAAGCTTATAATAATATATTTAATCGTCTTGGTGTGGAGTACACCGTTGTTAAGGCGGACTCTGGTGCTATTGGCGGGGACCTTTCAAATGAGTTTCAGGTGATTGCGGAAAATGGTATGGACGAACTGCTTGTTTGTCCTTCATGTAGTTATTCTGCCAACGTCGAGGCGGCACCCTTAGTTATGGAAGAGATCACTTCTGTTTGGACTGATTTAAAAGTTGAAAAGTTTGCGACTCCAGGATTGAAAACAATTGCGGACTTATCAAGGTCTCTTAACGTTTTAGAGTCTCAATTAGTGAAAACTTTTTTCGTCAAATTCCAAGATGAAAATGAAAAATGGAAAACAGCCACACTGCTTGTTCCAGGGGATCGAGAAGTCAATCTTGTTAAAGTGTCCTCCGTTTTGAAGGCCAGTGGGGAAGTGCTTCCACTTGGAGATCAAGAAGTTAAAGAACTCACTGGTGCTATGCCTGGTAGTTGCGGTCCCGTTGGTATTAATAGTCTGATTGTTATGGATAAGTCTTTGAATCACCTAAATTCATTTGTAGTTGGAGCCAATGAAGATGGATTTCACTTGAAAAACGTAGTTCCTGGCCGGGATTTCCAAGTGGATAAAGAGAGTGATGTTGTTCAAGTTGTAGCTGGAGATCATTGCCCTGAGTGCGGACACGCCCTTGATGCAAAAAGAGGTATTGAGGTGGGTCATATTTTTTATTTAGGACAGAAGTATTCTCAGCCAATGAATCTGCATTATTTAGATGACAACGGTAAAGCTCAATTTGTGGAGATGGGTTGCTACGGGGTTGGAGTGACGAGAACTCTTCAGGCGATTGTAGAACAAAATCATGATGAAAATGGAATCATTTGGCCGGTGAGTGTGGCCCCATTTCACGTTCACATTTGTCTTCTTGATCCAGAGGACGAAAGCCTCATTCAATGGGTGGATGTCTATTCGAGATCAATGGAAAAAATGGGTTATGAATTGTTTGTGGATGATCGCAAAGAAAGACCTGGGATTAAGTTTAAGGATGCGGATCTTTTGGGTCTACCCCTGAGAGTTGTGGCTGGAAAAAGAAGTTTCGACAACGAAGAGGTGGAGTTGTTCGTGCGATCTAACCAAGAAAAATTAAAACTTCCCCTTGGAGAAGCATTGACTCGATCAAAAGAAATACTGGAAGGCTTAAATTGAGTAAGAATAAAAAAAACACTCAACGATTAGTGATTGGCACTCATTCATGCTTTGAAGCCATAAAGGTTCGGCCTCAATGGGTCGATGAAGTGAATATATTAGAGGGTCAACATAGGGATAATGAGAGCATTATTGATCTCTGTAAAAAAAAGAAAATACCACTCAAAGAAAAGGGTAAAAAGTTTTTTAACACCCTTCCCGGGGGCCATCAGGGCGTACTTGTAAAAATGAATAACAGTCCTCAGTGGAGTGAAGAGTGCGCGCAAAAAGAAGAAAGCCTTGTTGTGTTTCTTGATGGTATTGAAGATCCACACAACCTTGGTTCCATCTTAAGAACTTCTTGGTTGCTTGGTGTTGATGGTATTTTCATTCCCAAAAATAGGCGTGTGGATTTAACTCCTGTTGTTTGCAAAGTGGCCAGCGGTGGGGTGGAACATGTCCCTGTGGAGAGTTGTCATTTCGGTTCGCAATTAGAGTGGTTTAAGGAGCAAGGTTACTGGATCTACGGTTTAAAAGAGCAGGGCGATGTTCTCTTGCCACAGCAAAATGCGGCTCGAAAATCAGTATTGATTGTTGGTTCTGAGGGCAGTGGTATCCGCTCTTCCACGGAAAATTTTTGTGATCAATTTTTCATCATTCCACAGGTAGAAGGTGGATCGAGTTACAATGCTTCGGTGGCGTTTGCGTTAAGCGCCTATGAAATGACTCGGTCACGTTATCTTTAAGATTGACTTCATACTTTGTTTTCTTTAAACCCTCCATCTCAGGTTAGTCTGTGAGAGCGCTGAATTAGCTCAATTGGTAGAGCAATTGATTTGTAATCAATAGGTTGGGGGTTCGAGTCCCTCATTCAGCACCATTTATGACATTAAGTTCCATAACTTGTGTCTTAAATTTTTCGCAGATTTTCCAAATAATTTGCCTTAGGCTTCAATTTGTTAGAGTCTTAGTGGTTTGAGGAGGAGTACTCAAGCGGTCAACGAGGGCAGACTGTAAATCTGCTGGCTTAGCCTTCAGAGGTTCGAATCCTCTCTCCTCCACCATTTTTTAAGGTGGATTATTTGGAAAAACACTGTTAGCAGTGTTGGCCCTTCGGCAGCGAGAGTTGCTGAAAAATGAGGAGCCATCGATTTTTTCTTTGGTCTTGCTTTTATCCAGTGTTTCTGGAACTTTAGGTGGGAGCTTAAATGTGGCAAGCAGAGTCCCAAGGATCAAGGAAGTGTTCCTTCAAGGGCGGGAGTAACTCAATTGGTAGAGTGTCAGCCTTCCAAGCTGAATGTTGCGGGTTCGAGACCCGTCTCCCGCTCCAATTTTTAAATTTTGTCTCTGTTTATGGAGGGACTCTGGGATCATGCTGATGTGGCTCAGTGGTAGAGCACACCCTTGGTAAGGGTGAGGTCGAGAGTTCGATTCTCTCCATCAGCACCATTTGCTGACGTGGAGAGGCAATTTTTTTATTGATTAGGTAGTTAAAGGCGTTTAATTAAATACGAAATATAAATTAAATATAGTTTTCAGGAGGCTATAAATGGCTAAAGAGAAATTTGATAGAGGAAAACCCCATGTGAATATTGGTACTGTTGGCCACGTTGACCATGGAAAGACAACTCTAACCGCAGCAATTACAAAAACTCTTCACGAGAAAAGTGGTACTGGTGTAGCCATGGCTTACGATCAAATCGATAAAGCCCCTGAAGAAAGAGAAAGAGGGATTACAATCTCTACAGCACACGTTGAGTACGAGACTGACAACCGTCACTATGCTCACGTTGATTGTCCTGGACACGCTGACTACGTTAAGAACATGATCACTGGTGCGGCTCAGATGGATGGTGGAATCCTTGTTGTTTCTGCTGCTGATGGACCTATGCCTCAAACTCGTGAGCACATTCTTTTGGCTCGTCAGGTTGGAGTTCCAGCTCTTGTTGTTTTCTTGAACAAATGTGATCAAGTTGATGATGAAGAACTTCTTGAGCTTGTAGAGCTTGAGATTCGTGAACTTTTAAATAAATACGAATTCCCTGGAGACGATATTCCTATCATTCGTGGTTCTGCTCTTAAAGCCCTTGAGGGTGATAGCGGACCAATGGGTACAGAAGCTATCATGAAGCTTATGGATGCTGTTGATGCAACTGTTCCTGAGCCTGAGCGTGATGTTGATAAGACTTTCTTGATGCCTATCGAGGACGTTTTCTCTATCTCTGGTCGTGGTACTGTTGTTACTGGAAGAATTGAGCGTGGAATTGTTAAAGTGGGTGAGGAAATTGAGATCGTTGGTATCCGTCCGACTACTAAAACAACTGTGACTGGAATTGAAATGTTCCGTAAGCTTCTTGATGAGGGTATGGCGGGAGATAACGCTGGTTGTCTACTTCGTGGTACTAAGAAAGAAGACGTTGAGCGTGGTCAGGTCCTTGCTAAGCCTGGAACAATCACTCCACACAAAAAGTTTGTATGTGAGTCTTATATCCTAACTAAAGAAGAAGGTGGACGTCATACTCCTTTCTTTACAAACTACCGTCCTCAGTTCTACTTCAGAACAACAGACGTAACAGGTGTTTGTTCATTGAAAGAAGGAACTGAGATGGTTATGCCTGGTGACCAAATCGAAATGAGCGTTGAGCTTATTGCTCCAATCGCCATGGAAAAAGGACTTAAGTTCGCGATCCGTGAAGGTGGACGTACGGTTGGTGCCGGAGTTGTTACCGAAATCACTGAGTAATCTGAACAGATTGAAATAATTTAGGATTATTAAAAAGGTCTCTTCCCAAGGAGACCTTTTTTTGTTAATAAAAGAGGATTACATTGGTCTCTCGCTAATGAAAGTTGACGAAAAGTCTGATTTATCTAAGTCTTTTCGTAAACTTTTGGCAATAGGGTAGTGGCTCAATTGGTAGAGTAACGGACTCCAAATCCGTTGGTTGGGGGTTCGAGTCCCTCCTGCCCTGCCATTTTTTAAAGAAGAGGTTATGGAAAAGACGATAAATAAAATCATGATGGTTAGTTTTGTTTGTGCCGCCTTTATGGTGGGGTACACGGTGAAGGTCCTTAACACTCTTTTAGGGAGTTCATGGGGAACTTATGCCCGTTTAACGGACTCTGAGCTTGTGAATAATCTTTTACCTATAGCTGTGGGTATTGTCTTTTTTATCTTTTTAGTTTCTTCTGAAAAAGTTAAAAGTTGGGCTAATGAAGTGATTGTCGAGATTAGTAAAGTTGTCTGGCCTTCTAAAAAGGAAACAACAGCACTGACTGTGTTTGTTTGTTTTTTCATGATTTTTACTGGGATTATGCTAGGTCTTTTTGACTACTTTTCCAGCCAAGTCATTCAAGCGATTATTGAACTGAGTTAAGGAGTTTATTCAGTGGAACAAGAAAAAAAATGGTACATAGTCAATACTCAAACTAGTTGTGAAAATGTGGCTAAGACCGCTATTGAAGAAAGAATAAGCACTAAAAATATGCAAGAGTATTTTGGTGATATCCTTGTTCCCTCAGAGAACGTTGTTCAGTTAATTAAAGGTAAAAAGCAGACTCGAGCCAGAAAGTTTTTCCCAGGATATATATTTGTCAATATGGTAATGACGGATACGACTTGGCATTTAGTTAAATCGGCTTCGAAAGTGACGGGCTTTATTGGTGGTCAACATCCCCAGCCCGTACCTCAGGCTGAAGTTGAAAAAGTCACAAAGCAAATGGTTGAAGGAACTGAAAAAGCGAGACCACATATTACTTTTGATGTTGGTGAGTCTGTGACTGTTATTGACGGACCATTTAGTAACTTTGATGGTGTGGTCGAAGAGATCAATGAAGAAAAAGCAAAAGTTAAAGTTTCTGTGAGTATCTTTGGTCGTCCCACTCCTGTTGAGCTAGACTTCATTCAAGTCGAAAAAAATTAATTGTAAAACAATTCTGTAGAAGGCGTGGTGCTGGTTGCTACGTTTACATCCTAAATCCAATAGTTTTTGGTTTCTATTTTAAAACTCAATTCAGAGTTATGAAATTTTCAGTGTCTATTGGGCTCTTTGAAGGTGAATCGGGGCCTCTGGGAGTGTCGCATTGTCTCAATCTCCTTCGTTTGGTCTTGTGAGCTTTTAATTAATTATTGTGACTTTCATAGAGGTGTACTTGAGAAAGAGCTTTGGCCGAGGCAGAATTGAACTCGAAAAAAGCTGAAACGTATGCAAACTTCTTAGGGGAAAATTGTATTTTTCCATTGGCGGCAGCGAATTTTCCGTGACTGGTAATGTTTAGAACATGAAGAGTCCCTTTTTTAATTGGTTTAAAGTTGTAAAAGGTTTGGTTTTCAAGGCTTTCTTCAAGGCTTTGTTCTGAGGAGTTAATGCAGGTAAAGTTAGGTTTGATGTAAGACTTCAGTAGATTTTTGTTTTGAGTCACTAGGGCTACAAAGAGATTTGCAACAAGGTTGTTTTTGGGGGAGTTCCCGCAGTCTTTAGTTTTTTTGACAGTTATCATAATCATTCCTTTTTGTGGTGAAGGTATTTAATCTTAGTTACTGCGAGCATTGAAGGTCTATTATCAAGTTACTTATCGGTTTGTTAAAAGTGGTCTTGATGTTCTATAAAAGAAAATCTCTAATCTCTAATCTCTAATCTCTAATCTCTAATCTCTAATCTCTAATCTCTAATCTCTAATCTCTAATCTCTAATCTCTAATCTCTAATCTCTAATCTCTAATCTCTATTCTCTATTCTCTATTCTCTATTCTCTATTCTCTATTCTCTATTCTCTATTCTCTATTCTCTATTCTCTATTCTCTATTCTCTATTCTCTATTCTCTATTCTCTATTCTCTATTCTCTATTCTCTATTCT